>JBJMQW010000282.1:0-2388 GCA_045802495.1 Allostellaceae bacterium | reverse complement strand
GCCTTCGGCCACGGCCATGTCGGGATGACCTCGGCGCCGATGACCGGCAAAATCGTCGCCGACCTCGTAGCCGGCCGGCCTGCTTCGATCGACATCACCCCATTCGGGGTCGGCCGATTTTGATAAGGAAATCTATCGAACGCGCGAAAAGTTCCAGTAGCGGTTGCAATCAAATAAAAAATCTCCTTCTCTACGGAAGAAATAACTCAATTATCGTAACAAGCGGTATCGTAACACTTTCGATCATTGGCGCCACTTTCCTTTTAAGAGATCCCCGGAACCGGGTCTATTCAAAGCTGTTAGGGGAGACGTTACCGGCTCAATTCCGTTAGCCGTGTGGCGACAAATTTCACAACTGGAGTCGTTGCTATGGCGCTTGGTCAGCGTTCGCGGGCCGATTCATAGGCAACCTCCGAGCTTCTCGACGGCCCGCGCTTAAGTGTAAAGTGGCCATTCAATTTCTTTCATTCATTTATGAAGGAAGATTGATGCTCGAAACCTATCATGGCGGCTGCCATTGCGGTCGAGTACGGTTCCGCATCCGGGCCGAGCTTGGCACGATCGGTGAATGCAACTGCTCGATCTGCACAAAAAAGGGCATCCTGCATCTTCCCGTGCCGCTCGACCGCTTCAAGCTGCTTTGTGGAGAGGGGGAGCTGACGACCTATCGGTTCAATACCGGAACGGCACAGCACACCTTCTGCCGCCATTGCGGCATTCACGCCTTTTACGTGCCGCGCTCCGACCCCGATCAGATCAGCGTCAACGCCCGCTGTCTCGACGACATCGACGTCTCCGTGCTGGAGCCGAGCCGCTTTTTTGACGGGCGCAATTGGGAGGCGGCGTTCGCAGTGCGGCAGGCCTCCGGGTCATGACAGCCTCCCGGCGACTGGCGGGCTATGCGGTCGTCTCGCGACGACGATAAGAGCCGCGATTGCGCCGTTCATCGCGCGCGGAAATGCCAGTTAAACCGAGATAAATCCCCGTCCGGTCGCCCGACATCTGAGGTATTGGTTTCACACTGATCAAACACCCGCTATCGAGTATAGCGAGCCACAGCGGCCACCAGCGCGGCGAACCACCTCGACCTCTTTGGCCGACCGACTGTGCCGGAACGGCCGGTTGGGCGCGTTCCGGGCAATGCCGCCGGCGATGGCCGCCGGCAGAAGTTGCTCAATACCAGCCGTTGGCAGGGCTGAATTTGATAGGGCATCAGGATTGACCTCGCTACATACCGGGGGTCTGGGATAGGACGATCCATGCCCACCGAGGCCACCCCCGACCGCCACACCGAGATCGCCGCTAACCGCACTGCGGAGGCCGCCGAGCGCACCAAGGAGACCGCCGTTCGCACGACGGCGGCCGCTCAGCGCACCGAGGCCAGCGCCGACCGCCGCACCGAGCTCGCCGCCAACCGGACGGTGCTCGCCGCCGAGCGCACCTATGCCGCCTGGGTCCGCACCGGTCTGATGTCGCTAGCAGCCGGGGTGGGGGCGAAGAAGACGCTGGGCGGGGTGCTGCCGGAATGGGTGGTCGTGTTGACCGGCTCGGTGCTGGCAGCGTTCGCCGCCTTCTGCTTCGCCGCCGCTGTCTGGCGCGAGCTATATCCGGGCGCACCGCCGCCCCGGCCCGACGTGCGCCGCCTCCCGCGGGCATTGCTGTTCGCGTTGAACGGCTTCCTTGCGCTAGTGGCGCTCGCCGCGCTGCTCGGCGTCTGGTTTGGACGCACCGGCGGGAACTGACCACTGCCATCGGCCCCCGGAATTGCTTCAGGTGTCGTAGCCACGAATGATCGCCGGAATGGCCGTTACCGGCGCGCAAAGGCGACACCCCAAGAGCGACCGCCGACAACGGCCAGCACGTGGCTATAACATAGCGGCGGCGCAGCGGAGGCGGGATAGTGGCAGAACATTCAGGCTCGCTCCGGGTCATCATCGCGGCGATCGCCGGCAATGTCGCGATCGCGATCTGCAAATTCGGCGCGGCGCTGGTCACCGGCAGCGCGGCCATGTACAGCGAAGCGATCCATTCGACGGTCGATACCGGGAACGAGCTCCTGCTGCTTTTCGGCATGCGCCGCGCCGACAAGCCGCCCGACGCGGAGCACCCCTTCGGCTATGGGTTGCAGCTCTATTTTTGGGTCTTTGTCGTCGCGGTGATGATCTTCGGCTTGGGCGCGCTGGTGGCGTTCTATGAGGGGGTCGAAAAGATATTCCATGCCGAGCCGGCCAGGTACGTGGTCGTCAACTACATTGTCCTGGGCGCTTCGATCGTGTTCGAGGCCGGGTCATGGTTCGTCGCGTTTCGCGAATTCCGTCATCAGCGCGGTCGGCTCGGCTGGCTGGAGGCTGTGCGGCGCAGCAAGGACCCGACCGTGTTCACGGTCTT
>JBJMQW010000281.1:0-4980 GCA_045802495.1 Allostellaceae bacterium | reverse complement strand
CGACGGCTTGCTTCTGCGGCGCAAGGGGCAGTAAATACCAAGGAGGGGAGGGATTTGTGCCATGTCCGACCATCATCATTATCGCGGCTTTCGCCCCGCTCTATTTGTCACGGTTCTTTGTTCGACTTGCGCGTTACTGCTGTGGGGCTGCACCGATTTGCGGCGGTCGATCGGCCTCGAAAAGACATCGCCTGACGAGTTCGCAGTCGAATCTCGCGCGCCATTGACGATGCCGCCCGATTTCGAGCTGCGCCCGCCGCAGCCTGGCGCCACGCGGCCGCAGGAGAAGAGTTCGGACCAGCAGGCCCGTCAAATTATCGACCAGGCCGGGCCGGGCGAACCCGGCAAGCAGGCTCCGGACTTTCGCCTGCGGCGTGCCGAGGACGGGCTTCCCGACATCGGCGCTCGCAGCGGTCAGGCCCCGGACCCGAACGCGGTCGTCGGAGAACAGAGCCTGTCGAGCAAGTTGCTGGGCCAACAGGAAACGCCAGGCCCCGCCGCGCCGGTCGAGAAACGCGAGACCACCCCGCTAAAGGGCGTACATTAAGCGGCTTGCGGCAGTCCCTCTCAACGTTACTCGAGGAGAGAGCCGCAAGTATGTTTCCGGCCGGTCACCGCGGTAGCAGCTGGTTTATTGCCCATCTCGCCCGCTCGGGCTCAAGGAGCTATCGTTGCCAAAGATTCGGGTTGGAATCGGCGGTTGGGTCTTCCCGCCTTGGCGCGGAGTCTTTTATCCGCCGGGGCTGCCGCAGAAGAATGAACTCGCTCACGCCAGCCGCCGGGTCACCGCGATCGAGATCAACGGGACATTCTACGGCGCCCAAAAGCCGGCGAGCTTCCGCCGTTGGCATGACGACACGCCTGAGGATTTTGTCTTCTCGCTGAAGGGTCCGCGTTTTGCGACGCATCGATCAGATCTGGCCGCCGCCGGCCCGTCGATCGAGCGCTTTTTTGCGAGCGGCGTGGTCGAACTGCGCGAGAAATTAGGCCCGATCCTCTGGCAATTCGCGCCGTGGATGCCGTTTGACGAGACTGGTTTTGCCGGCTTTCTCGAACTGTTGCCGCGCACTCTCGACAACCGAGCGATACGGCATGTCGTCGAAGTGCGCCATCGCAGTTTCGCCTCGCCCGCGTTTACCGGTCTGGTGCGCCGGCATAACGTGGCTGTCGCCTTGGTTGACGACGATAAATACCCGGCTTTTGAAGACCCGACCGGTGACTTTGTCTACGCCCGTCTGCGGCGCTGCGCCGAGACCGAGCCCACCGGCTATTCGCCGGAGGCGATCGCGGGGTGGGCGGACCGGTTTCGGCGTCAATCGAGCGAAGCCGGGCATGATTGCTTTGTCTACTTCATCAACGGCGCAAAGGTTCGAGCGCCGGCTGCGGCGGAGGCGTTGATCAAGCGGCTCGGGGACCTGACATGACGCTTTTCGACCTTTCCGGGCGGGTCGCCGTCATCACCGGCGGCAATGGCGGGATTGGGCTCGGCATGGCCCGCGGTCTCGCGGAAGCCGGCGCCAGCATCGTGGTGGCGGCGCGCAACGCCGCCAAGGCCAAAGCGGCAGTGGCGGCGCTCGGCAGCCAAAGCGCCTTCATCGCCGTCGATGTCGCCGACGAGAACTCGTGTCGGGCGATGATCACCGAGGCGGCCGAACGGTTTGGCCGCCTCGATATCCTCGTCAACAATGCCGGCACATCGATCCGCAAGCCGCCCGAAACCTACACCGCCGCCGAATGGCATGCCGTGCTCGACACCAACCTGACCGGCGCCTTTTTGTGCTCGCAAGCCGCGCACGCGGCAATGAAGCGGGGCGGCGGCGGCAAGATCATCAATATCGGCTCGATGTTCTCGCTGTTCGGCTCTGCCTATGCCGCTCCCTATGCCGCAAGCAAAGGCGCCCTCGTGCAGCTGACGAAGTCGCTGGCGACAGCCTGGGCCGACGATAATATCCAGGTCAACGCCGTCCTTCCGGGCTGGATCGACACCGAGCTGACCCGCGACGCCCGCCGGCAGGTCACCGGACTGCACGAGCGGGTGCTGGCCCGCACTCCGGCGGGGCGGTGGGGGGTGCCGGACGATCTTGCCGGTGTCGCCGTCTTTCTTGCCTCCGCCGCCTCGGACTTCATCACCGGCGCGGTGATCCCGGTCGACGGCGGCTTCGCAGCGATGGGGTAGCGGAACCCTCTCTACCATGCAATTTCTAGCCCCTCTCCTGCGCCGCGGGGGAGGCGGGTGAGGACTCTCGGTCGAGCGCCGCGGCGAGCGCCGTCAGCATCGCCTCACCATCGCCGCGCCAAGCGCTTCCGTGCATCCGTGCGAGCATCTCCGGGCGCAGCGCAGCGAGACGCATCAGGATCGACCGCCCGTTCTTGGCGTGCGAGTAATAGTCCATCTGCGCCCGAAAACGCTCGCTCGGCCCGAGAATATCGGCCTCGGTGATCGCCGGATGATCGGCTCCGCCGTCGGTGAACAGATCGCTGCATAACAAGGTACGCGTCGTGTGTTCGAAGAGGACGCCGCATTCCCAGGCGTGCGGCATGTGCGGCGTGTCGAACCACTGAACCTCACGGCGGCCCAGCCGGACGATCTCGCCGTCGACGAGGGCGCGCGCCTCGCGGTCGGCGACGTCGTTGACCGAGACGAGCGCCGCCACCGTGCCGCAAAGCGGCGCTGCGCCCGGCGCGGCAGCCAGGAACTCATTGAGCGAGCCGCATTCGTCCGCCTCGAAATGCGAAAAGGCGATGTGGCGCAGCCGCTCGACCGGCAACACCTGCCCCACAGCCTCGCGGACGAACGGAAAGAGCTTGCGCGGCCCGGTATGGAACAAGAGCGGCTCGTCATCGTCGATCAGGTACTGGTTGAAGCTGAACCCGCCGGGCAAATTGGTCACCGACGTGCTGATCCGATAGATCCGCTCTTCGACCTCGTCGACTCTCGTACCGGACCGGGAGTTGACAATCGCCATCGCTTTTCACCTCCGATTTTGACCAGGAAACGCTGTGCAAGAGATGGACCTCCTGGCCGCGTTTGACGCCGGACTAGGAATGGAGCTTGGCCATAAGGCCGCGGCGTCCAACGCAGGGTCAATAGAATCCCGGGATCAGCCGCCATGTGCGGGCGCAGTAGGCATCGTATTCGCGGCCGAATTGCGTGCGCAGCAGCCGCTCTTCGGCGTTGATGCGCGCAAGCAGCGGTACGATCGTCAGCGCCGTGAGCAGCACCCCGACCCCCGAACGAAAGGCGAGGCTCCACCCCAGTGAGTTAACGAGCAATCCCAGGTAACTGGGATGGCGGATGAGGTTGTAGACGCCGCTGGTGACCAGCGCGTGCCCGCGCTGAATGGCGACCAATCCACTGAACCGGTGGCCGAGCACAAAGACTGGCCAGATCCGCAGCGCGCCACCGGCAGCGAAGAGAACGACGCCCAGCCAGCGAATGGCGTCTCCGTCGAGGGTCCAGAACCCCGTCCGATCGGTATACGCGGGAAGATAGGCCGCGAGCACGCCTAGCACCCCAAACGCGATGAGAACCCAACGATTGCCGCGGTCCTCACGCTCCCCCGGGCTCAGATTCCCGCTGCTGAAGAGCCCAACGCCAGCAAGGACGAAGGTTATGACGGCAACGGCAACCAGCGCGGGATGCGAGAAGAAGGCCGTGAATCCTCCCTGGCCGAGCACGGCCAGCCCAAGAAAGGCAAGCGTCGCCGCTATAGTGATCAATGCCAGTCTCGGCGTCGGCATCACGGCCTCCTCACTCAACTAGAACCGCTGCGATCATGATCGTTCGCCGAATGACTGGAGGGCGGCGCAGCGCTCCAATGTTTCGCCGCAAGGCCCAACCGCCCCACCAGATCAGCGCCCCGACCACGACGAACGGCAGCCCGGCAATGTATTTGATATTGCTCGGCGTGACATCCCCGCTGCGGCGCCACTGTCGCTCAAATCCGCGATTGCCATTCCCGTCGTGGAGAGCCCGACAGCATCGTCGGGGCGATGCCTGGCGTCACGGCCATCAGACCGCACCGTGCTGCCGGCCGTAGGCGAGTAGGCTGCGGATGCGGCGACGGATCAGCGATTATGGGTTCGGCGGCAATCGCGTAGGGCGCTGCCGCCGGTCACATTTCTCGAATGCACCCCCCGGTCCGACACTGTCGCGACGACGAAGGCCTCACTGGGCTCAAGGGACGGTCGCGGCCTCCGCGGCGGCGATGTAGGCCTTCGCATCCTCTTCCAGCAGCAGGCGTTCGTGCTGCAGGCGCCGCGCCGTAGCGGCGACCAGCCTGACATAGGTCGTATGGTCCTTGTAGCGCTCCTCCAGCGACAAGCGCGGGTCGCCGGCGGCAAGCCGCGCCGTCTTGGTTGCGGCGAAGGGCAGTCTCTGGCCGGAGGCGTCGCACCCGTCGGCATCTTGTGCGTTCGTCTCGGCGCGCAGTCCCCAGCCGGTATAGGTCGCGACCGGCACGGCGACATCCGGTGTGCGAATGCCGGCGATATCGTTGCCGTCGCGATCCGTCTTGGGCACAAAGACCTTGTAGGGTGTGCTGACCGAGGGCGGCAGCACGGTCAGAATGCCATCGTCGAACCGAGGTCCGAAATCCAATAGGTCGCCGGTATGATGGATACCGCTGTAGATCACGCCCGGGATGTTCGGAAAGCCCATGCCCGATTGCGGCAGCGCCGGGGCGAGAGTTTTGTCGGCTAGACGCGGAATGCGATTGTGAGGTGGTTCGCGGCCCGTGGTCACCCAGTCGTCCAGATCCAACAATAGAGCCGGCAATACTTGATTAGGCGTCAGCGGATTTTGCTGCTGCTGACAGATACCCAGCCCGGTACCCGCCCCGTGCGGGAAACTCGAGAACAGGTAATAGCGAACATGGTCGGTCTTACTCAGGTCGAGATCGTGCCCCTGGCCATCCGTGGTCAGACCCGAGCTGGCTTTGGCCCAATATTCGTTGGCCGAGTTGGCCTCGAAGATTCTGG
>JBJMQW010000280.1:0-6108 GCA_045802495.1 Allostellaceae bacterium | reverse complement strand
GCTCGGTCATCATCGAAGAATATGCCAGACAGATGGTCTACGCCGAAGAGCTGCACGCGAGCGAGGTCGATAAAATGCTTCGCAGGCCGGGCGAAGTTGCCGCTTTCCGGCCGTCTCGAGGAGCGGCCTGAGAAGCCGTAATCGCCTTCCGCCGTCGTGAACGGATTGGCCGGCGCATCGGCGGGTACCGGCTCTACCGTCAACTGGCCGCCGCACCCGGTTTTGGCGAGATAGCGGTCGCGCAGCCTCGGCGCCAATTTGCAACCTCACTCTATTTTAGTTCGCGTTTATTCTTTCAAAACCGTCAGTGCTCCAGTCCTCGCTGCCGACTCCATGATGAACAAAGAACAGCCCATCTGGATCGTATTTGACTTTTGCCGCTCGTAGCCGCTGGTAGTTTGTGCCCCAATACGACTGCTGCCAGTCCCTTTCGAAATAGCTGGTTTCGGAGACGTAAGAGCCCGGGGTGATACCCAACTTGCGCAGCTCGTCCATCGCGTTGCCGATCGCGACCGCGTCGTTGCGCGCCTCGGCGAGGTTTGGCTCGTGCCCGGGAATGCCGGGATAGGCGGGCGGGCCGAAGCCCCCGACGATCGCCAGCGCGAAGGCCGTGAGGACAGCCGGATTTGTCGCTGTGTCGGCTGATGCGGCGATTGCTGCGGGCGGCGCGCCGGCGAGCCCTTTATTGAAATGCAGTCCCGTCGTCCAATGCCGGCTCGCGGCAAACAAGGCGTCGGCGAGGCGGTTCTGCTGATCCGGCCGGAGCAGCGACGCAGGCAGCCAAAGCGACTCATAGCCGTGCCAGTAGGCGCCGATCTGGTCGTGGTCGCCGGCCCACGAGAAATCGCCGGGCGCGCCGCCCGGTCGCGGGTCGCTGATGATCGCGGCGGGCGAATGCGCCTTGTGGTACGCGGCGTCCCACAAGTTGCGTGCCGGCATGCCGGTGATATTCGGCCGCCCCGAAATCCGGTAATCCTGCGGCGATCCGGCGATCCAATCGAGAAACGGTTGCCACACCGCCTGCAGCGCCGCTGTGTCCAGTCCGCGCGAGACCATCGAGAACGACAGCGTATCGTCGCGGCGCAAATTGACGCTCTCGCCCCAATGCGGATTGAAAAGCCGCTGAGCATAGAAGCGAACAAAGGCCCGGATCAGGTCGCGATACGCCACGCCCGACATTGCCTTCACCGAAAAGAACACCCCGCCTGCCCAATCCGCCAAGTCGTCGGTCTTGAGGGTCACGCGGGTGACGACGCCGAAACTGCCGCCCCCGCCGCCTTTGAGCGCCCAGAACAGCTCGGGATCTCTGCAGGCATTGGCGATCCGCACCTTCCCGTCGGCGGTCACCACCTCTGCCTCCAGCAGCGATGCCGCGGCCGTCCCGTAATTCTTTGAGAAGCTGCCGAATCCGCCGCTCTGGATCAGTCCCGCGACGCCGACAGTGGTACAGCCGCCGTCCTGCACATAGCGACCGGCCCGGGTCGTCACCGCGTCGTAGACATGCAGCCAGATCGCCCCTGCCCCGACCGAGACCGCCGGCTGCGGCGGCACGGCGCAGCCCTGCGGCACAAAATCGTCCTGCAGCGCGATGTCGTCCATCGCCCGCGTCCACACGAGCAATGAATCCGGCGCATTCGACGTGCCCAGGTAGCTGTGGCCGCCACCTTTGACGACAAGGCGCAGATTGTGCTCGCGCGCGAAATTGACCGCGGCGGCGACATCCTCGGCGGATTTAGCGGCGACCGCGTAGACGCTTGGGGCAAACATCCAAGCGTCGACCCAGCCGGTACTTTCCGTCGCCCCCGGCTGGTCGCCGATAAAGAACGGGTTGCGCAGCGATTTGAGGACATCGCGGCAGGCTGTGCTAGCCGGGTCGCCGACGCAGGCCACGAGGGGCGACTCAACCTTGAGGACCCGGCCACCGACGGTCTGCTTCAGTACGTCCCATTCGGCGGGGCTGGGCCACGATGAATCGCCGGGGCGCACGCGCCGCCTCGATGTGCCGGTCGGACCGTTTGTCGCGTACGCAGGCGATTTCAAATAGGACAGGGCGCTTCCCAGCAGGGGCATCGCCGCTGCCCGCTTAAGCAGAGTCCTCCTGTTCATAAATGATGCCTCAATCAGAACGAACTATTTCCATTCTAACGCACTTGCCATGCGCGCCTGGAGCTCGCCCGTTTAGAGCAAACTTCAATGGTCATTGGAGCGACAGCGAAGCAATCTGGCGCCGCCCGGCTCGGCCGGTCGGGATTGCGTCGTCGTGCAAGCGCTCAGCGCAGTGACGGCGCCAGCCTGGTCAACGACGGTGCGCGTTTGTTTCTCGGCTAATGCTGGACTAACCG
Organism: Allostellaceae bacterium; assembly: GCA_045802495.1. Lineage (GTDB taxonomy): Bacteria > Pseudomonadota > Alphaproteobacteria > ATCC43930 > CGMCC-115725 > AP-15. Next base: position 3,766 of record JBJMQW010000280.1, on the reverse strand, counting down.
GGTCCACCCGGATCTTCAAATCTTATTAAGGAAAAGAAAACGTTTAAACGCGATCCTCACACCGGGGGGCGAGGGCTGACGCAATCATTGTGCAGCGACGCTAGGTGCGCCGAGCCCGGATGCGAGGAAATTGGAATGAAAACTCACGGCCATCTCGTGACGAGCCCCAGTCCGCCGCTCAATCGACCGCATAGAGGCACGGAGGACCATCAGGCGGCATTCGCCGCGATATCCGCCAAGACCCCGGTGGACGAAAAGTTTCGGACAGCCTTCCGGAGAAGCAAGCTGCATGTTGCTTACACCCATCCGCGCTTCGACCGTGCGGCGCGCGGCCACGCAGTTGCTGATTTGGTCGATCGTTTTGGGCAGGAGGCGGCGGAGATTGTCACCCAGCCAATCCCGGGTGGCGTCGGTGAGGGCTTCTTCTATACCCCGGACTTCAAGACGAGCTGGGGTCTCGGCACGTCGTTCAGCTGTGATTTTGTATGCCCAGTTCCGCCGGGCGGCAATGTCAACACTTGGCTCTATCTCACTGCGACCAACCGATCCGGGCTCGGCGTGGAGGCTTTCGTCTCCTATAATGGGCAGGACACCCCGCATTTCCGGGTGTATGACTGGGCCCGCAGCGACCCCTGGCAGACCGATGTCCCTTTCACATCACTGGATAATTATATCACCACAATGCCTGCCCATGGCAATCCGTATCCTGTGCTCCCGGTGTGGAACGGCACTTGGGCGATCGACGCGGGCACCTACCGGAATCAGGCGCTGCTCTACAACAACGTCCGCGGGGGCTGGGATCTGGTCTACCAATATGACTACGCTGCCACGGACGCGCAGCAGAAGACCGGCTGGGTCGGCTCCTGGGCCCCGATAGTCGAGACGTTCCAACCGCTCTATGTCGACACGAACCCGATGGGAGCGCTAGGCGCGCAGCTGGTCAGTTTGGACAATAACGGGGTCTGGGGCAGTTGGGAGCCTCTTTCTCCTTCAGATTCGTATGTCCGAACCGACAACGTGGGCTTCAATCTGGTGTTCCTCGATCCCAATTACGCTTTCGTCGTCAATAGCTGACCTGCCGCGTCCCGGCGGGGCAGAGAGGGCACAATGCCGATCGACCCCCCGCCGGAGCCGCCCGTGATAATCCAACAGCCGGCCAAACCTTCCGGCTCGATTGCCGATATGCGCGACGTCTTCGCCCGCAAGACGCCGCAGACTGACGAAGACCGCGCGCAGGCGCGGGCCTTCATCGACGGCAAGATCGAGATGATTCGTCGCGACCCCTATATGACCGATGCAGAAAAGGCCGCTGCGATCGCCGACCTCGAAGCCCGGCGCTAGCCAATTTTAGAGCAAGATTCCGATCGGGTTGCACCATCGCTTTCAAAGCGTCAGTGCGAGCGACAGCAAAGCAACCTCTGGCCGCCTGGCGCTCGATCGGTCGAGATTGCTTCGTCGTGGGCAGGCGCTCCTCGCAATGACCCCGCCGCCAACAAGGAAAGCGGCGGCGACGCTACGGTGCGCGCTTGTTTCTCGGCCTAATCCTGGACGATCCGGGTCCATAGCAGGCGCGCGTCGCGGTCGGGGTCGCGGGTGACGCGGCAGGCGCTATCGAGGATCATCGTCGCGCGGTCCGCATTCGTATAGGCGGGCCAAGCCGGGATTGCGGGATTGTTTGGGCTGCCGTTGCGGGCGAAGGCGGTCCATGTATCCGCCATCCCCGCCGCCAGCTCACGGGCGCCCGGGGCGCTGGCGGTCGTGTCGGCGACCACGGTGTTGTCAAAGACGAAGGGCAGGTCCATCGCGTGGTGCGCCTTCATGCGGCCGCCGTGCGCCGGGCTTTGCCAGTCGAGCGAGTACATGTAGACCGGCGCACGCGGCCGTGCCGCGTAGCGCTCGGCGAGCAATACCGTGCGGATCCAGAAATTCGAACCGGTCAACGCGGCGATCAGCCGGTCTCCGGGGCTCGCCTGCGGCATCGCGGAACGATAGGCGGCGAGGAGCGCGTCGGTCTCCCGGCCGGCGACTGCGGCCAGGCGCTCCCGCAGCTCGGCCTCCGTCAGGGTGCCGTTCCACACCGCATCGTCGTCGGCGAGGAAAAAGGCGCTCTCCTCGCGGGTGCCGCCGATCATCAGAGGGATCTCGCCGGCGGTAGGGGGAGCGCCCGGCTCGGCGGGGTGCTGCGGCAGGTCGGCGCCGTCGACGACCGGGCCGAAATCGTAGCGGTCGAGCAATGGCCAGCGCGATCGGCCGACGGCGCGCGAGGCAGGCGCGATCGCCGCCAGGAGCCGCTCGGCCGGCACGGTCTGCAGCCGCTCGCATTCGTTATGGGCTATCCCGAGCTCCTTCAGCACGGCCTGCGCGAGCGCATTCGCTCGCTCGCGGGTCGAGACGCGAATCGCCGCACCGCTCTGGATGATTGCGCGATGAAACAGACCGCGCGCCTCGGGCATCGCCAGCAGCACACTGACCTTCCCGCCGCCGCCCGACTCGCCGAAGATCGTCACATTGGCGGGGTCGCCGCCAAAGCTTTTGATATTGTCGCGCACCCAGCGCAGCGCCGCGATGAGGTCGAGTACCCCGGCATTGCCGGAATGCGCCCAGGCGGGGCTGCCGATATCCGCCAGGTGCAGAAAGCCGAAAATGTTGAGGCGGTGGTTGACATTGACGACGACGACATCGCCGCGGCGCGCCAGGTTGGCGCCGTCTGTCACCGCTCGGTTGCCCGACCCATATCCGAAACCGCCGCCATGCAGCCACACCATGACCGGCCGCTTGACGCCATCGCCGAGACCCGGTGTCCAAACATTGAGGGTCAGGCAGTCCTCGCCTTCCGGCGTCGCGTCCGCCGGGCCGAGAAGCGTTTCGAGAACCGGGCGTCGCTTGGGCCGGTTCGGCAATTGCCAGGCGTGACCGGCATAGGCGAGCGCCTCTCGCACGCCGGCCCAAGGCTGCGCCGCTTGGGGCGGCATAAAGCGGTTGCGCCCGGTAGGAGAGGCGGCGTAGGGGATGCCTTTGAACGAATGGATTCCGGCGACGGAAGCGCCGCGCAATTTGCCGGTGGCGGTTTCGACGGCTGGCGCCAGGCCGGCGTCAGCGGTGGCGATATCGTTTGCCATTCCGTGCTCTCCCCGAGTGTCGAGGGTCGAGCCTAGCCCAAAGGATCTTTCGCCGCCACCAGCCGGCCGCTACGATGACCGCGAAACGACGCCGCCAAAGGGAGAAGGGTTAGATGGCCTTTTATGAACTGCGCCAATACAAGGTCCGGCCCGGCAAGCTCGAGGAATGGGTCAAGGTCATGGAAGAGGAGATCATCCCGTTCCAGGTCTCGAAGGGCATGGTCATCTGCGGCAGCTTTCGGGGCGAGACAGATCCCTCCATCTATGTGTGGCTGCGCCGCTTCGAGAGCGAAAGCGAGCGTGAGGCGCTCTACAAGGCGGTCTACGAAAGCGATCATTGGAAGACCAAGATCGCGCCGCGGGTGCCGGACCTTCTCGACCGTGAGGCCATCGCCGTGACGCGCATCGTCCCGACCGCGAAATCGACAATGCGATAGCCGGTGGGTCAATTCTAACGCATCGCACCCACTCTTCTCGCCACACCGGCGAAGGCCGGCGCCCATCGCTGACATGGGTCCCGGCCTGCGCCGGGAAGGCGCCGATGGTGGAGGCTTCTTTCAGGAATCGGTTCGCTGAACGACGGCAGTGGTAACTGTCGGATGGGAGCCATGGGCTATTCCCAGCGCGCGACTTCGTCGAAGCCAAGG
>JBJMQW010000008.1:0-3362 GCA_045802495.1 Allostellaceae bacterium | reverse complement strand
TCGGGCCCCGGGCGGCGGCCGGGGAGCCGCGGATAGCTGACCGACGGCAGCTCGTCCGTCATTTGATCCAAGCGGCTGTACGCGTCGAAAGCCGGCAACAGACTTTCGTGGTGCGCAGCGAGATCGGCGTCGGTAAAGGCGAAGCCGAGTTCCGCCGCCACCTCTCCCAGCTGTTGCGGTGTCGGAACCTTGACTGTGTTCAGCGGCATCTTGATCCTCCGCAGCGGGGAAAGACCGTTAGCGCGAGGCCTTTTGCGGATAGCGGCGGGCTGCGAGGTAGCGGACCCCTTCCGTTCCGCTCTGTTCGGCATGCCGGCATCCGGCGGTGATCGCAAATGTATCGCCGGAGCGGTAGAGGCGCTCGCCGCCATTGCTCACGATCGTCATCTCGCCCTCGAGGACCAGCAGTTTCGCGTCGAACTCATGGGAATGCTCGGGGTTTGTCGTGGTAGCCGCCATCCGGCGGTCGACGATCTCGAGATAGCCTTGCGCCTGGCACTCGCTCTCGAACTCCGTCCTGTTCATCGGCTTTTCCTCAGACCTGCATGGGTGATGAGATCCTAGCATGCGCTGGAGCAAGGCAATGGATAAACTCGGCGTGACTTTCGGAGCGGGAGCAAACCGCAGGAGGCATTGTTGACTGGCGTGCTCCAAGGCGTACGTGTCCTCGATTTTGGGCGTTACATAGCGGGACCATTCTGTGCCGCGCTGCTGGGTGATCTCGGCGCCGAGGTCATTCGCATCGAGCGGATCGGCGGCGGCGAGGATCGGGGGATGATCCCGGTCGGGGCCGGGCCGGCCTCGGAACCGTTCACCGGCGGCGGCGCGATGTTTCTGGCAATGAACCGCAACAAGCTCGGGATGACGTTGGATCCCGCCGCGCCACGGGGCCGTGAGGTCGTCAGGAAGCTGGTCGCTACCGCCGATGTCGTGGTTGCAAACCTGCCGCCGCGAGTGCTGCGCTCACTGGCGCTCGACCTCGACAGTCTGCGTCAGACCAAATCGGACATCATCCTGACGACGGTGACCGGGTTCGGCTCGGGCGGGCCCATGAGCCACAAGCACGGTTTTGACGGGATCGGTCAGGCGATGAGTGGCGCGGTCTATCTGTCGGGCACACTCGAGCAGCCGATAGCCCTCAAGGTGCCCTGGGTCGATTTCGGGACCGCCTCTCTGTCGGCGTTCGGCACCCTGGCGGCACTGATCGAGCGCGGCAAGACCGGACGCGGCCAGAAGGTCGAAGGGGCGCTGCTGCGCACCGCGATCGCTTACACCAACGCCACCTTGATCGAGCAAGCGCTGATGCAGGTGAACCGGACGGCGATCGTCAACCGCGGGTTCAACTCCGCGCCCGCCGACTTTTTTCGCACCAAGGACGGCTGGATCGTGGCGACCGTGATCGGCGCGCCGATGTTCCGCCGCTGGGCCCGGATGATCGGGGAGGAGCACTGGCTCCACGATCCGCGCTTTGCCGACGACCAGTCACGGGCGGATCATGGCGATGTCATTTCCGCCCGCATGCGTGAGTGGTGCGCATCACGAACCTGTGCCGAGGCGCTCGCCGCGCTGGAGGAAGCCAGCATAGTCGCGGGCCAGGTCTATTCGCCGCAGCAGGCGCTCGATGACCCCCATATTCGCGCCGCCGGCCTCCTGAACGAGGTGACCTATCCGGGGATCGAAGGGACCCTGCCCTTGGCGCCGACCCCGATCGAACTGTCGGAGACCCCTGGGGCCTATCGCCGCCGCGCGCCGCTTGTCGGAGAGCACACCGACGAGATCCTCGCCGGTCTCGGCTACAATGATGCGGAGATCGCCGCGCTGCGCGAGGAGGGGGTGATCTGATGCGCGTCACCGCCCTCGGGACTACTCTTAATGCCCCATTTGCGTCATTCGCCGACCGCCGCACGTCCGTCTGAAGTGGGTGGAAAGCCGCCATTGGATTCGGCGGCGTCAGTACGTTCTAACAGCCTACGCCACGACTATGACCTCAGTTCCCGAATGGGATTGTCAGCTCAGTCTCGTTTGTGTCGACCACGAATACGGCAAGGAGCTTGGCCGGCTTCGTCTCGCTGGCGTTAGCGCTGACGCCATGCCGGTCGCCCGGCAGTTCCGAGAAGCTCTGTCCGGCCTCGTACGTCGTCACCGGCCCGTTGTTGACCTGACTGCGGATCGCTCCCTCCAGCACGGTCGCGTAGATGAAGGCGGATTTGGCGTGCGTGTGGCCGGGCGAGTAGCCGCCCGGCCCGTATTCAACGAGCACGCCCTTGATGCTCTTGCCGGGGACGTTTGGCAGTTCGTGCTGGTAAACGAGTGTCACCTTGGCGTTCTTCGCTTTCGGCTCGCCCCCAAGAGCGCCGCCGAACGGTAGGCTGGCGAGAAGCAGCGCATAGAGAATGCGTTTCATGGAGCTCTACCCTTCCGTTGTCCGGTTGCGGATCAGGCGACTGCGGTCGCCCTTCTTATCAACCTCGGCCTGATGTGCTGCTGCCGCTGAGCAGCACCGGCAGCAGCGCGGCCATGCTGAACCCGACAGCTACCCAGCCGAGCCGCCCCACTGCGCCATCGGCGATGACCAGCGCGCCCACTGCCGCGCCCGTCGCGCTGCCGAGGTAGATGGCCGAGGAGTTCAGCGAGAGGCTGACTGGCGCCAGGGCCGGAGCCAACGCGACCAGCCGCGCCTGCTGCGCTGTTATCAGCCCCCAGCTGGCCAGGCCCCAAAGCAGGATGGCCGGTAGCAGGACCGGCATTGCCCGCGCCGGCCCGAGCGCCGCGCCGAGCGACAAGCCAAGGTAGGCCAGCAGGGCAAGCCCCCCACCAAGGATCACGGTAAGGCGCGCGCCCCAACGGTCGGCCGCGCTGCCGCCGAGCCGGGTGCCGACGGCACTGGCCAGGCCGAAACCCAGCAGTACCAGTGGCAGCCCCTGCGGGCCGAGGCCGGCGATGGCGGCTAGGAGGACGCCGAGATAAGTGTAGACCGTGAAGGTGCCGGCCACCGTCAGCACGGTCGTCGCCAGCACCCCCAAGATATCGCGGCGCTTGGCCAGCGCCAGACGCTCACCCCAGCTGGCCATGACGCCAGGCGCTTGCTGAGGCAGTCGACTCAGCATCCCGAGCAGTGAGAGCGCCGCCAGTCCTGCCACGCCGAGGAAGGTCGCGCGCCAGCCGAAGCCCTGTCCCACCAGCACGCCAAGCGGCACGCCGGCGACGCCGGCCAGGAAGACGCCGAGATAAGTATAGACCGTGAAGGTGCCGGCCACGGTCAGCACGGTGGTCGTCAGCACCCCCAACATATCGGGGCGCTTGGCCAGCGCCAGACGCTCACCCAGGCCGGCCGTGACGCCAGGCGCTTGCCGCGGCAGTCG
>JBJMQW010000279.1:0-6766 GCA_045802495.1 Allostellaceae bacterium | reverse complement strand
GCTCTTCCGATCTCGCGCAGTGATCAGCGACCCGGAGCGCGCGGCAGCCTCGACCACCACAACCCCTACCGCCATTCCGAAATGATCCGGTTGCGGCGCGGAAAATGCCGGGCCTGAGGCTCCGTTCCCGGGGGCAGCTCGGCGACGATCGCACCCTGGCGCGCCATAGCCTCATGCAGTCCGCGATTTTCTTCGGGATAGACGATGTCGATGCCGCCACCCAGGACTGCGACGGTGCCCGACGTCAACGCGCCGAGGTGAGCCGCCGCATCGATCCCGCGGGCGAGACCCGACACGACGACGATGCCCGCTTGACCGAGGCCGGCTGCGAGATCGCGTGCAAAGCGTCGTCCGCTGGCCGAGGCATTGCGGGCCCCGACGACCGCCACCATCGGCCGGCCGAGCAGTTCCGCTTCCCCGATCACGGTCAGCAGCGGCGGCGCGTCCTCGATGGCGGGCAGGGCATTCGGGTAGAGCGGCTCGCCCCAGCAGACGAGCCGGGCGCCCAAACGGTGGAGCGCGGCGAGTTCCGCCTCGGCCTCGGCTCGCGTCACCGCGGCGACGGTTCTCGAACGCTCGCCGCGACGGGCAAGGCGCGGCAGGGCCTCGAGCGCCGCCCGCGCCGAGCCGAAGCGTCGCAACATCGCGAAGAAACTGACGGGGCCGATCGTCTCGGTGCGGCACAACCGTAGCCAGTCCAGGCGCTCCTGCGGGTCGAGTTCGCGTGCGGCCAGGGTGGTCTCAGCTCCGAGGGTGGTCTCAGCTCTTTGTGAAGGAGATCCGGCTCTCCGTGCCGGCGATCAGGCGCCGGATATTTTCATGGTGCCGCAGGATGATTAATAGGGCGATACCGGCGATCATCCACGCCGTCATTCTGTCGGCCAGCAGCGCTGCCAGGCAGGCTCCGGCGACGGCGGCGATCAACGCCGCAAGCGAGGAATAATGGGAGATTATGGCAGTCGCCAGCCACAGGAGGGCGGCAGCCAGAGCTACTGGCCAAGCGAGCGGGATCAAGACGCCGAGCGCCGTGGCGGCGCCCTTGCCGCCGCGAAAGCCGAGCCAGACCGGGAACATATGGCCGATGACGGCGCAACCCGCCGCAGCGAGCCCGGCCTCGGTCCCCCAACTTTGGGCGATCAGAACGGCTGCGGTGCCTTTGGCCAGATCGAGGGCCAAGGTCAGGGCCGCCAGGCCCTTGCTCCCGGTGCGCAGGACATTGGTCGCCCCGGTGTTCCCGGAGCCGATCCGACGAATGTCGCCGAGACCGGCGGCACGCGTCAGCAGCAGGCCGAACGGGACCGAGCCCAGCAAATAGCCAAGGATTCCTGCGGCAAAGAGCAGCGCGATACCGGACAAACCTCACCCACCTCCCTTAGCCTGGCCTACATACTATAAGGGCAGTGCAGCTTATAGGAGGAGTGCAACGCGGAGGAAGGCGGTGAAGGCGTTAAGCCGCAGGTATTTGGTTGACGGGCCGGTAAAGCTTGGCGCCGTTCTCGCAGGCGATCTTGTGTACGATTTCGGGCGAGAAGCCGGCGAACTACTGCTCGATGTATTTCGAGGAAGCCGGCCAGATGCCGTCGGTGTGCGGGTAGTCAGGGCTCCAGATCAGGTTCTCGGCGGCGATATCGTCGACCAGCCCGCCAGCCCGATCTGGCGGTTCCGATAATGGCTGCGCCAGCACCTTCGATGACATCTTTGCGCGCCGATTGCGGCCGCTGACGCCCAGCACGGAGATGGTGCTCGTTGTAACGTGCGCGCGGCCGATATCATATGATCCTCGGGCATCGCTCAAGGAAGATTGAAGACATGCTCACTGAAGAAATAGCGAGAGGGCAGCGGCTCGTTAGAACCGACGCCTATCAGATGTCGGTCGGCGAGATCGTCAGCATGTACGACGATCGCGAGATCATCATCGATCCGGAATTCCAGAGACTGTTTCGCTGGGATGCGAGCCAGAAGTCCAAATTGATTGAATCTCTGCTGCTCGGGATACCTCTACCGCCAATCTTTGTATTCGAAAGGGAGGACAGCAGCTGGGAACTAATCGATGGTCTACAGCGGATCTCTACCATTTTGGAGTTCATGGGAAAATTGCGAAGCCCTAGTGGAGAATTAGAACCGCCGTCGATACTTGAAGCTACCAAATATCTTCCTTCCCTACATAATGCTGTATGGGAAAGGAACGACCTGATATCTGAAGTACCGTTAACTGAACAGCGGGAGGTCGATAAGAGCCATCAGCTGTCGATTCGCAGAGCAAGAATTGGTGTAGAGATTCTGAAGCGACCCAGTGACGACCAAACAAAATTCGACCTATTCCAGCGGCTCAACGCGGGTGGTACGCAGGCCAACGCACAAGAATTACGAAATTGTATAATGTTAATGGTAAACGGAGGATACTACCGGTCGGTGAAAACGGCAGCGGACGAGCCGCAATTTCAGGCCGTTGTGTCAGTCACGGAAGACCAGATTGAACGACAGCGGCATATGGAGTTTGCCGTCCGGTTCCTTGTGCACACTTACGTGCCTTACGACGGCATTTTGGACGTCGAAGAATATATCGATGACGGCATTGTTTCTCTTGCGCGCGCGAGCGACGGCGCCGCAGCAGCCGAGTTGATAAATCGGACATTTGCAATGCTGAGCTCAGTGGCCGGTAGGGACGCGTTGCGGCGTTTTGAGAATGGACGTCACATCGGGAAAGTTGGCCTTGTTGGGCTCGAAGGGATCGCCGTCGGCGTAGCCAAAAACCTCGACGCCATTCTCGCTCTTCCAGCACCACAGGACTTTGTACGGGAAAAGTTACGCACGTTCTGGAGCCAGCCCAGACGGCGACCTTCACCTCCCCTGGGATGCGCGGTACGACGCGCATACAGCGGACCGTACCGTTTGGTGAGGTGTGGTTTCGTCCATGAGCAAGCCCTATTCGGAGGTCGATTTTTCAGAGCAGATTACTCAGGACAGGGCTTGGCGCCTCAGGGAAATCTCCGATCTGAAAGCCGCGATCGTCAAAGCCGATGAGAGCCTGCGCAGGGTGCTCCTTCGCGCCTTGGTCACCGTCTGCTATGCCCATTGGGAGGGCTACGTTCGCTTCGCCGCCCGGAAGTACCTCGAGCATGTTGCGCTCCGGAGATTTCTGTATAGCGATCTCGACCGTCAGTTCCTCCGAAATTACTTCCTGCCCCGTTTGGCGGCACTTTCAGCGTCGAGAACCAGTGTCGCTGAGCGCTGCGCCTTGATCGATGACGTTCTAAACGGATCGGCTCAACGCTTCTCTAGAGTCAATGACGATCTCATAAACACCAGGGCAAACCTGAATTTTGATGTTTTCGCCGATATTTGCTTGGTTTGCTGCGTGCCAGCTCAGTTGTTCGCTGATAGCGCCACTTTTGTCGACGTAGTGCTTCTGAAGCGGCGGAATTTGATAGCCCACGGTGAGGATACGTTCATCACGATTGATGATCTCGACGAGCTTACGAACGAGACCATTACGTTGATGCGTACGTTCGGCGACGCATTGGAAAACCATGTCTATGTCAGGGACTACAGAGCTGCTTAATCGGTTCTGCTCCTGCAAACGGGTGATGCCATCGGCCACGCTACGACGGTAGTATTTGACCAGTCATGCACGCTCAGATCGGACGATAGCCGCTTTCCATCTCATCTGCCTTACTCGGGCGGCTCCGACCGGTGACCGGAATGGGGCATAACTCGTCGTAGCGGTCGGTCGGCTGCACCGAGTGGCTGTCGTGCGGCGAGGGCGGCGGTTGGGAGAAGGTCCGGCGAACGTCGGGCCCCTCGAGGATACGCGTTTTACCTGGGGTCTTGGAGCACGACCGGGTGTCTGGCGGCTGCTTTCTGATCGCAAATAAGAAACGTGATCGGGCGGGAGACCGGAAAATTGCCGTAAGTTTGTGAGACCTGCCTTCGCCGAATTCTAACGGTAATCGATGGTGACATAATTTGCAGGGGCACTTCGTTTTTTTGTTATTTTACTGTTATGCAGCGGAAAGGCGGCAACTTCTTGCTGTTTTGCTCTGCTCCGATTTTCAAAAGGCAAGAGATCCCGCGGTCGAATCCGCCTCGCTGGCTGTATTTTCGCTGCAAACAACAGTGAAAACAGCGACGGCGCCCTGGTCTCCCAATGGGCGCCGCCCCATGGATCCCGGGTCCGGCCCTCAAGGGGCCGTCCCGGGATGACGCTTTGCGTCAGTTGATCAGCCCGTAGAACTTGGCGGCGTTCTCGCAGGTGATCTTGTGCACGATTTCGGGCGCCAGGCCGGCGAATTGCTCCTTGATGTATTTCGAGGATTCGGGCCACACGCCGTCGGTATGCGGGTAGTCGGAACCCCACATCAGGGTCTCGACGCCGATGTCGTCGACGAGCTTGGTGCCGATCGGGTCGAATTGGAACGTCGCCTTGCACTGGCGGCGCCAATAGTCGCTCGGCTTCAGTTTCATTAGATCACGGAAGCGGTCTTCATACTCGAAGTCCATGCGGTCGAGCGCATAGGGCAACCAGCCGATGCCGCTCTCGCCGAACGAGACACGCAACCGCGGATGACGCTCCAGCACGCCGGCGCCGATCAGCGCGGCGATGATGTTGATGAGGCCCATCTGAAAGGCGGAAACCCCGGTAAACATTGCCGCCCGTCGGGTCTGCCCGGAAACCCCCTCGCGCGCCCGCGGCGAGGTCGTCGGGAAGGTGTGGAAGTGCAGCGGCAATTGCACGTCTTCGACCGCTTTCCACAGCGGTTCCCAGACCGGGTGCCACATCGGATCCATGTCCCATGAGCAGGACAGTTCAAGCCCCTTGATGCCCATTTTGGCAACCCGGTGGATCTCGGCGACCGCGTCGTCGATGTCGCCATAGGGGAGGCAGGCGAGGCCGATCTGCCGCTCAGGGTAATGGCGGCAGAAATCCCTCAGGAAGTCGTTGTAGATGCGCAGCATCTCGTTCGAGGCTTCGCGGTCGTTGAGGCGCGAGGCGGCGCCGAGGATGCCGTAGATGACCTCGGCGTCGACACCGTCGCGGTCCATGTCCTTGATCCGCAGATGCGGGTCGCTGCAGCGCCGGACGTCGCGCTTGCCGTCCTCGTACATGCCGGTCTCGGCCATCTTGTCGACCCGGTGGTTCTGGCCTGGAACAAACGGTGCGCCACCCGGTCCGACACCGTTCTTCAACCCGAAATTGGCGCCGTTCTTGGCGACCCATTGCGGCCCCTGCGGCCCGTCCTCGACATAGGGCATGCGCTCCTTCAATTCGCGCCGCGCCTCGGACACGAACAGATCGGGCGGCATCCACGGCATGTCGAGATGGCAGTCGGCCGAGATCCTGCGGTATTGCATGTTGTTTTCCCCGCTCCAGGTTGATGAAGGGCGCTGTCGCCGACTGTACTCCCTCGCTGCGCCGGTTTTCCAGCGAAGGCGGCCTTTTCTGCCGGCTTTTTTGCCGACATGACATGACCGTCGCGCAACCCGCACTCGCTGTTGCTTGCGATTGCTCGTATTTTGAGATATACATATGAGATTAACAACTCAAGGTAGTCTTATGCGTCAATTCTTGATTGCGGGCTTTATGAGCTTGTCGCTGCTGCCCGCGGCCGCCCTTGCCCAGACGAACCCCCAAAACCCCCAGACCGCCGCGATAGAAAGCGCCGCTCCAGCGGCGAAGCCCGGACCAAATGCGGTGAGCCCCTCCGGCATTACTCGCGAGCAGTATCTGCAGCGTGCGCAGGAGCGGGCAGGGCATCGCGCCGGCACCCGGTTCGATCAGATGGACGCCAATCACGACGGCGTTCTCGACCGTACCGAGGTTCGTGCCTGGCGCAGTCAACATTCGCGGCGCGGCGCCGATCAGCCCTCCCAGCCCGTGCAGCAATAATCCAGCAGCAATAATCCAACTGCCCGCTCCCTCGATTCGCGATAGAATGACGCATCGCGAGCGAAGGGAGCGGGATAAATGCCGGACGTAGCGAATATCGAGACAAGAGAGGCTGCAGATCGCAAGACCGAGGTGCGTATTTCCGGCCTCGACCACGTCGTGCTCCGGGTCGGCGATCTCGATCGTGCGATCGGGTTTTACGAAACCGTCCTCAATTGCCATGTCGAGCGCCGCCTCGACCAGCCGAAGCTCGTCCAGCTGCGGGCCGGCGCGTCGCTGATCGACCTGGTTCCGGCGTCAGCCTCGCCGGGAGCGGCGGAAAACGCCGCCGGCCGCAACATGGATCACTTCGCCGTCCGGATCGACGGGTTCGATGCCGCCGCGCTCGCTGCTCATCTGCGGCGCCACGGCATTGAAGTCGGCGAAGTCAGAGAGCGTTATGGTGCCGAGGGCTACGGCCCTTCGCTCTACATCACCGATCCCGACGGCAACACGGTCGAGCTCAAAGGTCCGGCCACCCGCGGGCTGTAGCCGGCGGGACCGCGATGGCCGATTACTTTCCCGGTTTTAACCGCCGCCGGATCGAGACATCGGGCGCCGTCATCAATCTCGTCACCGGCGGCAGCGGTCCGCCGCTGTTGCTGCTGCACGGCTATCCGCAGACCCACCTGATGTGGCGCAAGGTCGCGCCGCGTCTTGCCCACGACTTCACTGTCGTGGCTCCCGACCTGCGCGGCTACGGCGACAGCTCCAAGCCGCCGGCCGGACCCGACAACACGAATTATGCCAAGCGCGCCCTGGCGCAGGACCAGGTCGAGACGATGGCGGCGCTCGGCTTCGAGCGGTTCGCGGTCGCGGGACACGATCGCGGTGCGCGGG
>JBJMQW010000278.1:0-6787 GCA_045802495.1 Allostellaceae bacterium | reverse complement strand
GCCAGCGCGGAAATGCGCATTCCTAGAATCATCGGCAAGTCACCCGATAATACCCCAAATTAATTTACTTCCGAACGCTTGAATTTGGGATATCCGCGAAAAGTTGTTATTATTAATTAATTACCTGCAGTTTCCCGTCCTCCAGCGCAACGACGCGGTCGAGACGGCGGGCCAGATCGTGGTTGTGGGTGGCGATTAGCGCGGCGAGGCCGGTGCGGCGGACGAGGTCGAGCAGCGTGTCCGCCACGCTCGCGCCCGTGGCATGGTCGAGGTTGCCGGTCGGCTCGTCGGCCAGCAGGATTTTGGGGTTGTTGGCGAGCGCCCGGACGATGGCGACCCGCTGCTGCTCGCCTCCCGAGAGCCGCGCCGGCCGATGTCCGGCTCGCTGCGCAAGGCCAACACGGTCGAGCAATTCTACTGCCTTGCCGCGAGCCCGGCTGCGCCCAACCCCGGCGATCATCTGCGGCAATATGACATTTTCGAGCGCCGAGAACTCCGGCAGCAGGTGGTGAAACTGGTAGACAAAGCCGATTTCCGAGCGTCGCAGCAGCGTCCGCCGTCCATCGGATAGGCCGCCGCAATCCTCTCCGCCGATCAGCACGGCGCCGCCATCGGGGCGCTCCAGCAACCCCGCCACGTGCAACAACGTCGATTTCCCGGCTCCGGACGGGCCCACCAATGCGATGACCTCACCCGGCCGCAACACCAGATCGATCCCGTCCAGCACGCGCAACTCGGTTCCGGCTTGCTTAAAGGTTCGGCGGACACTCCGCAGCTCGAGCGCCGGCGGCATAGCCGCCGACTCTGAAATGCTGTCTTCCCTCTCCCCTTTGGGGGAGAGGGTCGGGGTGAGGGGGTGATGCTCACCGCCAGGTGCCCCTTCGCCTCCCTCTCCCTTCCCTCTCCCCTCATTGGGGAGCGAGGGTTTTTTGAACAGGGTCATCACTCGTAGCGAAGAGCTTCGACCGGGTCGAGCCGGGCGGCGCGCCAGGAGGGGTAGATCGTGGCAAGAAACGACAGGGCGAGGGCCATGAAGACGACCGCGGCGACCTCGCCTGAATCGATGCGCGCCGGAATGCGGGTGAAGAAATAAATCTCGGCGGCGAACAGATCGGTTCCGATGAGTTTCTGAATGGCCTGCCGGATCGCCTCGATATTGCGGGTGAAGAGGACACCAAGAACAAGGCCTGCGAGCGTGCCCACGATCCCGATGCTGGCGCCGCTCAGCACAAAGATGCGTAGGATCATCGCTGGGGAAGCCCCCATGGTGCGAAGGATCGCGATATCCCGGCCCTTGTCCTTCACCATCATGATCATGCTGGAGACGATGTTGAACGCGGCGACGAGAATGATCAGCGTCAGGATCAGAAACATGACGTTGCGTTCGATCTCTACGGCGTTAAAGAGGCTCGAATTGGCCTGCTGCCAGTCGACAATCCGCACATTTCCGCCGAGCGCAGCGGCGATGCGGCGCCGTTCCTCGCGTACCCGATCTGGGTCGGAAGTAAAGACTTCGAGGCTGGAGACCGATTCCGGCAACCGGAAGAACAGTTGCGCCGCTTCGAGCGGCGCGTAAATAAAACTGTTGTCGTATTCATACATTCCAACGTTGAACAGCGCCACGATTTGATAGGTCTTGACGCGCGGCATGGTGCCGAAGGCGGTGGCGGTACCCTGCGGCGACAGCACCGTAATCGGGCTGCCAACGGCGACCCCAAGCCGGCGCGCCAAGCGGTCGCCGACCGCGACGCCGTCTTCGCCAAAATCGGCAAGCGTTCCTTGGACGATATGATCCGCCAGCAGCCGCAGCGAGCGCAGATCCTCGGGCCGAACCCCGCGCACCAGCGCTCCGGCGGCGCCGGTTTCTGAGGTGGCCATCACCTGGCCTTCGATCAGAGGGGTTACTCGGACGACACCGGGAAGGTCACGGATCTTTTGCGCGGCCGCGTCGAAATCGGTGAGGCCGCCGCTATAGGCATAGACCCCGAGATCGCCGTTGAGGCCGAGGATGCGCGCGAGGAGGTCGGCGCGGAAACCGTTCATCACCGACATGACGATGATCAACGTCGCGACGCCGAGCGCTATCCCAAGCAGGGAAAATATCGCGATGACGGAGACAAACCCCTCTTGCCGACGCGCCCGCAAATAGCGGAACGCGACCATGCGTTCGAACGCGTTGAAGATCACCGAGCGGCTGCCCCTCACCCTCCCGCTACGCGGGCCCCTCCCTCTCCCCGCTCGCGGGGAGAGGGGCTTCGCTGGTCTTCTCCCTCTCCCCGCTTGCGGGAAGAGAGTCGGGGTGAGGGGCAATCAATCGTGTCAGCGCCGTTTCGACGGACACATCGTGCCGCTCGCCGGTGCGGCGGTGCTTGAACTCGATCGTGCCGGCGGCGATCCCGCGCGGGCCGATGACGATCTGATCGGGCAAACCGATCAGGTCCATCGTAGCGAATTTGGCGCCCGGAGATTCGTCGCGGTCGTCATAGAGGACGTCGACGCCGGCGCCCAACAGCTTGGTGTAGAGGTCGTCCGCTGCGCTACGGCAACGCGCGTCAGCCGGGCGCAGATTGATCAGCCCGACACGGAAGGGCGCGACGCTCTCCGGCCAGATGATGCCGGCATCGTCGTGATTGGCTTCGATCAGCGCGCCGGCCAGACGCGACACCCCGATCCCGTAGGATCCCATTTCGAGCGCCACCGGCTCACCGTCGGGACCGGCCACCAAAGCTCCCATCGGGCGTGAATACTTGTCACCGAAATAAAAGATCTGCCCGACCTCGATACCCCGCCGGCTCACGATCTTGTCGCCATACTGCGCAGCGGCTTGCGGATCGTGAACTTCGTCCGTTGCGGCGTAGATGCTGGTGTAGTGATCGACGACTTGCTGCAAAGCCGGGGCTTCCCAGCCGACACTGTCGAATTCCCGCCAATCGGTTTCGATGAAATCCGAATGGACATGAACGCCGCTTTCGCCCGTTTCGGCGAGAATGATGAATTCATGGCTCAGATCGCCGCCGATCGGCCCGGTATCGGCGCGCATAGGAATGGCCTTCAGCCCCATGCGGGCGAAGGTGCGCAAATAGGCGACGAACATCTTGTTGTAGGAATGCCGCGCTCCGGCAAAGTCGAGATCGAGGCTGTAGGCGTCCTTCATCAGGAATTCGCGTCCGCGCATCACGCCAAAGCGCGGCCGCACCTCGTCGCGAAACTTCCACTGAATGTGGTAGAGCAATTTCGGCAGGTCGCGATAGCTCTTGACCGTCGCGCGGACGATCTCGGTCACCTGCTCTTCATTGGTCGGCCCGTACAGCATCTCGCGGTCGTGCCGGTCGCGGATGCGCAGCATCTCCTTGCCGTAATCGTCGTAGCGTCCGCTCTCCCGCCACAACTCGGCCGGCTGCACGGTCGGCATCAGGATCTCCAGTGCCCCGGCGCGGTCCTGCTCCTCGCGGACGATGCGCTCGACTTTTTTCAGCACACGCAACCCAAGCGGCAGCCAGGAATAGATGCCGGCGCTCGATTGACGAATCATCCCGGCGCGCAGCATCAGCCGATGCGAGACGATTTGCGCCTCGCTCGGATTTTCGCGCAGCAGCGGCAGAAAATACTCGGAAAGACGCATCGTTACTCACCGCAGAATCGGGCGGCGCACTCTAGGCAAGACGCGAGGGGCTGTCCATCTACCGCCCTCGGCGGTGCTGACTCAGTTTGAAATTGTCCGTTCGGATGGCCCTCTGCTCGCCAGATGCACTCCGCCGGAGATCGGAGCGATGGCGATCCACCCCGGTATGGTCGGCCGCTCGATTTCACGTGATCGTTGGAACACCACGGTGGCCATGCGCAGGCGCAAAGGCGGTGGCTTTGGAATTTCTCATCCCGAAGGCACCGGGTCCGCCCAATAGTCTTTCGACTTCGAGAGCAGCCATTGCGACGTGATAGGGCGTGCTGAGGGGCAAATAATCGCAGTCAGGCTGGAGATTTCGATCTAGGTATTCATGCCAAGCACCACCTTTGGTGCAGTATCTCTCCTGGATGAACGTGGTCCACTGGGTCAGAGAGCCTTTCGATTGTTCACCGCCGCTGATACGCACAAGTGTGACGAATGCCTTGATGCACTCGGTCACCGGCCACATGCGCTTACGATTGCTGACGACGTTGCCGTCGCTGTCGACCTGATCGTAAATGCCGCCTGCGCCGTGGTCGATGCCCCAGCGATCAGCCCACGCGATGATCGGGGTGCAAGCCGCGCGGTACGCAGGCAGACCCGCGATGTCGGCGTATTCGTTCACCAGCCAGTACCATTCGTATAGATGGCCAGGCTCAATCAGGTTGCCCCGCGCGGCGGCGGGCTGCCCATTCTCGTCAAAGTGCTCAAGCACCTTGCTGCCGTCACGGGTTCGAAGCAACTCGGTGTAGATCGACATTATTTCTGTCGCGCATTTTATGAATGCTTCGTCGCGCGTGGCATCAAATGCTGAAAGATATGCCTCAAGCAGGTGCATATGAGGGTTTTGCTCTAAATTCCTACCAAGAATTTCCCAATCCCGTGTCGTCGACGGCGCAAACCATCCTCCGGGCAGACGGAAGTGATGAAAAACGAGTTCGTTGGTCTGCTCGATCCAATTAGAGGCGTCCGCATCCGAGAAAATTGCAGCGTAGTGAGAAAGACCAAACATTATAAAGGCATGGCCATACAAATCTTTGTTAGCGTTATCCGGAGTATTGTCGTCATCAACACTGAAATACCAGCCGCCATGCGTTTTGTCCCAGAAGTGGTCCAGCAAATCGGCATATAGGCGGCGGGCACGGTCCTCAAAGATAGGGTCCATTGTTAGGCGATAAGCATGCGAGAAGAAGAATAATTGACGACCCGCAACCATTCCGCGACGGTACCCAAGCGGCGCAGGCGTCAGATCAGCTTGCAGACGCTCGACACTCCGGCCACGTGGCTCGTCCCATCCACGTGTCGCGCATAACCGCGCCATATCCATGAACGTATACCCAACGAACTCTCGCGCAACGCGGCTTTGATCCGGGGTGAAACCAACATTCATGGACTGACCTTCCAACTCTCCGTGATCCACAGGCGGCACAATGCCCGTAGCATGGCGAGCCGCGCGATAGCCTTGATGGCGTCGTCACAAGTTGCGGTGGTGTCGCCCTTTTTGACGACTACGCCAAAATGCTTGTTCACAACATCGAGATGAGTCGGTTCTACGAGAAGACGCTTCGCCCGGTAGATGGACCTGCGCCTCGCCCGACGATCTCCCATAAATAGCCTGATGACGACGAAGCGATCCGCCCTCGATTGGGGCGACCCCGATGCGATTACGATTTTCAATCCGGGAAACCAGGGCCGCTACCGCGATCTTCTCTGGGGCACACCCGACGCGATCACCCTGTTCAATCCAGGTCACCCGGACGGCTAACGTGATCTCCTATGGCAACACGGATGGCAGCCTAGTGGCGCTTCCTCTGCTGTTTCTGCGGCGGGGGGTGGCAGGCGCGCCTCCACCTGTGCCGGCCGCCCTCTCTGTAGCCGTTCATCCTTTCTCCGGGGGGTAAGACCGTCCCGGCGGATAGGTTTGATATTTGGGCAGATCCGGGTTCATGAAATCCCAGGGCTGGGCGCTGCCGACAAAAATGTCGGCTTCCGCGCGGAACCAGCTCGGATCGTCGAAGCTCGCGACGCGGATTCCGACCAGATCGGGCCGGGTCGAAACCTGAACATAAAGTGGGCTGCCACAATCGGGGCAGAACACCCGGGTGATCTCGTTGCCGCTGTCCGCCTTGGCGGTGTAGTGCTTTGGCGCGCCCTTGGTAATACGGAAATCCGCGGCCGGCACCCGAACGGCGGCGACATAGGCGCTGCCGCTCTGGCGTTGGCAATCCCGGCAATGGCATTGGAGCGCAAACGACGGCTCTCCCGAGCTCTCATAACGAATGCCGCCGCACAAGCAACCTCCGGTTCTGAGCGTAGCCATTATATCCTCCTCATCCTACTGTGCCGTCGGGCGCGCGGCGCATGACCATCCCCGGCGTCGCCCCGGTGTGACGAGTGTTGTCGACGACGACGACCCCGTTGACGAGAACGGTTGTGCGTGCGCCCGTAGGATATTGGTGCGGATTGGCGTAGGTCGCGCGGTCCCTGAAATCAGCGGGGTCGAAGATCGTGATGTCGGCCCGGTACCCTTCCCGAATGAGCCCGCGATCGCGCAACCGCAAGGCCCGCGCGGTCGCGCCGGTCATCTTATGGATGGCCTGCTCGAGCGGCAGAACCTGCTCCTCGCGGACATAGTGTCCGATGATCCGGGGAAAGGTGCCGTAGAACCGCGGATGCGGCATTCCCTGGCTGACCGTGCCGTAATCGGCGACACAGTTGCCGTCCGAGCCTACGAGAGCGGAGGGCGAGCGGAGGATTTCACGGATATCCTCTTCCCCGATCGAGGTGATCAGCACGCGCGTTGCACCATTGTCCTCGATCAGGAAATCGCAGAGCAGATCGATTGGATCCCGGCCCTTCGCCTGGGCGAGCCCGGCGATCGTCTCGCCGGCATGTTGCGGCAGATGCGGCGACACCGAGATCTGGACGCATTCCCAGGAGGGGATGCGGCCCCAGTTGTTGAGCCCGTCGCGCTCAATCTCGGTGCGGATCCGCGCACGCGTTTCGAGCGCCGCCAGACGCGCCAGCATCGCTTCCTGACCGCCGGTCTGAACCCAGGGTGGCAGCAAATTCTTTAACGGATTGGCGCCCCGCGGCATAGGGGTAGGCATCGCAGTCGACATC
>JBJMQW010000277.1:0-15675 GCA_045802495.1 Allostellaceae bacterium | reverse complement strand
CGGAAACGGGTCCTCCTCGCTGCCGCGCGGTTTTTTCGCCAAGAACATGCTCAGTCCCTGATAGCCGCGTTCCGCTGGATCGGTGCGCGCAAGCAAAGTCATCAGGTCGGAACGGGCGCCATGGGTGATCCAGGTCTTGGCGCCGTAGACACGATACACCGCGCCGTCCCGCACCGCTCGGGTCTGCAGGCTGGCAAGGTCGGAGCCGGTATTCGGCTCGGTGAAGACGGCGGTCGGCAGCACCTTGCCCGAAGCGATCTGCGGCAACCATCGCACCTTCTGAGCCTCGGTCCCGTTAAGCCGGATCAGCTCCCCGGCGATCTCCGAGCGCGTCCCGAGCGAGCCAACCCCAAGATAGGCGCGCGACAGCTCTTCGGAAACGACGCTCATCGCGAGCTTGCCCAGGCCGAGCCCGCCATATCGGTCGGGGATCGTCATGCCAAAGACGCCGATGGCGCCCAGCTCCTCAACAATGGGCAATGGGATCAGCCGGTCTTGGCGGTGCCAGTCTTGAGCATTGGGCGCAACCTCGCGCTCGGCGAAACGGCGGACCTGGTCGCGGATCATGTCGAGATCGGCATCATCGATGCCGATATTCCCGAGCGCGCCCTCGCCGGTCTCGGCTAGCCGAGCGCCGAGCCGCAACCGCGCCGCCACAGTTTCAGCCGCCAAGGCTCCTGCCGCGCCGGCGCGCAGCGGCGCAATGTCACTCTCACCAAGACCGAGATCCTGCGGTCGCGCGAACTCGGCTTGCGCCATCGGAACCCCGCCGGCGAGCTGGGCGAGGTATTCGCCGAACACGATTTCAAGGATCAGCGCGTCTATCTCGCCGAGCAATCCGGCCTCGTCGAGCCGCACCGCCCAGACCCTCAGCTGGCGAAGCGCCGTGACATAGCTCGCCATCCAGGCGAATGAATGGGCGGCGATCTGCTCATTCGCCAACCTATCGAGAGCGAGGCGGCCATCCGGAGCCACCTGGGCGAACAACCGGGCCCGGGCTGCCGCCAGATAAATCTCGGCCGTGCTCAGTGCTTCACCGGTCGCCGCCAGCAGGGCTTTCTGCTTGCTAGGCACGGATCGGGAACGAGCGCTAGATCACTCCTGGGGCACCTGGTAGTGCTTGGGCAGGACGGTGCGCGCCATCGGATCAGCGGCCTGCATCACGTCGGACCGGGTCATCGAACGCGCGGCGATATCATCGGAGATTGCGTTGAGGTTTTGGGTATCGCTGGCCCGCTCCGGAGCGCCCACGAGACCGCACCCGACGATGGCAATAAGCGAAAGGGCGACGCAGGCGAACCGGACGGGCATGATCAATCGCTCCGATCAAGAAAATATCTCATACGCTACTATGAATAGAACCACGACGAGCACCAGCGACGCCAGCAAAACGTAGCGCACCACGCCTTCCTTGCTGGCCGCACGAGCCTCGCGGCCGGTCACCACCGGGCGTTCCGCCATTTCTCTGATCTCCGGATTGGCGCATTTCCTGTCATCGCAAACAAGTGGCGGCGAGGTTTTGATCCGCCGCATTGAAGCCGAAGCTCGTTGACCGCACCCGCTAATCGGCCTAGACTTTGAGCTGTGGCAGCCACGTCGATGCATGGCCGGGCAGTCCGGCGAATTACGTTCCCGGACCCTCTTGGGGTTCGGGTCGCGTCTGTTCGCCCTGCTTCTGCCGAGGACCATGCTCATGTCGCTCTCCGCCGCGACCGTCACTGACGATAATCTCCCCGTCACAGCCTGCTTTTCCGTTCATGCCCACGCCGAACCCGGCGTGATGCCTCGCATTCTCGAGCTCTTCGCCAAGCGCGGTCTGGTGCCTTCCCTTTGGCACAGCACGATATGCGGAACCGAAGACGCGGAGCTGACGATTGACATTCAAATGTGCGGGATTGGTCGTGATCTGAGCGACTACCTGGCCGCCTGCCTGCGGCAGATCGCCTATGTCGAGGTTGTGCTGACTTCCGAAAAGCGCAGCGCCCCCGGCTGATCGGAGGTTTTGAGCTTTTATGTCGTTCCTCGACCATATTCGCAGCTGCAACAGCTACGAGCCGATGCGCGCCGTACCGCTCTTTGCCGGCAACGACCGGATCGGCCTGCTGCGGCGGGACAATGCCGAGGCATTGGCGCGCTTTTCGGACACCTTCGCCGTCGACCAGAACGGGGTGAGGTTGCGGGCCAGCGGCGATGTCGAGACGGTCAGCCGAGCCGTTGACACGGTCGTCGATGCTCTGGTCGCCGAGCACCGCGTCCCGAAATGGCGCAACGAAACCTTTGATGTCGCGCCGCGTTGGGGTATGCGGCCTGTTTTCCGGCTCGATCGGGGCGCCGTCCCGTTCTTCGGGACGCGCGCCTACGGCGTCCATTTGAACGGTTACTGCCGGGATGCCGACTCGCTCCTACTATGGGTCGGACGGCGCGCCCCCAATAAACAGGTCGCGCCCAATAAGCTCGACAATATCGTGGCCGGCGGCATCGGCAACGCGCACGGGGTCGAGGACACGTTGCTGAAGGAAGGGGAGGAAGAAGCGTCCATGCCGGCGAGCCTGACCCGGCAATCGGTTCCGGTCGGCGCCGTCTCGTACCGCATGGAGACAGCGCTCGGGATTCGCGACGACGTGCTGTTTGTCTATGACCTCGAATTGCCGGCCGATTTCGTGCCGCAGAACCAGGACGGCGAGATCGTCCGGTTCGAGTTGATGCCGGCCTCGGCAGTCGTGGAACGCGTCCGCTCGACCGACGACTTCAAATTCAACGTCAACCTGGTGATCCTCGATTTCGCCTTGCGACACGGGGTTTTGCGCCCGGATGATCCGGAATATCTCGACGTCGCAACCGGCCTTCATCGGCCGCTAGACTGAGGCTTGCCCCCTCACCCGCCCGCTTCGCGGGCCGAGCGTCGCGGTGGGCTGCGCCGCCGAGGTCAGGCCGTCCAGCCCAAGGCGATCGCGATCAACAGGTTGATGGACGCATCTTCCAAAAAATCGATGCTGTCCGCGAACAGGGAAACAGAACCAATGGTTACGGCAACGACGAACTCAACCCCAAAATATCCGAGGTTCAGCAAAGCGACGCGACGAACAACCCGGCCAAGGCCGGTATCGGAAATCGCAGAGGGCATATTATCGGGATTATTGGTCTTGGCCGTTGTGGCGTATATACCGTCAGCGAGGCGGCGGCGGGCGATATGCCGACATCGGCGCCGGCTCGTTATGGTCTTTCAGCGAAGTGGCGATGATGCGCACCATCCGATTGCTGGCCGGTACATTCGCTCTGGTAACCGGGATTGTGTCGGCCGAGGCGAGCGCGGCCGAGTTGAAGGTGCTGAGCGCCGGCGCAATGCGCACGGTCTTGCAGGAACTTGCCCCGGCTTTCGAGACCGCTTCCGGGCATAAGCTCAAGATCGAATACGCGACCGCCGGCGTCATCGAGCAGAAGGTTGCCGCGGATGATGAAATCGATGTCGCGATCCTGACCAAGCCGCGCGTCGACAAGCTCGTGCGTGAGGCCAAGATCGTCGGCGGTACGACGAAGGCGCTGGCAAGCGCCCAGATCGGTCTGGCGGTGAAAAAAGGCGCCACAATGCCGGACATCAGCTCCGTCGACGCGTTCAAGAGAGCGCTCCTTAATGCCAAAACGGTTGCCTATGCCGACCCGGCGAGCGGCGCCACCAGCGGGCAGCACCTGGCGCAGGTCGTCGAAAAGCTGGGTATTTCCGCCGAGCTCAAGCCGAAAACACGACTCGTCTCGGCAAGCGGGGTGCAGGGCCCGCGGGTCGGGGAGGCCGTAGCGCGCGGCGAGGCGGAGATCGGCATACAGCCGGTCAGCGAACTGGTCGAGGTCGCAGGCATCGACGTGGTCGGTCCTTTGCCTGCCGAGCTGCAGAGCCCGGATCTGGTCTACGTCGTCGGCGCCCCGTATGTGTCAGAGCAGCCGATCGCGGCTAAGGCGCTGATCGACTTCCTGGCGGATCCAAAGGCGGCAGCGGTGTACAAGGCCAAGGGCCTGAAACCTGGCTGACGCAGAGCGCGAGCGGACCTCCCCCGAAAAACACGGCCGCGGGAAGCAGCGTTCGAACCCGACATCCGTACCCTCACCCACCCCTGGTGGACTGGGTCCCCGCTTTCGCCCCGCATGTGAGGCGAGGGGCTGCTTCGGCCAGGGCGATGACGTCGGCCGGGTTCATCCCCTCCTGTCGTATCGCCCGGATGGTCCGCGCGCCGTCGCGCTTGGAGAGGCGGCGGCCGGTGTCGTCGGTCAGCAGCGGGTGGTGCCGGTAGCGCGGGGTCGGCAGGTCGAGCAGGGCTTGCAGCAGGCGATGAACATGCGTCACGGTCCTCAGATCATCGCCGCGGGTCACCAAGGTCACGCCTTGGATTGCATCGTCGACGGTCACCGCAAGATGGTAGCTCGCGGGCATCTCCTTGCGCGCGAGCACCACATCGCCGAGCAAAGACGGATCGGCCCGCTGCGGGTCCTCCCCCTCGAACCAGTGGAGGGGACCGGTCAGAGCGTAGGCGTGGCCGACACTTAACCGCAACGCAAAATCTTGCCCCGAGCGCTGCCTCGCTGCGACCTCCGCAGCGCCGAGCCTGCGGCAGGTGCCCGGATATGGTGGTCCGGCAGTCCCATGCGGCGCGCCGCCGGCGCGCGCGATTTCGGCTTGAATTTCGCGCCGCGTGCAAAAGCACGGATAGAGCACGCGCATCGCCGCCAAGTGATCGAGAGCGGCGCGGTAGTCGTCGAAATGTTCCGATTGCCGGCGGACCGGGCCATCCCAGTCGAGCCCGAGCCATGCCAGATCCTCAAGGATCGCCGCGGCGAATTGCTCTTGGCAACGGGTGCGATCGATATCCTCGATGCGTAGCAAAAACCGCCCGCCATCGCGCCGCGCCGCCCGCCAGCCTGCAAACGCCGAGCGTACATGGCCAAGGTGCAGATAGCCGGTGGGGCTTGGGGCAAAGCGCGTCACCGTCAGGCCGGAAATCGCCTTCGCCGCCGCTGTAGGTGACATCGGCAGGTCGCCTGGGCTAGCTTCTTTGGCCGCGTTTGCCATTTTCAGAGACCGCGCCGATGTTGTCTCATCTGTCCGGACCGTCCCGCCCGCCCGCCGGAGGCGGAAGGCCGCGTCGTCTCGTCATCCTGCTGCATGGGCTCGGCGCCGATGGTAACGATCTTATCGGGCTCGCGCCGCATTGGGCGCGGCTGGTGCCCGACACCGAATTCCTGTCGCCAAACGCGCCGTTTCCCTGCGACATGGCCCCCTATGGCTATCAGTGGTTCAGCTCCCAGGATCGTAGCCGCGAGGCGGTGTTGGGCGGGGTGCGGGCTGCCGCGCCGATCCTCGACAGCTTTCTCGACGACGTTCTCGCCGAGCGCGGTTTGTCCGAAAGCGATCTGGCCCTGGTAGGGTTCTCGCAAGGGACCATGATGTCGCTCTTCGTCGGGTTGCGGCGCGACAAGCCGGTGGCCGGCATCGTCGGGTTTTCCGGCCGGTTGCTGGCTCCTGATTTGTTGGGTCAGGAGCTGCGCTCGCGCCCGCCGGTGCTTCTCGTTCACGGCACCGACGATCCGCTGGTCCCCTATTCCTCGCTCGCCGAGGCGGAGGCGGCGCTCAAGGCGGCCGATGTGCCGGTCGAGACGGTGACGTCTGTCGGCATCGGCCATTCGATCGACAATGAGGGGCTGCGGCGCGGCGGTCTGTTTCTCAGAAACGTGCTCAACGGGACGACGCCTTGACGACCCCATCGCCGGAAAGGAAGCGATCGAGAACCGCCATTATCTTGGGTGAATCCCACTCTGCGGCACCCTCGACCCGGCCCAGCAACTTGCCGTCGCGATCGATGAGCAGGCTGGTCGGAAGACCTCTCACCTCGAAGGCGCGCCCGACGACGCTCTTTGGATCGATAAAGATCTTGACCGATTTCAGACCGAGCTTGGCAATAAACGGCTCGACAGTTTTGTTGCCCCCGCGGTCCTGGGAAACGCCGAGCACCGCGATCCGGTCGCCCAGTTTCGATTGCAACCGTTCGAGCGACGGCATCTCGCGCAGGCAAGGCTCGCACCAAGTGGCCCACAGGTTGACGACGACGAGCCTGCCCTTGAAGTCGGATAGTTCGACGGTGTTGCCGGAAACGTCGGTCAGCGACACGGCCGGCGCCGGCGCCGGTTGTTGGGAGGGAACGAACTCGCCGAGCTTGGCGCGCTCAGGCATGTCGCCCTCGCCCTCCGCCGCTCCCGCCCAACTCGCCGGCAGAAGGACGACCAGCAACCCGGCGACACAGGCCCATCTCATCGCGTCGTTCTCCTGCCGCGGATGGAGCGGCTGTTCATGACCAAAAGTAAACGCCTGGCCGAAGGCGGCGCCATCCCGCCAAACTCGTTATGGGGAGGGCGCTTTGCCGATGGGCCCGTCGAAATCATGCGCCGCATCAACGCCTCGATCGACTTCGACAAGCGCCTCTACGCCGAGGACATCGCCGGCTCGCAGGCGCATTGCGCGATGCTGGTGGCGCAGGACGTCCTGTCGCCGGAAGATGGCGCTGCAATCAGTGCGGGTCTAGAGCAAATTCGGTCGGAAATCGAAGCGGGCAATTTTGTCTTCAGCGCCGAGCGCGAGGACATCCACATGAATATCGAGGGGCGCCTCGCCGAGCTGATCGGGCCGGCGGCGGGACGCCTTCATACCGCGCGCTCGCGCAACGACCAGGTCGCGACCGATCTCAGGCTATGGCTGCGCAGCGCGATCGACCGCCTGGATACGGCGATGCGCGACTTGCAGGGGGCGCTGATCGAGCGCGCGGAGGCGGAAGCCGGCACCGTGATGCCGGGCTACACGCATCTGCAGATCGCCCAACCCGTAACGCTCGGGCACCATTTGCTGGCTTATGTCGAGATGCTCGGGCGTGATCGCGGGCGCCTCGCCGATTGCCGACGTCGGCTCAATGAGTCGCCGCTCGGCGCGGCGGCGCTCGCCGGCACATCCTTTCCGATCGACCGCCACTCCACGGCCGCCGCGCTCGGCTTCGACCGTCCTGCGGCGAACTCGCTCGATGCCGTATCCGACCGCGATTTTGCAATGGAGTTCCTGGCTGCCGCCGCCATCACGGGTGTCCATCTCTCTCGCTTCGCCGAGGAGATCGTCATCTGGTGCACCGACAAGTTCGGTTTTGTGACGCTGAGCGATGCGTTCACCACCGGCAGCTCGATCATGCCGCAAAAACGCAATCCCGACGCGGCAGAGCTGATACGCGCGAAGACGGGGCGGCTGAACGGCTCGCTGATAGCATTGCTGACGGTGATGAAGGGCCTGCCGCTCGCCTATGGCAAGGATATGCAGGAGGACAAACTTCCGGTGTTCGAGGCCGTAGACGCGCTGGAGTTGTGTCTCGACGCGACGACCGGCATCGTGCGCGACATGGAGCCGCATCGGGAGCGCTTGCGCAGCGCGGCGGAGCAAGGCTTCGCGATGGCCACGGATCTCGCCGATTGGCTCGTGCGGGTCACCAAGCTTCCGTTCCGGCAGGCGCATCACGCGACCGGGCAGATCGTCCGGCGCGCGGAAGCGTTGGGCTGCTCTCTGGCCGAGCTGCCGCTCGCCGAGCTGCAGGCCATCGAGCCGGCGATCACGGCGGCCGTCTACGATGTGCTCGATGCCGGTCGCTCGGTGGAAAGCCGCACCAGCTTTGGCGGCACGGCTCCGTGCCGGGTCCGCGCGGCAGCGCAAGACGCCCGCAAGAGGTTCCTAAAGTGATTCCCGCAAGCCCCTCAACCACCCAGCCCGGAGCCTGTCCTCGGGCCGCGCTCCGCGCGGACCCGTGGCGGCTGGGTCCCCCCTCGCCCGCAATGCGGGAGAGTGTGCCGAACGGAGCGAGGCGGGGGAGGGTTTTTGCGGGAGTTGCGATCGTCCTCGTCCTGGCAATCGCGGGGTGCGGAAAGCGGAATGCGCCGCAGCCTCCGCCGGACGTGCCCCACACCTATCCGCGGCCCTATCCGAATGAATAGCGTTTTTACGTATCGCGGCGGCAATCTTCACGCCGAAGAAGTCCCGGTGCCGCAGATCGCAGCCGCGGTCGGGACACCTTTCTATCTTTATTCCGCGGCAGGTTTCACTGGCCAGTATCGGCGCTTTGCCGAGGCCTTTTTACCGGATCGACCGCTGATTTGCTTTGCCGTCAAAGCAAACTCCAACCTCGCCGTGCTGCGCCACTTTGCCGGTCTCGGAGCCGGCGCCGACGTCGTCTCCGAGGGGGAGCTGCGTCGGGCGCTGGCGGCCGGCGTGCCTCCGGAGCGGATCGTCTTCTCGGGCGTCGGCAAGACGGCGATCGAGATGGCGGGGGCTCTTGCCGCCGGCATTCACCAGATCAACGTCGAATCGGTGCCGGAACTGCGGCGGCTTAGCGAAATCGCCGGCGTCGACGGTCGGATCGCGCCGGTCGGGATACGGGTCAACCCTGATGTTGACGCGCAGACCCACGCCAAGATCTCGACCGGCCGCAGGGAGAACAAGTTCGGCATCGAATTGGACGCCGCGGTGGACGCATACAGCCTCGCGGCGGAGCTTACCGGCATCGAGCCGGTCGGGCTCGCCGTGCACATCGGATCGCAGCTCACGGAGCTCGAGCCGTACAGGCGTGCTTTCGAGCGGATCGCCGGGCTGGTCATCGAATTGCGAGGCCTAGGCCTGGAGGTGAGCCGGGTTGACCTCGGCGGAGGGATCGGCATCCGCTATCATGCCGAGCGGACGCTGGAGTTCGGCAACTATGCCAACCTCGTGCGCGAAATCTTCGGGTCCCTGGACCTCGCGCTTGCTTTCGAGCCGGGGCGCGTGCTCGCGGGCTCGGCCGGGTTGCTTGTCTCACGGGTAATTTACACCAAGGAGGGCAGCACCCGGCGGTTCGTCGTCCTCGACGCGGCAATGAACGATTTGATTCGGCCGGCGCTCTACGATGCGTGGCACGACATCGTGCCCGTCCGCCTCCCGGAGCGCGGTGCCGCGCTCCAGCCGGCTGACGTGGTCGGACCGGTATGCGAGACCGGGGACACGTTCGCGGTGGACCGCGACTTGCCGCCGCTGGCGGAGGGCGATCTCGTCGCGTTCACTGCCGCAGGAGCCTATGGCGCGGTCATGAGCACAACTTACAACAGCCGTCCATTGGTGCCGGAAGTGCTGGTCTCCGGCGAGCGTTTTGCCGTTATCAGGGCGCGGCCGAGCTATGATGCTTTGCTGTCGCTGGATACCATTCCACCCTGGCTCTCCGATGTCCCGGAAGAGCCGGCGGGGAAGCGAGGTGCTGCATGACCCACCGCTCTTCGACGTCGCCCGTTGCATTCGGGGTCCGGCTGAAGCTCGCGCGCGCGGCTCTGATATGGGAGCGCGTGTGGCCCCGCTGCTGGCCGGCGGTCGCTGCGCTCGGCGCATTTTTGGTCCTCGCGCTCTTCGATGTGCTGCCGGACCTCCCGGGGATGCTCCATGCCGCCATATTGGCGATGCTCGGGGCCGCTTTTGTCTTCGGCTTGGCTACGGCTCTTCGCCGCATCGCCATCCCCGATGATAGAGCCGCGCGTCGCCGCATCGAGCAGGCGAGCGGCCTCGAACACCGGCCGCTGCAGACCCTCGCGGACCGCCCGATCGGATTTCTCGATCCGCAAGCCGCAGGGCTGTGGCAGGCGCATCTGCGGCGCATGCAGGCAGCGACACAGCGGCTGCAGATCGGCCTCCCGAGAGCCGGCTTTGCGACGCGCGACCCGTGGGGGCTGCGATCGGTATTGGCAATCCTGCTGCTGATCGGGGCGGTCGACGCGGGGAGCGATTGGCGCGAGCGGATCGGCCAGGCATTGGCGCCCAATATGGCCGGGGGACCGGCGGCGACCGCGATCAACCTCGATATCTGGGTGACGCCGCCGGAATATACGGGGCTGGCGCCGATATTCTTGCGGCCGGAAATCACCGAGGCGATCCGCGTCCCGACGGGCAGCAAGCTTCTCGGCCAGGTGCATGGCGGGGGGACCGTCCCGCAGCTTGCGATCGATGCGGAAAGCCGTGATTTCGAGAAGATCGACAAACAGAACTTTCGGGCGGCCGCGACGTTGACGAGCGGCAGCCGACTCAAGGTGACGCAAGCGGGTGCCGTGCTCGGCGATTGGCCGATTGAGATCATCCCCGACAACCCGCCCAAAATCGGCTTCGCGAAACCGCCCGAAGGAACATCGCATGCGGCCCTGCGCGTCGATTATCGGGCGAGCGACGATTATGGGGTCGAAGCGGTCAAAGCCGTGATCCGGCGCGAAGGCGGCGATCCGGAAGAGACGATCGAGCTCGAAGCCCCGTTGCCCGGACTACACCTCAAGGAAGCGCAAGCCACCAGCTACCACGATCTGTCGCCCCATCCTTGGGCCGGTCTCCCGGTGGAGATCCGGCTCGTCGCGACCGACGCGCTCGGTCAGACGGGCGAGAGCGAGCCGGTTCGCATGAAGCTCCCGGAGCGGGTATTCGAGCACCCTGTGGCGCGCGCGATCATCGATCAGCGCAAGGAGCTGGCAACCGATGCCGGGTCGCGATTGGCGGTCGCCGACACCCTCAGCGACCTTCGTGAGCGCCCTCGTCTTTACCGCGAGGATACCGTCGCTTTTCTCGCGATGAGGCTTGCGGAACAGCGGTTGCGGTTCAACGACGACACAAAATCCATCGCCGAAGTCCAGCAGCTGCTGTGGGATACCGCGCTGCGCATCGAAGACGGGCGCATGTCTTTGGCTGAGCGAGAAATGCGCCGACTGCAGCAGGAGCTGCAGGACGCTCTGGCCAAGAACGCGCCGGACGAGGAAATCGACCGTTTGATGAAGGAGCTTCAGCAGGCGCTCGACCGCTATCTGCAGGCGCTCGCCGAAAACATGGCGCGTAACCCGGATCAATTTAAACAGCCGATCGATCCATCGAAAGTCATCAGCAGCCGCGATCTGCAGCGGATGCTCGATCGGGCACGCGATCTTGCGCGCAACGGCGCCCGCGACCAGGCGCGCGAGCTGCTGTCGCAGCTGCAAAACATGCTCGAGAACCTGCGCATGGCGCAGCCTGGGCAGATGCCCCAGCAAGGGTCGAACGAGGCGCAACAGATGATGCGCAACATGCGTGAACTGATGCAGCGCCAGCAGCAGCTTCTCGATCGCAGCTTCCGCGCGCAGCAGCAGGGCCAACAGGGACAGCAAGGGCAGCAGGGTCAACAAGGACAACGGGGTCAACAAGGACAGCAAGGACAGCAAGGACAGCA
Source organism: Allostellaceae bacterium (assembly GCA_045802495.1). Lineage (GTDB taxonomy): Bacteria > Pseudomonadota > Alphaproteobacteria > ATCC43930 > CGMCC-115725 > AP-15. The sequence continues at coordinate 4,405 of JBJMQW010000277.1, read as the reverse complement.
AGGTCGGATGGGCCAGCGCGGGCAGCAGCAGGGCGGAGATCCGCAGGATTCCGGCGGTCAACTCGGCGACGCTGCCGGCCAGCAAGAAGGCTTGCGCCACATGTTGGGTGAGATGATGCGCCGGCTCGGCGACGGGCTGCGCGATATCCCGGAGCCGATGGGCCGCGCCGAGCGAGCGATGCGGGACGCCGCAGAGGCCCTGCAGCGCCGGCTGCCCGGCGAGGCGATCGGCCCGCAGACCGAGGCGCTCGACCAGTTGCAGCAGGCGGCGCGGGACTTGGCCCAGCAGATGCAGCGTCGCATGCAAGGCCAGTTGGGTAATCCCGGCGACGACGAGGTCGGCGCGACCGACGGACAGGCGCGCGACCGGGCAGAGCGCGACCCGCTCGGACGGCCGATGTCGAACAACGGCACCTACGATCGAGGCGATGTCAAAATTCCCGATCAGAATACCCTGCAAAAGGCGCGCGAGATCCTTGACGAATTGCGCCGCCGTGCCGGGGAACGCTTCCGGCCCGAAATCGAGCTCGACTACATCGAGCGTCTGCTTAAGAGATTTTAGGTTAAGAGGTTTTAAGGCTTGACCTTAGGCAAGCCTGTGCCTTCAATCGGATAGTCTTTCTCGGCCTCATGCTCGGGCTCCGTCCGGGCATCCACGAGAGTTCTCGACTTGCGGAGATAGGGGATTGATTGCCGGGCAGCCCGGCAACAACAGCTTCCGAATTTGTTCGAGAGCTCAAACGGATCAGGGAACGCGGGGGAAATGGATCGACGCCTCTTTTTGTCTTTCATGGCTGGATGCGCGGCGTGGTCGTCGGTGGCACGCGCAGTACCACGACCGGCTCTGGCATTGCGCCGTTTGCGCCTTGTAAACGCCCATACCGGAGAAACCTTTGACGGCGCCTATCGCAACGATAACGGCCCGATAGACCGCGTCATCGACGAGCTCTGCGTGTTTTTGCGTGATCACCATTCGGGGGAGAAGACGCAGATCGACGTCGGTGTGATCGATTTTCTGGCCGACGTGCTCGATTCGGTCGGCGATAGAAGAGCGACAATCCTTTCGGCCTATCGCACGGCCGAGACCAATGCGATGCTCGCGCGCACCACTTTCGGCGTGGCCGAGCACAGTCAGCATATCGTCGGGCGGGCGCTCGACATTCGTCCTGACGCAAAGCTTTCCGAGGCGATGACCAAAGCGCGGGCGATGCAGCGCGGCGGCGTCGGCTGGTATCCGCATTCCGGCTTTATCCACATCGACACCGGGCCGGTGCGGAATTGGACACTCGACGAACAAGGATTGGACGGCCTTCTCGTGTTCGACGGCCGCCGCCTGAAGCTCGACGGCGGAAGTCGGGTGCTCCTCGGCGGTCCTTGGCAGCCGCTGACGGTGCCGCAGCGGCTGATTCTACAGCGTCAGCTGGCGCGCGCGGAATTCCTCGCCCGCACCGGAGGGCTCCGCATCCACCCGTGACCGCAACCCCGATCGGGTTGCCGACAGCGTAGGTCACGCCGGCCGCAGCAAATCCGACAAGGACGCGTGGCCGTGGTTTTCTCTCGCCGCTACCGAAACCGCGGCGGTGGCGCCTGCACGATCGGTGCCGCCGCGTCGAGGATTTGGCGCGGGCTGGCGGAGCGTGGCGGATAGATGCGCTCGCAATTGATGACCTGTTTGGTCCGCTTGGCCGCGACGCCGGTTGCGACGACGCGCCGATCCCATCCCTCGGTGTAGACGGCGCCCCACGGTCCGAGATCGAGACACGTCACATACCAATCGATGCGCAAAGGCAGCATGGGTTTGTCGAGCAGGTCGCACACCGCATTATGGCCGGCAAAACGGCCCATCGGCCGCGCGTGCTGGCAGGACATCACCGACGCGTGCCGGTCGTCGAGCACCGCGCCGGCAACGTCACCCGCGGCAAAGATCGCATCCATGCCCTCGACTTTCATGAACCGGTCGACCGGAATCCGGCCGAACCGATCGCGCTTCACCGGGAATTGCCCGGTGAGCGGATTGGCACGCATTCCGGCGCACCAGACAATTGTCGCTGCCGGGATCTTTTCACCGGTCGACAGCTTCGCCCCGGTTGCATCGATCTCGCTGATCGACACGCCGACGCGGGTCTCCACCCCGAGAGAGGCGAGCGCCGCGTCGATAATCTGGCAAGCCTCTGCGCCCATGTCGGAGCCGATCGCCGATCGGTGATCTGCGAGAATGACACGAGGGCATTCAGCAGCTCGACCGGCGCGGGCAAACGCGGTCCGCAGTTTGCCGGGCAACTCCGTGGCCACCTCAATGCCGGTCAACCCCGCGCCGACGACAAGAGCGATATGTTGGCCGGGCGACGGTGACTGTTCCGGCAGGGAGCCGATATGGGCATTGAGACGCGCGGCGGTCTCATAAGTGTCGACGTCGAACGCATATTCTGTGAGCCCCCGAATCTCGGGACGGACCAGTTGGCTGCCGAGGGCAAAGACGAGGCGGTCATAATCCAGGAGCTGGCGCGTGCCTCCGATTATGCAGGCGACCTGTCGATTGGCAAAGTCGATGCCGGCCACCTCGCCGGTTATCCGCTCTATCCCGATTGGTTCCAGCACGTCCTCAAGTGCGATCCGCACCTGCCCCAGATCGGCCTCGTAATTGCGCACCCGGATTGCGTGCCAGGCATCGCGGTTGACGATCGTTACTCGGACGTCGTCTCTGCCGACCCCGAACTCATCCAGTGCGCGAGCGGCGCCGACGGCACTCCAAAGCCCGGCGAACCCGGCGCCGAGGACGACAATTCCGGCTGTCACTCTGCAGGCCCGACGGTCTGAATGACGTCAAATCCCTCGAACTCGGGATGACCGAGATAGAGCGGCTTGTTCTGGCCGGCGCTCTGATGGGCGAGGCGAAAGGCTTCCGATCTTGTCCATGCCTCGAAATCGCGGCGGCTTCGCCAAATCGTGTGCGACGAGTAGAGCACATGATCCTCCCGCTCCGGCCCGCGCAACAGGTGAAATTCGATAAAGCCGGGAACATCGCGCAGGTGACTGTCGCGCGTCGTCCATACGCGTTCGAACTCTCCTTCGGATCCAGGAAGGACTTTGAAGCGATTCATTGCAATGAACATTTAGAAGCTTCCTTCACAGTCATTTACCGGGCGGTGAACGTAACCACCACGCCCGTGGCCACATCATAGGGATGCTCGAATGGCGTCTTGAAATGGACGACGGCCCCCGGGGATAGCCGCGGCTGGGGAGGGTCGATGACTTTGAACTGAACCTCCTTTTCACCGCCATCGCGCAGCGCGACCCGCAGCCGCGGTACGTCGCGCACCGTTTTTCCGGTATTGGTGATGTCTCCTTCGATGATCAGGCCGTCGGATGTGCGCGTCGGTGTGAGCTTATCGATCTTGAGCCCCGCTCCGAGCGGCTCGCTTTGTGCCCCTACCAGAGCATAAAGCCGTGCGGCAGGTGGCCAGATTGCGACGACAGCGCCTCGGGCCAACATCAAGCCCGCCACGATGGCGAGAGCGAGCAGTACTGCCAGCAGCAGCCAGCGGATTGCGCCCCAATGACGCCGACGACGACGCAAGGACGGCCCCCGCGGCGAAACCTCCACGGTTGACGTGTGGACGCCGGCCGGGCGCGGCGGGACTTCGAGCGCGGGCTCGATCCGGGCGGCCGCGCTTCTTGCCCTGTCGTCGGTCGCCGGCAGCTCCGGTGGCGCTTTTTGATGCCAGGTATGGCCGCAATTCGCACAGCGCACGGTGCGCCCCGCTCGGCCGCGCAATGCCTCTTCGCCGACCAGATAGCGGGTATGGCAGACCGCGCAGCTCAGGATCATCTGCTGTTGTCGAGCGCGGCCGCCGCTATCGGCTGGCCGGCGATGCACCGCGCCGGGCGAGCTCGCGCAGATGGTGGTCAGCATCGCCAAACATCATGTCGATCATTGTGACACGCTTGAAGTAATGGCCGACCTTGTACTCCATGGTCATGCCGATGCCACCATGCAGCTGGATTGCTTGCTGCCCGATGAACTTGCCGGAGCGGCCGATCTGCACTTTAGCGGCGGCGATGGCATTGCGCCTCTCGGCGGCATTCTCCTCGGCGGCCATCATCGTCGCAAACATCGCCATGCTTCGCGCCTGCTCCAAGGCGATCAGCATGTCGACGGCGCGGTGCTGAAGGATCTGGAAGCTGCCGATCTCGCGCCCGAATTGGCGGCGTGTCTTCAGGTATTCGACGGTCAACTCGTGCATTGCGGCCATCGCCCCGACCGCCTCCGCGCACAGCGCTGCGCTTGCCTCGTCGACGACATGTTCGATCAGCGGTAGCGCCGCTCCCGGCTCTCCGAGAACACCGTGTGGACCAACCCGCACGCCGGCGAGCGCGATCTCGGCGGCACGCAGACCGTCCTGCG
>JBJMQW010000276.1:0-48087 GCA_045802495.1 Allostellaceae bacterium | reverse complement strand
TGAGTCGCCGGAGGGTCCTGACGACGGCAACGATTGCGGCGGGCGCATTCGCCGGCCCGCCGAGCGCTTTGGCAGAGACTGTTCCCGCGGGAAACTTCGGGGCACCGCTGGTTGAGGTCCATGTTCCGGCGGGGGTCCTCACTCTCGAACAAAAGAGCGCAATGATAAAGGGCATTACCGACGTTGTGCTCGGCGCGACAAAGCAACCGCCCGATCCCGCCAAAAGGCTCTTTGTCCAGATCTTCGAAACCGCCGAGGGCGGCTTCGGCGTCAACGGCCAAGTCTTCGTGCCGCGCAGCAGATAGGCTGCCGCGGCGGCACGCAGGCCCATCGCGACTTGACCCCGCCGCCGCCGAAGCATAGTAATGCGAGGCGTGGAAGGCGAAATGCTCAAGGGGCACCTCGACCTGATCGTGCTGGCTGCCCTGTCGGCGGGGCCAGCGCATGGCTACGCAGTGATAGAGGAAATCAGACGTAGGAGCGGCCAGGCGTTCGATCTCCCGGAGGGAACGATCTACCCTGCACTGCACCGTCTCGAACAAGCGGGGCTGCTGGTCAGTCACTGGGTAACCGCCGAATCTGGGCGAAAGCGACGGGTCTATGCATTGACCCGACGCGGCGAGCGCGCTCTTACTGAGAAGCGCGCGGTCTGGCAGCAGTTTTCCGCCGCTATTGGCGGTCTCCTTACAAGCATCCGGCCACGCGGGAGGCCCGCGTGATTTCCGAGTATCTCGAGTCGCTTGGCGCCGCGCTCAGTTTTGACCGATCGTTGTCCAGACGCGTGCGCCAAGAGGTCGAAGACCATCTGCGGGAGATCGTCGCTGCCGATCCCAGGGGCAATGGGCTCGAGGCAGAGCAGGGCGCGATTGCGAATTTCGGTGATCCGCATGTTATCGCAGCACAGTTCGCCTTGGTCTCGCTTGCGAAGCGGATGAGGGGAGTGGGCATCGCCGTCATTCTTGTAATCGCCGGTGTTTTCATCACGATGAAGGCCCGTGTCGCGTGGTATGCCGTGATGCAGTGCGCCATCAGTGACGATATAAGGGCAGTCAGTGGAATCGTGGGCTTGATCGATCGTTATGCATTCTGGCTTTCGGTCATCATCGGAATAGGGGGCTGGGCGTATATCTGCCGCCGTCGGATTCCCGCAGAGTTTCATGCGGGATATCATAGCCAGCTTCGTCGTTTCCGTTGGCTCTGCACCGCAGCGACGGGCGCGCTCATTGTATCGGTGATCAGCGACGCCCTTCTCACAGCGCTTCGCCTGCCTGGAGCAGAACTGTCAGCCGAATCTCTGCTCCCGATCTTTTCGATCGTGATCGAAGTCGCATGCGCCGGCGTCCTCGTTTTAAAAATTCGCAGCATCACACAGCGAGCGACGTCCACCGCGACCTTGTTGTTGAAAGCCTGAATTCCACTCGTCGCGATCTCGGTCGGGATGATGCCCTCGTTGATGCCGACCACGCCGTATTCGAGGGCCTCGGCGGTGCGCCAGACGCGGCCGATGTCGCGGCTGTGGACGAGAGGCGGGCGATCATTTTCGGGAAACCGCCCGCAACAACAACCTCGCCGCGTTGCGGAGTTGCTCAAAAAGTACCGCGTCGACGGGCTGGTTGAGAAAACCGTGCGCGATGGCATTGCGAACCGCCAACCCGCGGCGGAGAACCGCATAATCATCATCCTCGACGATCCCCTCGGTCAGCAGCATCTTCAGCAGAGCCGACGACGAAATTCGGCGGGTCGGCGGGATTTTGAGCGACGACAGCCTGTGCCGGGCGGCGGCTTCGATAATCGACCACAATAGTAGAAACTGCGGGAGAGGAGGTCTTGATCTCGACCACGATATTTTCGCCGTCGCGACGGGCGATCAGGTCCGGCGCCAAGGTGCGCAAGAACTCGGGCAGTTCTCTGGGTGAAGGTTCTACCGAAACCTGGTAGCCCTGCTGCGAATACCAGTCAGCATGCTGCCTGATCACCTCGCGTTCGCTGGTGCCGAGATCTGTTGCGGCGCTCATGGGATCCTGCTGTGGTCGGGGGCTTCGTCGATGCGGATATAGACGAAATCAGAACCTGCTTTTGTCATGCGCTCGATCGCGTCGAGCAGATATGGGCTTGCTCCAGTCAACGAGAACCCGGCGCTCAATCGACTTTTTCGGATCAAAAGCTCCGACACCTGCTTGTCATCTCGAAAAAGCACCCCCTTAAGTGCATCGAGCAGAGATTTCGCGATGTTGTCGACATCGAGTGTCGTTTCACCCTGATAGAAATAGATGATCAAGACTGCGACATCGGCATCGGCCAGTCCGCTTTCCCAGCGCAACTCGCGCCACCCGCTCGCGCCATCGTCGCCGAGACCGCGGATTGGCATTGGCGCTGCGTGGCGCGCCGGCAACGATAAACTCCATAATGGTTCATCGCGCCGCCGCGCCCTAAGCCTTAGCGGTCGATGCCGCCCATGCAGAGGTATTTGACTTCGAGGAATTCCTCGATGCCGTATTTCGAGCCTTCGCGGCCGATGCCGCTCTCCTTCATGCCGCCGAAGGGCGCGATCTCGGTCGAGATGATGCCCTCGTTGATGCCAACGATGCCGTATTCGAGGGCCTCGGCGACGCGCCAGATGCGGCCGATGTCGCGACTGTAGAAATAGGAGGCGAGGCCGAATTCGGTATCGTTGGCCATCTTGACGGCATCACCTTCGGTCTTGAAGCGGTAGAGCGGGGCGACCGGCCCAAAGGTTTCCTCCTTCGTAATGACCATGTCGGTCGTCACATCGGTCAAGACGGTCGGCTCGAAGAAGCTGCCGCCCTGCGCGGCGCGCTTGCCGCCGGTCACCACCTTGGCGCCTTTCTTCAAGGCGTCGGCGATGTGCGCCTCGACCTTCTCGACAGCCTTCATGTCGATCAAGGGGCCGATCACCGCGCCCGGCTCGAACCCGTCGGCCACCTTCATCGCACCGGCGGTCTCGGCGAGGCGCTTGGTAAAGGCGTCATAGACGCCGTCCTGCACCAGGATGCGGTTGGCACAGACACAGGTCTGGCCGGCATTCCGGTATTTCGAGGCGATCGCGCCCTTGACCGCCATCTCGATATCGGCGTCGTCGAACACGATGAACGGCGCGTTGCCGCCCAACTCCAGCGACATCTTCTTCATCGTGCCGGCGCATTGCTGCATCAGCAGTTTGCCGACCTCGGTCGAACCGGTGAAGGTCAATTTGCGGACGGTCGGGTTCGAGGTCAGCTCGCCGCCGACCTCGTTCGACGGGCCGGTGACGCAGGAAAACGCCCCCTTCGGCACGCCGGCGCGCTCGGCCAGCTCGCACAATGCCAATGCCGAATAGGGGGTCGCGGTCGCCGGCTTCAGCACCATCGTGCAGCCGGCAGCCAATGCCGGGCCCGCCTTGCGGGTGATCATCGCCGCCGGGACATTCCACGGGGTAATCGCTGCACACACGCCGACCGGCTCCTTGGTGACGACGATGCGCTTGTCGGAGGCGTGCGCCGGGATCGTGTCGCCATAGACGCGCTTGCCCTCCTCGCCGAACCACTCGATAAAGGCGGCGGCATAGGCGATCTCGCCCTTCGACTCGGCCAAGGGCTTGCCCTGCTCGGCGGTCATCAGCGCGGCAAGGTCCTCCTGGTTCGCCATCATCAAATCGTACATGCGGCGCAGGATCTGCGCGCGTTCCTTGGCGGTCTTGGCGCGCCAGGCCGGCAACGCGCGGTCGGCCGCCTCGATCGCCTGGCGGGTCTCCTCGGCGCCCATGCGCGGCACGGTGCCCAAGGTTTCGCCGGTCGCCGGGTTGGTTACCGGGATCGTACCGCGGTTCAACGCGTCGACCCACTCGCCGTTGATGTAGCATTGCTGACGGAACAGCTTCGGATCCTTGAGCTGCATAGCGCGACCTCCCTCGGCTTGGTGATCAAGGATAGGTACGGCCCGCCCCCGGGTTTGACAAGGCGGGGTTTGGCAAGGCATGCGCACGGGATGGGAATGAGGCGATTGAGGCTGCGATTTTGGCGCGCTGCCGCTCCGATCCTCGTCGGAGCGGTCGTCCTCGCCTTCTGGGAGACCATCGTCCGCGTCGAGCAGATACCGCCCTATATCCTGCCTGGCCCGCTGCTGATCGCGCAGACCCTGTGGACCGACGGGCCAAGCCTCCTGGGCTCGCTGCTGGTGACGTTGCGCATCACCCTGGCGGCTCTCGCGGCGGCAGCAATCCTCGGCGGCGGGATCGCCCTCTTGTTCTCGATATCCCGTATTCTCGCGCTCAGCCTTTTCCCCTATGCGGTGATCCTGCAGGTGACGCCGATCGTGGCGATCGCGCCTCTGATCATCATCTGGGTCAAGGAGCCGTTTCTAGCGCTCCTCGTCTGCGCCTGGATCGTCGCGTTCTTCCCGGTCGTCGCGAACACGACCGTCGGGCTCAACAGCGCCGACCGCAACCTGCTGGCCCTGTTTCGACTCTACGGCGCGTCGCCCCTTCAGACCCTGCGATACCTGAAGCTTCCGACCGCGCTGCCCTATTTCCTCGCGGGGCTCAGGATTAGCGGCGGGCTCGCCTTGATCGGTGCCGTTGTCGCCGAATTCGTCGCCGGCACCGGCGGCGCCGAGACCGGGCTCGCCTTCCGCATCCTCGAAGCCGGTTACCGGCTTGCCATCCCGCGTTTGTTCGCCGCCCTCTTCCTGCTGTCGCTGACCGGCATCATCATCTACCTGCTGCTCGATGCGCTGTCGCGGCGGTTGCTGCGCCATTGGCACGAGAGTGCGATCGAGGAAGAAGAGAAATGAGAAAGCCCGGCGCGGCGCAACGCCCGCCGGCTTTCCCTCGGCTCCTTACCCCCGTCCGACGAAGGGCATCTTTGTCGCCATCACCGTCAGGAATTGTATGTTGGCCTCGGGCGTGACGGTCGCCATCAATACGACGGACCGGGCGACGTTATCGACATCCATCACCGGCTCTTCCATGACCGTGCCGTTGGCCTGCGGCACGCCGCGTTGCATGCGCGCCGTCATTTCGGTCAGCGCATTGCCGACATCGATCTGGCCGCAGGAGATGTCGTATTTGCGGCCGTCGAGCGAGGTCGATTTGGTGAGGCCGGTGATCGCGTGCTTGGCCGAGGTGTAGGCCGCCGAATTGGGCCGCGGCGCGTGCGCCGAGATCGACCCGTTGTTGATGATCCGTCCGCCCATCGGCTTCTGGTCCTTCATGATCCGAAAGGCTTCCTGAGTGCACAGGAATGATCCCGTCAGAATCGTGTCGATCACGGCCTTCCAGCGATCGACGGCCAGTTCTTCGATCGGGGCCGCAGCTCCGAACCCGGCATTGTTGAACAATACGTCGAGCCGGCCAAAGCGCTCTTTGGTCTTGGCGAAGAGGTTCTTGATCGAGGCGGGATCGGTGACGTCGGTCGGCACCGCCAGGACCTGCCCGCCTGAACTTTCGATCTCCCGCACGACTTCTTCGAGCCGGTCCGGGCGGCGTCCGGCGATGACCGCGGCAAACCCTTCCTTGGCGAGCGCGATCGCGGCCGCCTTCCCAATGCCGCTTCCCCCGCCCGTCACCAACGCCACTTTCCCGTTCGAGCTCATCCTAAAAATCTCCTTTCTGTACGATCCGGCAACGATACCAGTTTAGCTGCGGCTGCGAGGCCGAAATATGCAGCCGCGCCCTTGGGCATCATTTGACAGCGCCTCAGCGCTGTCCCACCCTTGCCGGTATCCTTGGGTGGGAGCTGTCATGTCCGAGATTGTTGAGCTCAATGGCCGGCGATATCGCAAACCAAAGCAGCCCACGGTAATCATCTGCGTCGACGGGTGCGATCCCCGATATATCGACCGTGGCATCGCCGATGGGGTATTCCGGTTTATCGGCTCGTTTGGCCGAGCGGGCCATCTCGGGGCGGCGGAGGCCGTGGTGCCGACCTTCACAAACCCGAACAATGTTTCAATCGTGACCGGAGCACCGCCGGCGGTCCACGGGATTTCCGGCAATTATTATCTCGACCGCGAGAGCGGGCGCGAGATCATGATGACGGACGAAAATCTGATGCGCAGCGAGACGATCCTCGCGCTGATGGCGCGCGCGGGCGTCAAGACGGCGGCGATCACCGCCAAGGACAAGTTGCGCAAGCTGCTCGGGCGCAATCTCGCCGGTATCTGTTTTTCATCGGAATATGCAGATCACGAAACCGAGGCGCTGGTGGGTCGCCGCAGGCCCGACATGTATTCGGCCGATCTGTCGCTGTTTGTGCTAGACGCTGGGATTGCGCTTCTCGAGCGGGGCGCAGCGACGCTGCTCTATCTGTCGCTTTCCGATTATGTCCAGCACGCGCACGCGCCGGGTACCCCGGAGGCGGACGGCTTCAACCGGGCGCTCGACGACCGGGTGCGGCGGTTTGTCGAAATGGGCGCGGTCGTCGGCCTCGTCGCCGACCACGGGATGAACGACAAAGCAAAGACCGACGGCGCGCCCAATGTGATCTTTCTCGAGGACGAGCTCAACGGCCGGTTTGGCGACGGGTCGGTGCGGGTGATCTGCCCAATCACCGATCCTTTTGTGCGCCATCACGGCGCCCTCGGATCTTTTGTCCGCGGGTATGCCCGAAACGCACCCGATATCCCGTCCTTAATGGCGGCGAGCGCGGCGCTGCCGGGCGTGGCGCTCGTCCTCGACGGCGCCGATGCGGCGCGCCGTTTCGAGCTGCCGCTCGATCGCGAGGCCGATTTCGTCGCCCTCGGCGACGACAACACCGCGATCGGCGCCGCGCGCGCCGAGCACGACCTTTCGGGGCTCGCCGGTCATCGTTTGCGCTCGCATGGCGGGATTGGCGAGCAACTGGTTCCGTTCATCCTGTCGCGCCCACTGACCCCGGAATATCGGGACATTGCGGCAACCCGCCGGCTGCGGAATTTCGACATCTTTGATTTTGCGCTCAATGGCGCCGCGTAGCGTCAAGCAAAATCAAATGGTCATTCCGGGGCTGCCCGAAGGGCGGAGCCCGGAACCCATGCACACCGGCCTCTGGAAAATGGGTTCCGGGCTCGCCGCTGCACGGCGCCCCGGAATGACAGGCTTGGGTGTGCTCTGTCAGAACTCAAGGGGGTGAAAGATGCCGCACGCATTGTATGTTTGCTTGCAAGACGAAAATAAGATCGCAGTCTTTGCGATGAATGCCGATACCGGCGAGCTGACGCCAAGAAACCCGATTCCCGCTGCAGGTGGTCCGTCGGTGCTGGCGATAAGCCCGGACCGGCGTGTGCTCTATGTCGGGCATCGCATCGCGCCGGCAATATCGAGCTTCCGGATCGACCACGACACCGGCGGGCTCGCGCCGCAAGGGACAGTGGCGACGGAGCATGCGCCGACCTTTCTGGCTCCTGACCGCAATGGCCGGTATTTGCTCTCCGCCTATTATCAGGGCGGCGGCGCGACGGCCCATCCACTGGCCGCGGACGGCGCAGTGGGGCCTGCACCGCTCGATTGGCTGGCGACTGCGACGGGGGCTCACGCCATCCAGACCGACCCGTCCAACCGGTTTGCCTTTGTTCCGCACATTGCTCGTTTGAACGATAATGTGCTCGAACCTTTGCGGGAGTCCCATGGCCCCAATATGATCTTGCAGTTGCGGTTTGATCCACGGTCCGGCCGTCTGACCCCCAATGCGCCTGACCGGGTCGAGCCGGCCGAGCGCCTCGGCCCCCGCCATTATTGCTTTCACCCCACCAAAGACCTCGTCTATTTCTCCAATGAGCAAGGCTGCAGTGTCACGGCCTATCGTATGGACCCCGCGACAGGCACCCTTTCCGCTGTGCAAACGGTCGCAGCGCTCCCCGCGGGATACAGCGCGCGGAACACTTGCTCACAAATTCACCTGACGCCTTCGGGGCAGTTCTTGTTTGTGGGCAACCGGGGCCATAACAGTATCGTCGGGTTCGCCGTCAACGCCGAGAGCGGCGGGTTAACGTCAATCGGGCACGTGCCGACCGAGGCTGTGCCCAGTGCCTTTTGCCTTGATCCTGTGGGGCAATTCCTCGTTGCGGCCGGCACGGCGTCGGGACGTCTGGCTTCGTATCGCATCAACAGCGAGACCGGAGTGCTGACGCCCATAGCGACTTACGCCGCAGGGCAGCGCCCGGCGGCGGTGCTCGCAACCCGCCTCGGCGACTAAGGAAGCTCTATTCGGCTGCTTCCTTCATTGGCGGCGTGCGATCACCAATGCCCGCCGGCAGGTCGAAGAGATCGGCGGGCAGCCGCTCGAAATAGGAAAGGACCTCGGCCGTCGGGATCACGTCGGCATATTTGGCGTGCATATCGCACAAGCTTACGGCGTGGCTCGCCTCGCTACGGTCGAAACAGCCTTCCTCCGCCAGTATCACGCGGTAATTCAGGCTGAACGCGTCGACAACCGTGGCCCGCACGCAGCCCGACGTGGTCGTTCCGACGACGATCACGCTGTCGCAGCCCAATAGCGTGAGATAGGAGGCGAGGTTCGTCCCGAAGAAGCCGGATGGCTTTTGCTTTTTGACCACGATGTCGCGCGGGCCGGGCGCAATCATCGTGACGATCTGATTGCCGTCGATATCGTCGTGTAACGAACCGCCCGCTTCGTCGCCGCGCGTGCTCTTCCAACGCCAGCTGCCTGCATCCCAATTGTCCGAGCGCCGTTCCCCGGTCGTGTAGACGACCGGGAGCCCCCTGGTCCGCGCCGTCTTGATCAGCGCTTCAATGTATCGGAGGGCAACCCAAGCCGCTTCGCCGCATGAGGTACGCCAGCGTTTGACAGATTCGAGGATGGGTTCCGGGTGTTCGCCGCAGAACGCCCAATTGACGTCGATGACGAGCAGCGCCGGCCGTTTGCCGAACCCTGCCCGCGCGCCGAACCCGCCGGCCGCGAATACCGCCTTGTCGCGCTCGGTCAAAAACTTGTCCCAGATCCGCTCGTTCATCGATGTTGCTCCTTATGGGTGTATGGCTTCGAGCTAACTGCTCATTCGGGCGAACTCGGCGGAGGGCCTGAGCGGCCGGTAGGTGTCGACGCCGACGCTAGTGCTTGTCCGGCGCATGCCCGGCTTGCGGCGCGCCTGGAATTCGGCGCGGTACGCCTCATTGGCGCCGTGCAGGATCCCCTGCGGCGTATGCCGGAAGCTGCCGGGCCGGCGACCGCTCGGGTCTTCGTCGGCATGGCTCAGCATCACCTCGTCCATATCGATGTTGCGGTGATAGCTCGGCAATTCTTCTGCTTCGAGATCGGCCACGGCGATCTGCGGGGGAATGCTCAAGACGACGAAGCCCGGCGCCTCGAAGGTCACCCAGGACGACGGCGGGACGTGGATGCGGTCCGACATGATCGGCAGGATGTTACGGACATTGAGTTTGAACGGGAACAGATCGCCCTTCCAGCCAACCACCTTCATCGGGTCGTTGCGGTAAAAGATCGAGCTGTGCCCGCCGGCATGCTTTACCCGCACCTCGTATTCGTCCTGCTTTGGCCAGCCGTAATCGGCGACGTCCGGCACCTCCAGCATGGTCGGGTCGATTGGCGTATGACGCCCGACCTGCTCGTGCTCGCACAGACGGATCGGCTGGAGTGATTCGACGACCAGCAGCAGGCTGTCGCCGGCCTCTGGCAGTTGCCGGAAGGTGGTCGCCTTCGGCAATAACACCCAGTCGCCCGGCTCGTACGAGATCGGCCCGAACTCGGTGGCGAACACGCCGCGCCCGCGATGCACGAAGTAAAGAAGGTCGCCCTCCATATCGCGATAGCAGTACGGCATTGCTTCCTGCCGACGGCTGATCGCTACAACAACATCGTCGTTGGACAGCAATGTCTGCCAGCCGCCGCGCGGGTCGCTGGCATCGGGCGCGACGACATCGGCGCTGTCGATCTGACGCGACCGGTAGTCGCCCTCGACCCGCACCACCTCGTTTGGTCCGTCGGTGCGATAGAGCATTGCCACCGGCCCGGCAAACCCCTGCCGGCTCAAATGCTCCTCCCGCAGATCGCCGAGCCCGACCCGCGCCTGGCGCACAAAGCGGCCGCGCGTGAAATGGATCCAAGAGCGCGTCATCTTCTTCCTCCCGGAGTGAAGGCAACCGTCAGTGGCTGTGGCCGCCCGTGTAATAATCATTGCCCCGCGAAAATTCGACGAACACGCAGGGCTCGTTCCCGACCGACCAGGCATCGTGACCCGGCGGCAGCATCATGACGTCGTTTCTTGAGAAATCCTGTTGCGAACCGTCGTCCATCACGACCCGGATGGTTCCGGAAAGCACCAGCGCGACGTGCGGCAGCTGACAGCTGTTGGTACCCGCGTAATCCTTCAAATCGGTCGACCACTTTGCGCCGACCCCAAAAATCACGCGTGTTACCGAGACGCCGTCGAGCGCAACCGTTTCCTTCTTGATCTTTCCGTGCGCATCGGCCGCAGCCAAATCAAGATTTCCTTTCTGCATGCCGGGAAAATAGCTCATTGCGGACTCCTCCGGTGACAGGAAAGGGAGCATAGCGCGCCCGGGACACCTCCGAAAGAAGACTGGCTGCGCTCGCCTTTGCCGCTAGAATGGATCCCGAGAGCCGAACCTCGATTCGGCCTGCGGTTGGGGAGCAGCGCCTTGGCCACGGAACGCGTCGAACGCAGGCTGGCCGCGATCCTGGCCGCCGATGTGGCGGGCTACAGCCGGCTTGTGCGTCTCGACGAGGAGGCACGCTCGAACGCCTTAAAGCGCTGCGCCGCGAGTTCCTCGATCCGAAAAATCGCCGAGCATCACGGCCGCATCGTCAAGACCACCGGCGACGGGCTGCTGGTGGAATTTGCCAGCGTCGTCGATGCGTTGCGCTTCGCGGTCGCGGCGCAGCAGGCGATGCCCGAGCGCGACACCGGGATCGCCGCGGCCAACCCCATCGAATTGCGCATCGGCATCAATCTCGGCGACGTGATCGTCGAGGGCGACGACCTCTACAGCGACGGCGTCAACATCGCGGCACGGATCGAGGCCCTGGCCGATGCTGGCGGGTGTTCGTCTCCAATACAGTTCACGACCCGCGACCGGCTAGCCTTTTTGGTTTGAGGACTGGGTGAGCAGCAAGTCAAGAATAAATATTACTGTGGTTCAAGCCAATTCTCGTGAAGAAGGCCGTCGACCCAGGCGAACTCCGTGATCGTCGCCGGCAAGGTGCGCAAGTGGGAGGGGCAGCTGCTCGACGTCGATCTGCCGCATCTGCGGCGGCAGCTCGAGGCCTCGCGCGACTATGTCTTCGTTGCGGCGGGCATCGAGCAGGACCTGTTCCCGGCAACTGACCGCGCGTGCCGAATGTCGCCTGAATTTTGCCTCGCTGCTCGTGTATTCTGCGTCAAAACTGGTCAATCACCCCATGGGCAGGCGTCGAGGGAGCAGGATGCAGACTTTCTGTAATAGGAGAAACAAAAGCCTCCTCTTAATCCAAAAATTGCACTGATTGGCCGGACAAACCGGTGTGGGAACGAGTTGCAGAATGGAACACGAGGCGTGCTTTTCGCTGCAGATTCGCTGCAGAAACAGCGAAGCCCAGTCAGGACGGATTTGCGTGCGCGCCGGCACTCCCGCTGCAACCGTGCCGTGTTCGAGCCCGGAGCGAGCCGTTGCGCTTGCGAGTGACTTCAGTGCCCGAACTGCCCGTAATCGCTGTCGGCGCCATTGGCCAGGTTGAAATCGACGCTGCGGCCGCCGCATTCCGAGGTTGGAAGCTGGGCGAGGCGCCACTGCCGCGTTTGATAATAGTCGTGGTAATTCGGCCAGTTGGTCGGCGCGGCGAGCCAGCACAATTCGGCGAGCGCATTGGCGAGCAGCGTGTTGCACACCAGCCCACTGCCATAGACGCCGACCCGGTAGCCAGTGCCTGCCAGCCTAGCCTTAACCTCATGGAAATAGGCGACGGGTATTGGCGAGCTCGTACGGCCTCTTCCACGGGCCATCGACGCCGAAATATATGGCGCTGCCCCTTGGCTGGGAATTTTCGGCGGCGAGGGCGAGCGCGCGCTCGGCGTCCTGATGCCCCCGCAATGGGGTGAAGGAGGCGAGTCTGTCGTTCCGGTGCTGAAACACGACAGCCATCTTGAAGCCGTTCATCAGGATTGCGTCGCGCTCGCCTCGCCGCAGTGTCTTTCCTGGCAGGGTTTCGTCTTCATGATCGTAGTAACGGATGATCGTGTTGACCCCCATCGCCTGCATCTGGTTGAGGAACCTTGGATCTACCGGAGCGGATGAATCGACCGCCTCCACTCGCGGATTGCTGCTGCAAAATTCCGCGGCCTGAAGCTGAGAGGCCCCAAAAGGCAGCACTGCAAGCAATGCGCACCCAAATCCGGCGGATCTCGCGGCCGCCCAGCCGATAGCCCTCACGGGTCTGTCCCAAAAATTTCCCCTGCCAACTACAAAGCATACAAATGCCTATCAAATCAACCTGTAGATGTTCCATCTGTCCCCACCAGGTTGCGACTATTCGCGTGATGTTGCGCTGCCACGGCTCGTTGACAGGCTTTGGGGGGCTCTCTATGGTGCGCCGCGTTCCGGCCGCTTTTGCGGCCGGGGCGGTTGTTGCTTGGTTGCACGTCCGAATGAGCAAAGGCAGGCCGCCGGATCCGCTGGCGCGGCTGGGCGAGAGGATCGACAGGGCGCGATCAGAGCGCGCCCGTAGTGAACCGGTGGTTGCCGACCGTTCGGCCTTGCAGCAAGGTCTCGGGTCCGGTTTTCGCATCGGCATTGAGCTTGTCGTCGCAGTGGCTGTCGCGACCGCAGTGGGTTGGGCGATCGATCATTGGCTCGGTACGCGGCCGTGGGGGATGATCGTGTTGTTCTTTTTGGGAGTGGCCGCCGGGATGCTGAATGTCTACCGCGCGGTCACCGGACTGAGCGCGCCGGTAGGCTATCGGCAGCCCAACGAGAACAGCACCGCCGCTCCGCAGGCCGGCAACGGCTGGGACGACGACGAGAACTGATGTGGCGATAGAACTTCAACCCCTCGAACAGTTCACCATCGAGCGGATTGTCCCGATCCATATCGGGGGGCTCGATCTGTCGTACACCAACGCCGCGCTGATGATGACGATTGCGGTCATCGCGGTCACCGCGCTGATGGTGTTTGCAACCCGCAAGGCGGCGCTGGTCCCGGGCCGCTGGCAATCGGTTGCCGAAATGAGCTACGAATTCGTCGCAGATATGATCGACACCAATATCGGCCACGGTGGACGACAGTTCTTTCCGTTTATATTCACCCTCTTTATGTTTATTTTGTTTGCCAATCTTCTGGGGATGATTCCCTACAGCTATACCACGACCAGCCAGATCATCGTTACATTCGCGCTCGCCGCGGTGGTCTTCATTCTCGTGACGACAATCGGGATCATCCGGCACGGGTTTCATTTTCTTGGCCTCTTTGTACCGCACGGCGTGCCGAAGGTGCTGCTGCTGTTGCTGGTGCCGATCGAACTCCTGTCCTATTGCATCCGCCCGTTCACCCTGTCGATCCGGCTCTTCGCCAATATGCTGGCCGGACATACGATGCTCGCGATCTTTGGCGGTTTTGCCGCCAGCCTTGGGATCTTCGCCCTCTTTCCGACCGCCATCAACATCGCGCTCGTCGGCCTCGAATTTCTCGTTGCGGTATTGCAGGCTTATGTCTTTGCCATCCTGACCTGCCTTTACCTGCAAGAGGCGATTCATCTGCATTGAACCGCCTCGCCCGAACCTTCAGCAAAACGGAAACATCACAATGGATCTCGCTTCCGCCAAAATGATCGGGGCCGGTCTGGCCTGCATTGCCCTCGTGGGCGCCGGTGTCGGCATCGGCAATGTGTTCTCCGCGCTTATCAACTCGGTCGCCCGCAATCCCGCTTCGCAAGGGCAGGTGCAGCCCTTTGCGTTTCTCGGTTTTGCGCTCGCCGAAGCGACCGGCCTCTTCGGCCTTGCAATCGCCTTCCTGATCCTCTTCGTGTTCTGAGCACCGACGCGGGAGGACGACCTTGCCGCAGCTCGAGGTCTCGACCTTTGTGCCGCAGCTGGTTTGGCTGGCCATTACCTTTTGCCTCTTATACGTGCTAATGACGCGCATCGGTCTGCCGCGGGTCGGCGGCGCCATCGACGCGCGTCGCCGCCGGATCGACGACGATCTGGCGCGGGCGGCGCAGTTGAAATCAGAGGCGGAGGCCGCGATGGCTGCCTACCAGCAAACCCTGGCCTCGGCTCGGGCTGAGGCTCAAGCGGCGGTCAAGCAAACCACCGACCGCTTGGCGGCCGAAGCGGCCGAGCGACAGCGGCAGCTCGGCGAAACCCTCGCCCAGCATACCGCCGCGGCCGAGCAGCAGATTGCCGCCGCAAAACAGCGGGCGCTCGCCGAGATGCGTGACATTGCGGTCGAGGTCGGGCGGTCGATCGCCGAGAAGGTGACCGGCTCGGTTCCCGATGCGGAAAGCCTCGAAGCCGCAGTCGGCCGCGCCCTGGCGGAGCGGGCTGGCTGATGGCTCACCTGTTCGGCGACCCGGAATTTTGGGTTCTGCTGGCGGTCGCGATCTTTGTCATCGTGGTCTGGAAGCCGGTCCGGCGAACCATTGTCGGTACGCTCGACGCACGCGCGACGCGTATCCGCGAGGAGATCGAGGCGGCGGCCAATCTGCGCGAGGAAGCGCAGCAGGCGCTCGCCGCCTATCAGCGTCAGCAGCAATCGGCGAAGGCCGAGGCCGAGGCGATCGTCGCGCACGCCAAAGAAGAGGCGGAGCGGATCGCGGCGCGCTCTCTGCGTGAGCTCGAGGAAACTCTGCACCGCCGGCAGGTTTTGGCGCAAGAACGTATCGCGCAGGAGGAGGCGAAGGCGCTGGCCGAGATCCGCGCCATTGCCGCCGATGTCGCGATTTCGGCCGCCCGCCAAGTCATCACCGCCGCGCTCGACGAGAAACGCGGTGCCGTGTTGATCGATAACGCAATCGCCGAGCTCCCCCGTCAGTTGCATTAATAGCAACTTCAAAGTGTTCCCAGATGGAAAGAGACAATCAATTTACCATTCATTGACTCGACCGGACGGCCGGCTGATCCTTCATCGCGGTTGGCCCGCGAGGAGTTGGTCATGCATGTGAGGCAAAGTCACCCGCTCTTTGTTGGCGAGGTTACCGGCATCGACCTCGCCCAACCGATGAGCTCGGCGATGGTTCGAGACGTTTGGGAGGCCATCGATCGTTATGCCGTGCTGGTATTTCACGACCAGCGCCTCAGTGACGAGCAGCTGCGCGATTTCGCCGGCAAATTCGGCAAGCTGGAGATCGGCCGCTCTGCCGCCGAGGGCGGCAGTCGCCGGCTTGCGCTGCCCGAGATCGGCGACATCTCGAACCTCGACGAGGAAGGCCGGCTGCGAGGCCGCAACGATCGTCGGCGTCTAGACAGTCTCGGCAACCGCATCTGGCATACCGACGCTTCTTATATGCCCGTGCCGGTCGTGCTGGGGATGCTGCATGCGGTTGCTGTTCCGCCGGCGAGCCCACTCGGCGGCGGCGAGACCGAGTTCGCCGATATGCGGGCGGCTTATGACGCGTTGCCGGAGCCGATGAAGGGTGCGATAGACGATCTGGTTGCCGAGCACGATGTCTTCTGGTCCCGTGGCCAGATCGGCTTCACCGAATTTCTCCCCGGCGAGCGAGAGAAATATCCACCCTCACAGCAGCGGCTCGTGCGGCGCCATCCCGGCTCCGGGCGCAAGACCTTGTATCTGTCTGCTCACGCCTCGCACATCGTCGGCTGGCCGGTGCCCGAGGGACGCATCCTGCTCTACGACCTCAATTTGCACGCCACCCGGCCCGAATTCGTTCACAGCCATAAGTGGCGGGTCGGCGATCTGGTAATCTGGGACAATCGTTGCACAATGCATCGCGGCCGGCCGCATGATAACTCGCATCCGCGCGATCTGCGTCGCGCAACGACCCTCGATATCGGTTCGTCCCTGGACGAGGCCGCTTAGCGGCCCTGCACCGCCTATCCGCCTGCTTTGGGGCGACAGCCGTCGCGGTTATGTATCGCCCGCCATAGGGGAGCGGAGTAGCCTGCAATGATGAGTGGCAAAGCGGAATCCGAGTGGCTAAACGTGCGCGGCATCGAGGTGGAAACGCTGCGCCGCGGAGCCGGGCGGAAGATCCTGGTGCTGCACGGCTTCCAGACAATCGATCGGGAAGCGCGCTTTCTCGACCTCCTCGCCCGGCACGGGGAGGTGATTGCTCCATCGAATCCCGGTTTTGGCAACTCGCCGCGCCCGAAGGATTTCGACACCGTCTATGACCTTGTCCATCTGCATCTCGATCTGATCGACGCGCTCCCCGCTGACAAGGTAACGCTCATTGGGTTTTCGTTTGGCGGCTGGATCGCTGCCGAGGTCGCGGCAGCGTGCAGCCATCGGCTCGACAAGCTCGTGCTCGTCAGCCCGTTGGGCATCAAGATCAGTGATCGCGAGACGCCGGACATCCTCGACGTGTTCAACAGATCGCCCGAGGAGGTTCGTCGGCGCAGCTGGCACGACCCTGATAGGTTCGCGCCGGATTTCGATGCCATGGCGGACGAGGCATTGGTCGTATATGCCCGCAACAGAGAGGCGCTTTGTCTCTACGCCTGGCACCCGTATATGTACAACCCGCAGCTTTCGCGCTGGCTTCCTCGCATCAATGTGCCGGTCTTGCTGCTTTGGGGGGAGGGCGATGGCATCGTGACGCCGGATTACGGCCGCGCTTACAGCGGGTTGATCCCGGGGTCGCGGTTCGAACTGATCGAGCGCGCCGGGCATTATCCGGAGATCGAGCAGCCTGAAGCCTTTGTCGAGCGGGTTTACC
Source organism: Allostellaceae bacterium (assembly GCA_045802495.1). Classification (GTDB taxonomy): domain Bacteria; phylum Pseudomonadota; class Alphaproteobacteria; order ATCC43930; family CGMCC-115725; genus AP-15. Next base: position 31,248 of record JBJMQW010000276.1, on the reverse strand, counting down.
GCTTCCTCGAGGAGTAGCCGCGATGCAGGCTTGGTATCATTGCGAAAACGTCTACCCCTTCGTGCCACAGGAGGTGCTCGACCGCGCGGAGTCGGTGCGCGCGAGCCTTCCCAACAAATATTGCGACCCGAAGATTTCCGCCGACCTGTTCGAGGAATGCCTCGACGAGCACCTGCTGTGCGACGGGCTCGGGGTCAACGTCGTCTCGATCGAGCATCATTCCGGGATCAACAGCCTTTACGGCGCGAGCCCGATGATCCTCGGCATCCTCGCCCGCCAGACCAAGAAGGTCCGCATCCTGAGCCTCGGCACCTTGATCACGGTGCGCCCTGATCCGGTGCGGGTCGCCGAGGAATACGCGACGGCGGATGTCATCTCGCGCGGCAGGCTCGAAATCGGCTTTGTCAAATCGGGCGACAGCGAGATGGTGTCGGGCAACGCCAACCCGATCGGCTATGTCGACCGCTTCTGGGAGGCCATCGACCTGATCCAGAAGACGCTGACCTCTCATGACGGCCCGTTCAGCTGGGAGGGCAAGTACTACACCCATCGCCACGTCAACATCTGGCCGCCGGTTTACCAGCGGCCGCACCCGCCGATGTGGGCGGCGACCGGCGACCCCGAGACATCTGCCGAATTGGGCCGGCGCGGTATGATCAACGCGCTCGTTTTACGTGGACCGGAAGCCAGCAAGCGCGCCTTCGACGCCTACCGGGATGCCCGCCGAGAGGCTGGTTTGCCGGCCCCGGGCACCGATCGCTTCGCCTACGCGGCGCTGGCCTATGTCGGCGATACCGACGAGGAAGGTGTGCGGGTCGGCAGCAAGCTCCTGTGGTTCCTGAACACCAGCCTCAAGCAGTCGCCGCAAATGTCGAAACTATTGCCGGGGCGGTCTCCGCCCGAGGTGACGGCGCAGAACTATCGCTCGCAGCCAAAGCCCGGTGCAGCCCGGCGCCCCGCCGACAGCCTGATCGGGATCACCGCCGAGCAGGCAATCGCCCGCGGCATTCTGTGCGCCGGCAATCCGGACACGGTCTACAAGCAGATCATGGACATCTACGATAAAGTCGGCGGGTTCGCGCATTTCATTTTTATCGGTCGCTCGGGTTTCCTCGACCATCAAGAGGCCGAGAAAGGCATCCGCTTGATGGCCAAGGAGGTACTGCCGCGCTTGCCCGCCGCGACGCCGACACCGGCGGCCCAGCCGGCCCGCGCCGCCGAATAACGGAGAGACGAGGATGAATGACGCGACACCATGGATCGACCCCGAACTGATCGCCGCTGGACAGTTGCTGCAAAGCCGCGGCCTCGTCGCCCCGGACCGCACACAGGCGCCATTGAGTGATGTCCGCGCCGCGGTCGATCGTATCGGCGCCTTTCTCGGCGAAGGTTCGGTACCGCTCCAACACGAGCGTGATCTGACCCTGCCTGGGCCGCACGGGCAGGTCCCTTGCCGTCTTTATCTGCCGGACCATGCCGACAAACCGCCCTTGTTGATCTACGCGCATGGCGGCGGATTTATGCAGGGCAGCCTCCCGAGCTGGGACGCGATGCTGCGCGAACTCGTCCGCCAGTCCGGCATTGCCGCGCTGTCCGTCGACTACAAGCTGTCGCCCGAGCACCGGTTTCCGGTGGCCTTTGACGAGATGGTCGCGATGATCCGCCTCGCCGCGCGGGAGGGCGCCGGGCTCGGCATCGATCCGGCGCGGCTCGCCGTTGGCGGCGATTCCGCGGGCGGTAATCTGGCGCTCGCGGCGGCGCTCGCCTTGCGCGACGCCGGCGAGCATGCGCTCCGCTTTATGCTGCTGATTTACGGCGTCTATTCGACCGATATCGAGAGCGAATCGTGGCAGCGTTTCGGCCGCGGCGCGGGCCTATCGCAGACCCAGATGCGCTGGATCTGGGAAACCTATCTCGAGCGGCCGGAGCAGCGGAGCGATTGGCGCGCCGCACCGCTGTTCGCGAGCCTCGCCGGCCTTCCCCCGGCACATCTGGTCATCGGAAGCCTTGACCCGCTGCTCGATGACAGCCACCGCCTCGCCGCGCGCCTGAACGAGGCGGGCGTGCCTTGCGGCCTCAAGGTCTATGAGGGCCTCAACCACGGTTTCATCCGCTATGGCCGGCTGATTGCCGCCGCCCGCCGTGCAGTCGGCGATTGCGCTATCGCCTTGCGCGACGGGCTTGGCAAGGGCAAATCATAAGCCTCAACTATCATCGGTCGGGTGCCGCCGCCTTCGGTGACCATCGGCGGCGCGCTGCTCGGCCGGCCCCTGGGCGCGGGTCAGATTGAAAGCCGTGTTGACCAGGGCGACGTGCGAGAAGGCCTGCGGAAAGTTGCCGGCATGTCGCCCCAGCTGCGGATCGAATTCCTCCGCCAGGAGGCCAACGTCGTTGCGCAGCGACAACAGGCGTTCGAACAACTCGCGCGCCTCGGCGATCCGGCCTTGCAGGATGTAATTGTCGGCGAGCCAGAAGCTGCAGGCGAGAAATGCCCCTTCGCCGGGAGGCAATCCGTCGACGACCTCGCCGGTGTCGTAGCGCATGACGAACCCGTCGACAACGAGGCGCCTTTCGATGGCCTCGACCGTGCCGATCATGCGCGGATCATCGGCCGTCAGGAATCCGACGAGCGGCAGCAGCAATAAACTCGCATCGAGCGATTTTGACCCGTAGGCTTGGACAAAGCTGCCGAGTCCGGCATCAAACGCATTGCGGCAGACATCACCATGGATCTCGTCCCGTATCCGCCGCAGGCCTTCGACCGCGCCCTCGCCGCCGACTTGTTCTCCGATAAGCTCGAGCAGTTTGACCGCGCGGTCGAAGGCGACCCACGCCATCACCTTGGAATGCGTGAAATGCTGCGGCGGCCCGCGTACTTCCCAGATTCCTTCGTCGGGAAGACGCCAGATCCGCGCCAAATGCCCGAGGAGGGTGCGGCCGATCGCTACCGCGCGGTCGACTGTCGGCATGCCGTGAACATGGGCGTGGTACAACGCGTCGAGAACCTCCCCATAGACGTCGAGTTGAGTCTGGTTTACTGCAGCGTTGCCGATGCGGACTGGCCGCGAGCCCTCGTATCCCGGTAGCCAGGGCGCCTCCCACTCGGTCAATCTGCGCTCACCGCCAAGGCCGTACATTATCTGCAGCTGGTCCCCGCTGCCGGCCACGGCCCTCAGCAGCCAATCCCGCCAGGCTCGCGCCTCGTCGTAAAAGCCAGCGTTCATCAGCGCCAGCAGAGTGAAGGTGGTATCCCGCAGCCAGCAATAGCGATAGTCCCAGTTGCGCGAGCCGCCAATCAGCTCGGGCAGAGAGGTCGTCGGCGCGGCGACAATGCCGCCGGTCGGCAAAAAGGTGAGACCCTTCAGAATTACGAGCGACTGCTTGACGTCGTCACTCCATTGGCCGGCGGGACAGCATCGCGCGGACCATCGCCGCCAAAATGTATCGGCCCTTTGTAAGGCTTGTTCTCCATCGATCGGATGCGGCTTAGGGAGATGGGAGGGGCCGTAGCTCATGACGAACGGGACTGTCTCCCCGGCATTGACGTCGAATTCGCCGACGGTCTTCAAATCCTGGCCACGAAGCGGCGCCGGGGTGCGCAGAATGATCCGTTCCGGCCCGGCTATTGCGGAGATGCCGCCTTCTGGAAGGCGCTCGACCCATGGCACGATCGAGCCGTAGTCAAAGCGCAAGACAATATCGGTGCACATCCTCACTCGACCGCGCACCCCCCGGACCAACCGGACGAGATCTGAAAAACCATGGCGTACGCCGATGAAATCGACCAGCTCGACCGAGCCGTCAGCGGTCTCGAACTGGGTCACCAGGACCAGCGAGCCGTCCCGGTAATGACGTTCGACCCGAGGCGCCGGGTCGGACGGCGCGATCAACCACCGGCCGTGCTCCGGGCGCCCGAGGATCGCCGCAAAGCACGCTGTAGAATCGAAACGCGGCAGGCAAAGCCAATCGATCGACCCGTTGCGGCCGACCAGCGCGGCGGTGTTGCAGTTGCTGATCAGCGCGTAATCTTCGATCCGCTGGCTCGATAGCATTATCGGGCCCCCTCTCGTCGCCACGAATACCCGATTGGCGCGGGGGGATGGTACTGCGGCCCTGTAGGGCCGCAGTGCAACCCACGGATCCCAGATAGGCCATCCGCGTCCGATCGGGTACCCGCAACAATAGGTGTAGACCAGTTAGTGTACCACAACATCCAGGTATCGCTCACTAGCGCGGGTTCTTTTCGTCTTTCAGGTCAATAATGACAAAGATATCTATCGTGCAACGTGCGCTCCGGGCTGGACAACTCACGGTCTGTGTGGTGTTTGTTGCGAACTTTTCAGGGCATTAGAACGGTTAATTCGACCGTTCCTTGGTTCAGGCGATCCATGGTTTTTGGGACAAATAGGTTGCACCTGCTGCAGCGCGTCCCAACTCTTTCAGATAAGAGCGTCGGCGGACAGAGGTAGATATCGGATGATATTGAGCCCAGTTCGGCCCCCGTTAACTTAGGGATATCCGTCGATAGCCAGCCTCGGTCGACAGCGACAGTCAACATTTGTCACGGCGCAGATAGGAGCAACTGATTGCGAGCGGACCATGATCGGTATGCTTTTCAGGCGAACCCCGGCCGGCAAATGGGTAAGCCTCTGTGTCGCTTTGTTTCTCATAATCGACCTCCTGCCCGTGTCGGCGACAGCCGCCGCGGCCCCTGAGGAAGTTGTACAAAGCTTCTACGGAACCTTGTTGAGCACGATGCGGCAAGGCCCAGTGCTCGGGCAAAGCGGTAGATATGCGCGGCTGGCCCCGGTCGTTGACCGCACCTTCGACATTCCGCGGATGACCCGCCTCGCCCTCGGGTCCGCGTGGGGGACGCTTGACCCCGCCCAACAGCGGATGATCACTAGCGCCTTCGCCCGCTATGTCTCGGCGACCTACGCCGATCGTTTTGAGACTTATTCGGGCGAGCAGCTCCAGGTTTCCGGCGAGCGCCCGTACGGCGCGGATCTCATCGTCGCAACCAAGATCGTCAAAACCAACGGCGAGGTGACAAAGCTCGATTATCTGATGCACCAGGATCAGGGCTCGTGGCGCATCTCGGATGTCTATCTCGACGGGACGATCAGCCAGTTGGCGGTCCATCGCGCGGAGTTCTACTCCATCCTGCGGCGAGAGGGAGTTGATGGCCTCGTAACAGCGCTCAATCACAAGGTCGACCTGTTGCGCAGCGTGGCCCGCTCCGAATCCTAATCGGCGCCGCTGCCTCCGTACGTCAATCGTGCTGTTGATGAAGTGGGTGACTACAATTGTAAATTGAGCGAAGAATCAGCCACTCGGAGAGTGCTTTTTCTCTACGTTGCTCCCATTGAAGTCAATGTTTTTTCAGCAGTAGGACTGGCGCTGGCACGTCGGCGTGCCAAATCGAGCCGGCTCACTGGCAGATTTCCAGATCACTACAGTGCCGGGAGTATGCGGGAGCCCGCATCGACGAGATTCCTGTACTTGGTTTTCGGATCGGACTGACTGAAAATCTATCGGTTGAGTGGCAAAGTCTGGATACCCACGATCGCCGACATGAAGGTCACCGGTTATTGGGGACCGGCAAAATCCGTGCGCTGTGCGAAGCTGTCTATTTCGGCGGGCTGAAGGCTCGGCGTGCCGGAGGAATCGCGCGCGAATGCGTCGCCTAATGCACGCGTCCTCCAGGCACAACTCAGAATCGAAGGCGCCTACGGCCCCGACCAATGCCGATATTTCGCGAGGCAGTTGGCTTTAGCGCCTAGCCCAGCTGGATGGTGTCGATCCGGCCTTCCCAATATTGGGCGAGGGTATCCGTGTTAAGCGCCGCGCCACCATTCGAAGACCGCCTGCTCATCACGCGACGACAGTTGGCCCGCGATCAGATGGGAGGTCGGGCGGACGCCGACGACGGCCGTGTTCGAGACGGTCATCTGATTGCCGTGGGTCATGTTGACCTTGACCCGGACATCATGGCGCGCATTCCCGCGAGGGCTGACCCACACAGTCATCGGCAGCCCTGTCGTCTGCGGGAACAGATTCGCAATCTCGAAGAGCTCGTCGATCTCCGGTGCGCGTACCTGCCTCATGGCTGTTCAGCCGCCGCCGATTTTGGGGATCAGGTAGATTTCGCTGTCAGGGTTGAGCTGAGCCAGGTAGGCGTCCTGGAAGATCTCGCCGTCGATCGCCACCGCCATGCTTTCCTCGATCTGGCGCCCGAGGCCGGGGAAGCGGCGGTCGAGTTCCAGGACCATCCGGCGGAAATTATTCGCCTCCACCTCAAGCTCGGTCTGCCCGCCGGTGAACCGGCGGGCGGCCTCGCCCGAGAAATGGACGCGCGGCATCGCTACTCCGCCGCCTTGGGCAACGGCTCCTGCGCGTCGAGCGCGGCACGAACACGCGGCGGCGACATCGGCAAATCGCGCATCCGTATCCCAATAGCGTCAGCAATCGCGTTGGCGACCGCCGCCATCGGCGGCACGATCGGCACCTCGCCGACGCCGCGGGCGCCGAAGGGGTGTCGCGGGTTCGCGTTCTCGACCATGACCGCCTCAATCATTGGCAGGTCGGAGGCGACCGGCACGCGATAGTCGAGGAAGCCCGGATTATCGAGGCGCCCGTTCTTGTCGTAGATGTACTCCTCGTTGAGCGCCCAGCCGATCCCTTGGGTGACGCCGCCTTGGATCTGGCCCTCGACATAGGAGGGATGGATCGCGCGGCCGACGTCCTGGACAGCCGTGTAGCGCAGGATCTTGACCTGTCCCGTCTCCTTGTCGACCTCGACGTCGCAGATATGCGTCGCAAAGCCGGGGCCGGCGCCTTGCGCATTGATCGACACCTCGGCGCTGATCGGCCCGCCGGTCCGCCCCGATTTGAGCGCGATCTCGGCCAAGGGCAACGGCTCGAAACTGCCCGCGTTGGGTCCGGCGGGATAGGCCTTGCCGTCCTTCCATTCGACCGCGTCGGCGGGGATGTCCCAGATCATCGCGGCCCGCTTCTTGAGCTCCTCGACAACCTTCTCGGCGGCCTGCGTCGCCGCCATGCCGGTCGCGAAGGTTACACGGCTGCCGCCGGTCAGAAACGAGAAGCCGATCGAGCTCGTGTCGCCGACGATCGGCCGGACTTTCTCGACCGGGATGCCCAGAACCTCCGCGGCCATCATCCCGATAGACGCACGCGAGCCGCCGATATCGGGGTTGCCCGAGACGACGACGGCGGTGCCGTCCTCGTTGATGTGGCAGGCGGCGCTCGATTCGCCGCCGATGTTGAACCAGAAGCCAGAGGCGATGCCGCGGCCCTGGTTGGGCCCGAGCTTCTCCTTCATATGCGGATGGTTCTTCGCGGCCTCGACAGTCTCGGCGTAACCGATGTTTTGCCAGGTCGGGCCGTGCACCGCCTTGACGCCGTCCTTGGCCGCGTTCTTCTCGCGCAAGGCCAGCGGGTCGATGCCGAGCTGGTCGGCCAATTCGTCGAGGCAGCTCTCGACCCCGTAGGAAGAGTTCGGCGCGCCGGGCGCACGGTAGGCGGCGACCTTCGGGCGGTTGCTGACGACATCGTAACCGGTGACCTTGGCGTTCGGGATGTCGTACATCGCAAAGGCGCACATGCAGCCGGGGCCGACCGGCGAGCCCGGGAAGGCGCCGGCCTGGTATTTGAGCACGACTTCGCCGGCGGTCAGGGTTCCGTCCTTCTTGGCGCCGAGCTTGACTTCGACGACCGCGCCAGCCGCGGGTCCGGTCCCGCGGAAGACTTCTTCGCGGCTCATCACCATCTTGACCGGCCGGCCCGTCTTCTTTGCGAGAGCCAGCGCGACGGGCTCGAGATAGACGAGGGTCTTGCCGCCAAACCCGCCGCCAATCTCGGCTGGGATCGCCCGAATGTCGGAGATGTCGATGCCGAGTAGTTTGGCGCAGTAAGCGCGGACCATGAACTGGCCCTGGCTCGAGCTCCAGATCGTGCATTGCTTGTCGGCCGCGTAAGACACGACGCAGGCATGCGGCTCGATATAGGCCTGATGCACTGGCGCGTTCGAATAGCGCCGCTGGATCACCACGTCGGCGTCGCGGAACCCGGCGTCGATATCGCCTTTGCTGAAATTGACCACCTTCGCGACATTCGACGCGTGCGTCGGCTTGGGGTCCACCCCCTGGGTGAAGAGGTCGTCGTGCAGCAGAGGCGCGTCCGGTTTCATCGCCTCTTCGACATCGATGACATAGGGCAGGACGTGGTATTCGACCTCGATCAACTCGCAGGCCTCCTCGGCGATTGCCGGCGAGGTAGCCGCCAACGCGGCGACGGCGTGGCCGTCATAGAGGACCTTGTCGCGCGCCAGGCAGTTGCGCGACAGGTCGCGGAAATTCATCGGCCCTTCGCCGACGAACGCTTCTTCCGAGGCGATCGGCGGGAAATCGTCCGAGGTCACGATGGCTTTGACGCCGGGCAGCTTCAGCGCCTTGTCGACATTGATCGACAGGATCCGCGCGTGGGCATGCGGGCTGCGCTTGACCTTGCCCCACAGCATGCCGGGCATGACCATGTCGGCGCCGAAATTGGCGCGGCCGGTGACCTTGTCGACGCCGTCCGGACGGATCGGACGGGTGCCGACAACCTTCTGCAACTCCTTCGGCATATACGTCATGCGAACCTTACTCCCGTTGTTCGTCGCCCCCGCGGAAGCGGGGGCCCAGGGCGAGCGACCAAACGCCGGCCCCTGGATTCCCGCCTTCGCGGGGATGACGATGTGGGGCCGGTGACCAACTTATTCCGCTGCGGCGCGCATCGGCTCCGCTTGATCCAGCGCCGCCCGCAGCCGCGGCGGCGACATCGGCAGATCGCGCAGCCGGATCCCCGTCGCGTCCGCGATCGCGTTGGCGACCGCCGCCATCGGCGGCACGATCGGCACCTCACCGACGCCCCGTGCCCCGAACGGATGCCTCGGGTTCGGCACCTCGATCATGACGGTGTCGATCATCGGCATGTCCGAGGCTACCGGCACCCGATAGTCGAGGAAGCCCGGATTTTCGAGCCGCCCATCTTTGTCGTAGATGTATTCTTCGCTCAGCGCCCAGCCAACCCCCTGCGCCACGCCGCCCTGCATCTGCCCCTCGACATAGGAGGGGTGGATCGCGCGGCCGACATCCTGGATCGCCGTGTAGCGCAGGATCTTGACGTGGCCGGTCTCCTTGTCGACCTCGACATCGCAGATATGGGTCGTGAAACCCGGCGCCTGGCCTTGCGCGTTGATCTGCACCTCGGCGCTGATCGGGCCACCGGTGCGTGCCGCCTTGGCGGCGATCGCAGGCAGATCGAGCGGCTCGAAGCTGCCAGCATTAGGACCGGCGGGGTAGGCTTTGCCGTCCTTCCACTCGACCGCCTCGGGGCTGATGTCCCATATGATCGCAGCGCGCTTCTTCAGCTCCTCGACAACTTTTTGCGTCGCTTGCGTTACCGCCATGCCGCCAGCAAAGGTGACGCGGCTGCCCCCGGTCGAGGCGCTGAAACCGATCGCCGTCGTGTCGCCGACAACCGGGCGGACCCGCTCGAACGGAACGCCGAGCACCTCGGCCACCATCATCGCCATCGAGGCGCGCGAGCCGCCGATGTCGGGATGGCCTTCGGTGACCGTCACCGTGCCGTCCTCGTTGACGTGGCAGGCGGCACTCGATTCACCGCCGGCATTGTGCCAGTAGCCCGAGGCGATGCCGCGCCCCTGGTTGGGCCCGAGCGGCACGCTGAACTGCGGATGCGCTTTGGCAGCCTCTACGGTCTTCATGTAGCCGATGTTGTTCCAGGTCGGGCCGTGCGCCGCCTTGGTACCGTCTTTGGCGCCGTTGATTTCGCGCATCTTGAGCGGGTCGATGCCGAGTTCGCGCGCCAGCTCGTCGATGCAGCTTTCGACTCCAAACGAGCCGATGGGCGCGCCCGGGGCCCGGTAGGCGGCAACCTTGGGGCGATTGCTGAGAACGTCGTAGCCGATCGCCTCGGCGTTCGGCAGGTCGTAGACCGCAAGTCCGCAGATGCAGCCTTGCTGGACCGGCGAGCCCGGAAACGCTCCCGACTGGTATTTGAGCACGGCTTTGGCAGCGGTGATCCGGCCGTCCTTTTTGGCGCCCATCTTGACTTCGACGACGGCGCCCGAGGTCGGGCCGGTCGCCCGGAAGACCTCTTCACGGTTCATCACGATCTTGACGGGCCGACCCGACTTCTTCGACAGCACGTAAGCGATCGGTTCGAGATAGATGATCGTCTTGCCGCCAAAGCCGCCGCCGATCTCGGCGGGGATCGCACGGATGCTCGCATTATCCTCGGCGCCGGCAATCCGCGAGGTATAGGCGCGGACCATGAACTGGCCCTGGCTCGAGCTCCAAATCGTGGTTTGACCGTCAGCTCCGACCGAGACGACGCAGGCATGCGGCTCGATATAGGCCTGGTGCACGGGTTTTGTCGTGTAGCGGCGCTCGATGACGATTTCGGCTTCCGCGAACCCAGCCTCGACATCGCCCTTGGCAAAGCGGACCATCTTGGCGACATTCGACGGCTTCGTCGGCCTGGGTTCGACCCCCGCGGTAAAGATGTCGTCGTGCAGCACCGGAGCATCGTCGGCCATCGCCGCCTCGACATCCATGACGTGCGGCAGCACCTCATATTCGACTTCGATCAGGTCGAGCGCCTGTTCGGCGATCGCCGGCGAAGTTGCCGCGACGGCGGCCACCGCGTGACCTTCGTAGAGCGCCTTGCCCTTGGCCATGCAGTTGCGCGACAGGTCCCACAGATTATGCGGCATGGCGCCGATCGTGCGCTTGTCCGGCGGGATGTCGGGGAAATCGGCGCGAGTCGTCACGGCCTTGACGCCGGGCAATGCCATTGCCTTGTCGGTGTTGATCGAGACGATCCGGGCGTGCGCGTACGGGCTGCGCTTGATCTTGCCCCACAACATGCCGGGCATTTTCATGTCAGCGCCGAAATTGGCCCGCCCGGTGACCTTGTCGACCCCATCGGGGCGAATGGGCCGGGTGCCGACGACCTTCAGCAGATCCTTGTCGAGATAGCTCATCGCGCTGCCTCCCCCCGCATCACGGCGGCGGCATCGAGCACCGCGCGGATGATCTTGTCGTAGCCGGTGCAGCGGCAGAGATTGCCGGCGAGCCAATAGCGGGTCTCCTCCTCGGTCGGGTTCAAATTCTCGTCGAGCAACGCCTTGGCCGCGACGATGAACCCCGGAGTGCAGAACCCGCATTGCAGCGCGGCGTGTTCGAGGAATTTCTGCTGAACCGGGTGCAATTTGTCGCCCTCGGCGATCCCCTCGATCGTTGTGATCTTGCGGCCTTCGGCCTCGGCCCCGAGCATCAGGCACGAGCAGACGATGTTGCCGTCGACGATGACGGTGCAGGCGCCGCAATCGCCGGAGCTGCAGCCTTCCTTGCTGCCGGTAAGATTTAACTCATCGCGCAGCACATCGAGCATGGTCTGCTGCGGCTCGCACAGATATTCGACCGGTTCGCCGTTGATGATCGTCGATACGTGTTGCTTGGCCATTAGTGGACTCCCGCCACGCGCCCGGCGGCGCGCTCAAATGCGATGGCGGCCGCCCGTCTTGCGAGGACGCCGGCGACCTTGGTTCGGTATTCGATCGTGCCGCGCTTGTCGTTGATCGGTTTGCAGGCTCGCTGCGCGGCGGCGTCGAGCCGGGAAAGGGTATCGTCGTCGAGCCGGTGGCCCTTCAAGGCCGCGGCGGCCTCGTCGACAATGACCTGGGTCGGCGCCACAGCGCCGAGAACGACGCATGCGTCGGTGCAGAGCCCGGCCGCATCCAGGGTCACGTTGACGCCGCATCCGACGACGGCAATATCCATTTCGGTGCGCGGAATGAAGCGCAGATAGGCGTCGGATTGCCGCGGCTTGGGTTTCGGCACGCGAAATTCGACAATGAATTCGCCTTTCTTCAGCGACGTCTGCCCCGGGCCGGTGACGATCGCCTCGACCGGCGCCTCGCGCCTGCCGTCCGGGCCGGCGATCAGCGCGACCGCGTGGGCGGCGATCAGCGCCGGGACGCTGTCAGCCGCGGGCGAGGCGTTGCACAAATTGCCGACCAGCGAGGCGCGCCCTTGGATCTGCTGCGAGCCGATCAGGTCGACGCCTTCGACGATCCCGGGCCAGGCGCGAGCGAAGGCTTCATGCTCGCTCAGCATGACCCCCGGGGTTGCTGCGCCGATCACAAAGCTGTCGCCGGTTTCCCGGATGCCGATCAGATCCGGGATTCTCTTCAGATCGACGATCACCTCGGGGCGCATCCGACCTGACCGCATCTGCACCAGGAGATCGGTTCCGCCGGCTAGGGGCTTTGCCAAGCCGGGGGCGCGCGCGAGCGCGTTGATGGCATCGTCGACTGTCGTCGGTGCGGTGAAACTCAGATTGGGCATACTTGGCTCCTGACAACCACGAGCGCGCACCGCCGCACTGGCGGCCGGCGCGATGCGACCCGTTCGGAAATGACACTCACGCTTACACTACCATGCTATCAGGCGTGAAGCGCTATGTTGATCCCGATTAACGATCACCTCTCCCTCGATGACAGCGAGATCGAGGAAAGCTTTATCCGAGCATCCGGCCCTGGCGGCCAGAATGTCAACAAGGTGGCGACCGCGGTGCAGCTTCGCTTCGACCTGTCGCGTTCGCGCTCTCTGCCGGCGGAAGTGCGCGACAGGCTGGCTCGCCTCGCCGGTCATCGGGTGACGGGTGACGACGTCCTCGTCATAACTGCCCGGCGCTTCCGCACCCAGGAGCGCAATCGTCAGGACGCGCGTCAGCGGCTGGTCGCGCTGATCCGCCGCGCGGCCAGCCCTCCAACTCCACGACGGCCGACCAGACCCACCGCCGCCGCCAAGGAGCGGCGTTTGCAAGCCAAGGCCCGGCGTGCCGCCGTAAAAGAGTTGCGCCGGGCCGGGCCGGACCGCGACCCCGGTTTCTGAAAAGAAGCTAGCTCGGCGGACCTCTGCCGCGACGAAATCAGCCGTCCCGAGGCATCCGGCACCGCACCGATCCGCGCCAAGCGCGCCCGGCCGTCGCGATAACGCCGAGCGAGGCCGCACTACCATCCGCTTCGCCTTTTTCGAAGTCGCCCTCGATGACCGCCATCTGATTGGTTACATGGGCAAAGCACAGGATCGGCCGACAACGCGCCCGGGCGAAGGCGTAAAGGGCGGCCGCTTCCATCTCGACAGCTAGGATGTTGCCCACGCGGCAGCGCTCGATCGCCATGGCAGTCTCGCGGAACGGGGCATCGGTCGTCCAGCTGGCCCCGCGGTACATCGGCTGCCCTTCGGCCGCGAAGGCGCGCATCGCGGCCTCCACCAATCCCTCGTCCGCCTCGGCAAAATCGGCAGGCGGCAAATAGTGGTAGCTCGTGCCCTCGTCGCGCAGCGCCCGGTCGATCAAAATGAAATAGGGTGTCGGTCCTTGCGGCACGATCTGCCCGGCTGAAGTCATGCTGACGAGAAACCGGCACCCGGAAACGAACAGCTGCTCGGCCAACAGCACGGCAAAGGAGGCGCCGACGGCGCAGCCGATGATGCCGAAGCGCTCTTCGGCATGTTCGAATTCGTAGAGATCGGTGTGGTAACACGCCCACCCCTCGGAACGGCGGGCCCGCCCGGCCCGGCACAAGGCCCGGACGATGTCCCCGTCGGGGTCGAGGACGCAGATTTCCGGCACCGGAGCGCTTGGCAGGCGTTTCTGTCGGCGCGCTTCGCGCAACAGATTTTCCGGCTCGAAGACCGAAGGCGCCGCGAAATCCTTTCCGGCGAGGATCGGCGGCTTCGGCATTAATCGGTGGGCGGCCTGGGCATCGACAAGCCGCTAAGTGTGCACCCGCTGAGCATCATGATCGGGTCGAGCTTATAGGGTCAAACGCTCGCGCGCGATGCATGAATTAGGTTGAGGGTCGCGCAAGTCTCGATCATCTATGCGTGATCGATGGAACAGCGGAGACTCGTGATGGGCATGCTCGTCGACGGCATCTGGCACCAAGAGGATCCGCCGGCAACGGCCAGCGATGGGAGCTTTGTGCGGGCCGAGTCGGGGTTTCGTGACCGGGTCACCCGCGACGGCTCATCCGGGTTCAAGGCGGAGGCCGGACGATACTTTTTGGTCACGGCGCCGTCATGCCCATGGGCGCACCGCACCGTGATGATGCGCAAGCTCAAAGGACTGGAGAATGCGATCCCGCTCGTGCAGTCGGATTTGCCGAAGGGGCAGGGCTGGGCCTATTCGCGCGGTTTTGACGGTCTCGAGCCGGTCGATGGCGTCTTCCACGTGCATCAGGTCTACAGCGCGGCGCGCCCGGGCTTCACGGGGCGGGCAACCGTGCCGGTGTTGTGGGACCGGAAGACGCGGACGATCGTCAACAATGAATCTTCCGAGATCATCCGTATGCTGAACTCCGAATTCGACGAATTCGGCAATCCGACGCTCGACCTTTATCCCGATGTTTTGCGCAGCGCGATCGACGAAACCAACACCCTTGTCTATGACGCGATCAACAATGGGGTCTATCGGTGCGGCTTCGCGCGGACGCAACAGGCTTATGAAGAGAGCTTCCGCAAGCTGTTCGCCGCGCTCGACAATCTTGAACAGCGGCTCGGGCGCCAGCGCTATCTAGTCGGCGACCGCTTCACCGAGGCTGATTTGCGCCTCTTTCCGACGCTGGTACGGTTCGATGCTGTTTATTACAGCCACTTCAAATGCAATCTGCGGCGGCTCGCCGATTATCACAACTTATCGAACTACATGCGCGAGATCTACCAGATGCCCGGCGTTGCCGAGACGGTCGACCTCCCAGGCATCAAGCTCGGATATTACGGCGGGATGCGCAATCTTAACCCCAGCGGCATTATCCCGCTCGGCCCGGAACTCGATTTCGCCCGCCCGCATGACCGTGGTCGATTGGCCGAAGCCGCCTAATGGCGTCACGGGAGGCGTACCAACAGCGCATTGTTACGAAATCAAGTGCCGACTGCTGCGAACCGTTCCGCGGCTGCCGCTTCTTCCTCGATGCCGAGCGCGTCGTTGAATTTGTTGAAGAAGCCGCAGAGCGTAATGCGCAAGGTCAGCTCGACGATCTGCGCTTCGCTGAAATAGCGGCGCAGCGCTCGAAGAGCGCGTCGGGGATGCGGTTCGGCCGTTCCCAAGCAGCGATCGCGTATTCGACGACGAGCTTGTCTCTCGCGTCGAATTCTGGGTGGTCCCGGTAATCTAGAACACGGTCGATGCCGGCCGGAGATACCCCTTCGACCGCCAGAAACGGCGTGTGATGAGCGACACAATACTCGCAGCCATTGAGCTTCGAGACGGTGACGATCGCCAGTTCGAGAACGCGTTTGGGTAGAGTCGCGGCCTCGCGCAGTTCGATCAGCATCCCCATCAGATGGCGCAGCGCTGCGGGCACATGCGCGAACACTGCGACCTGGTTGCGGAACGGGCCGTATTGCCCGGCGAACCGCTCGTAGATCGCAGCGAGATCGGGCGGAAGCTGGCTCGACGGGATATTGCGGACGCGTGCCATCTCACGCCCCGCCGGTGAACAGCCGCCGCGCGTCCGCCTGCGCAATTGCCGGAGCGAGGTTATCGAACCGTCCTGTCGCGCGCAGCTCACTGGCAGCCTGCCGCGTCATCGCCAGCGCCATGACCTTCCCCTTCTGCGCCTATTCAGCCCCTCATCTGCCGCTCCCGGGAGCGGATCGTCGCCGCTCAACCTCCGCCTGCGAGCCATCGGCGTCAAGGCGGTCATCATTCCGCCAGTGTTGGCGCAGGCCGCGATGGTCGACCTTATTGCGGCCGGCAGATCGAGCTTCGAAGCTGTCCTGTTTCCAGTCCCGCCCATTTTTTTCAGCGGCAGCGCCAGGTTTTCACTCGAAGACTTATCAACGATCACGGGCGCGGGATTCTTTCTGCGGCTCGGATCAAGGCCCGAACTGCGGTGATGCGACGCTTGCTCGCGATCTTAATGGTTCGCTTATGCAATAAGGCGTGGATACCTCTCGAATCATAATACGCCTAGGTGCATCTGATCGGCCGTGAAATCCCAACCCGGGCGCCCACGCCGTCAAACGCGTGGCTACGGCTAACTAGTTAGGTAACGAGGTCCCAATTGATTTGCGTCAATGTCGCCCGGACCCGCGTTAACAAGACGCGGCGTGAAGAGGCCCGGGCTAAGTGACTTCTGCTGAGGCAATCGCAATGCTTGATGTCCTGATGATCGCGATGGGCTCCGGTTTCTTCGTCGTGTCCATCTTCTATGTACTTGCCTGCGAAAGAATGTGAGACAGCCATGCTGTTCGACTACATCCTCGGCTCGATCGCGACCATCGTGATCACGGTCTATCTCGTCTACGCGCTGATCAACCCCGAGCGGTTCTAGGAGCTCGCGATGACCATTGACGGATGGGTCCAGATCGCGCTGTTCAGCGTCATCGTGATCCTCATCACCCGGCCGCTCGGCGGGTACATGACCCGCGTTTTTGCTGGAGAGCGTACTTTCCTCAGCCCCGTGTTGCGGCCGGTAGAACAAGCCGTCTATTGGTGCTGCGGCGTCAACGAGAAAGAGGAGCAGCACTGGCTTACCTATGCCGTAGCGGTGCTGTTCTTCAGCATCGTCGGTTTTCTGAGTTTGTACGCACTGCAGCGGCTGCAGTGGTACCTGCCTTTCAACCCGCAGGGTCAGACCGGCGTCGAGCCGAGTAGTGCCTTCAACACCTCTGTCAGCTTTGTCACCAATACGAACTGGCAGTCCTACGTGCCCGAAACCACGATGGGCTACCTCGTGCAGATGGCCGGGCTAACAGTGCACAATTTCGTCTCGGCGGCGACCGGGATTGCCATGGCGCTGGCGCTGATACGGGGATTTTCCCGGCGTGAGGCCAAGGCAATCGGCAATTTCTGGGTCGATTTGACCCGCACTACGCTTTACGTGCTTCTGCCGATCTCGGTCATCCTGACGCTCGCTTTGGTATTGCAAGGGGTTCCGCAGAATCTGAGCGCCTATGTCGACGCCACGACGTTGGAGGGCACCAAGCAGACGATCGCCCAGGGACCGGTTGCCTCGCAGGAGGCCATTAAGGAGCTCGGAACTAATGGCGGCGGCTTCTTTAACACCAACTCTGCTCATCCGTACGAAAATCCCACGCCACTCACGAATTTTATCGAGCTGGTTGCGATTTTCGCGATCGGCGCCGGGCTGACCAATGTCCTGGGCCGTATGGTCAAGGACGAACGCCAGGGTTGGGCGATCTTTGCCGTCATGGGACTGCTGTTTCTTTTCGGCGTGACCACTGCATATTGGTCGGAATCGCAGGCAAATCCTGCTTTCGCAGGCTTCGACATAGATGCCGCGCACAACGCGACGCAGGCCGGCGGCAACATGGAGGGCAAGGAGGTGCGGTTCGGTCCCGTCAACTCAGCCCTGTGGGCCACCGTGACGACTGACACGTCTTGCGGCGCCGTAAACTCGATGCACGACAGCTTTCTGCCAATCGGCGGCATGGTGCCGCTCGTCGACATACAGTTGGGCGAAGTCATCTTTGGCGGTGTCGGCTCGGGTCTCTACGGCATTCTCGCTTTCGCGATCGTCGCGATGTTCGTCGCCGGGCTGATGGTCGGCCGCACGCCGGAGTATCTAGGCAAGAAGCTCGAGGCGAAGGAGGTCAAGATGACCATCCTTGCGCTTTTGAGCCTGCCACTATCGATACTCGGCTGGACTGCTCTAGCCACAGTAGTCCCGGCCGGGCTTGCCGGAATCGCCAATACCGGGCCGCACGGCTTCTCGGAGATTCTCTACGCCTACTCTTCGGGCACCGGCAACAACGGCAGCGCGTTTGCGGGAATCTCGGCGAACACGCTGTTCTACAACACGACGATCGGCGGCGCGATGCTGATCGGGCGGTTCATCATGGTCATTCCGCTCTTAGCGGTAGCCGGATCGCTCGCCCAGAAGAAGCTACTCGCCCCATCGGCAGGGACGTTCCCAACCAATCGGCCGCTGTTTGTTGGCCTCCTTGTCGGCGTCGTGCTGATCATTGGCGGACTCACCTTTTTTCCCGCCGTCGCGCTGGGGCCGGTGATGGAGCAGATAGCGATGAGCCAGGGCAAGACTTACCCGGCACCGTAAGCATCAGATTCCCGAGGGATGCTGACTATGAGCGACATCTCGCCCATCATGATCGGTTCGCAGGAGACCGGGCTTTACAAGCGTCAGCTCCGGCCGCTCTCGATCTTCGACCGCTCGCTGATCGTGCCGGCAATCTGGGCGTCATTCCGCAAACTCAATCCGCGCACCCTGGTCAAAAACCCGGTCATGTTCTGCGTTGAGATCGTCTCGGCGCTGACCACAATCTTCTTTCTGCGCGATCTGATCGCCGGAGGCGGCGGGGTGGTCGGCACCAACGCGCTGTTCTCGGGGCAAATCACCCTTTGGCTGTGGTTTACCGTGCTCTTCGCCAATTTCGCGGAAGCCGTCGCGGAAGGCCGCGGCAAGGCACAAGCCGATGCGCTGCGCCGCACCCGGACCGAGACCCACGCCAAGCGTCTGCAGGCAGCCAACGCGCGCAGTTTCGAACTGGTGGATGCCACTGCGCTCAAGCCCGGCGATCACGTGCTGGTCGAAACCGGCGATTTGATCCCGAGCGACGGAGAGGTCATCGAGGGCGTCGCGTCGGTCGACGAATCCGCGATTACCGGGGAATCCGCACCTGTCATTCGCGAGAGCGGCGGCGACCGGTCGGCGGTGACGGGGGGCACGCGCGTCACATCCGACTGGCTCAGGGTGCGGATCACGGCTGCCCAAGGCTCGACCTTTCTCGACCGCATGATCGCGCTCGTCGAAGGGGCGGTGCGGCAGAAGACGCCGAACGAGATTGCGCTCAGCATTCTTCTCGCCGGCATGACGCTGATTTTTCTGTTCGCCACGGTCAGCATTCCGAGCTTTGCGTCTTACGCAGGGGGCGCGGTGTCGGTCGTCGTACTGATCGCACTGTTCGTCACATTGATCCCGACGACGATCGGAGCGTTGCTGTCGGCTATCGGCATTGCAGGCATGGACCGGCTCGTGCGCTTTAATGTGCTGGCGATGTCAGGGCGCGCGGTCGAGGCAGCCGGCGATGTCGACACCTTGCTTCTCGACAAGACCGGCACGATCACGCTGGGCAACAGACAGGCGACCGAGTTCATCACTCTTCCGGGGATTGACGAGGCCGAGCTGGCCGACGCAGCTCAGCTCGCCTCGCTTTCCGACGAAACTCCGGAGGGCCGATCGATCGTCGTTCTGGCCAAGGAGAAATACGGGCTGCGCGCGCGTGAGATGGCCCCGCTCAATGCCAAATTTGTGCCGTTCTCGGCCCAGACTCGGATGAGCGGCATCGATGTCGACGGCGTTTCGATCCGCAAGGGGGCGGTCGACGCGATCGTCGCGGCGGCCGAAGGGGGGAGCACCGGACCACTATGGCGCACCGCCACCGGAGGCGCACAGGCGGCATTGCGCGCCCCGCCGGTCTCGGATGCGGTACGCCAGGTGACGGCCATTGCCGAACGCACCGCCCGGGAAGGCGGCACACCGCTCGCCGTCGCAAAAGACGATCGGCTGCTCGGCGTGATCCACCTGAAGGACATCGTAAAGGGCGGCATCCGCGATCGCTTTGCGGAATTGCGGCAGATGGGCATCCGCACCGTGATGATCACCGGCGACAACCCGCTGACCGCGGCGGCAATTGCTGCTGAGTCCGGTGTCGACGATTTCCTCGCTCAGGCAACACCCGAGAACAAACTCGAGTTGATCCGGGAGGAGCAGGCGAAGGGCAAGCTTGTCGCAATGTGCGGTGACGGCACCAACGACGCGCCGGCGCTGGCCCAGGCCGATGTCGGGGTAGCGATGAACACCGGCACGATGGCCGCGCGCGAGGCGGGCAACATGGTCGATCTCGACAGCGATCCGACAAAGCTCATCGAGATTGTCGCGATCGGCAAGCAGCTCTTAATGACCCGCGGCGCGTTGACCACCTTCTCGATTGCCAATGACGTCGCGAAGTATTTCGCGATCATTCCCGCCATGTTTGTGGCTTTCTATCCCCAGCTGGGGGTGCTCAACATCATGCGTCTGCAGACGCCGGAGAGCGCGATCTTGTCGGCGATCATTTTCAATGCGCTGATCATCATCGCGCTGATCCCGCTGAGCCTGCGCGGCGTCAAGTACCGACCGGCGGGCGCGGCCAGCATCCTCCGACGGAACCTACTGATCTACGGCATTGGCGGCCTCATCGTGCCGTTCATCGGCATCAAGCTGATCGATCTTGCCGTCATCGCCATTGGCCTCGCCTGAGGAGCCCCTCCATGTTGCGACAAATCCGTCCCGCCATTGTGATGATCATTGTCATGACGGTCATCACGGGACTCGTCTACCCGCTCGGCATGACCGGCATCGCACAGCTCCTCTTTCCGCATCAGGCCAATGGCAGCCTGATCGAGAAGGATGAAAAGGTGATCGGCTCGGAGCTGATCGGCCAGAACTTCACCGACGACAAGTATTTTCACGGGCGCCCCTCGGCGACGACCGATGCAGACCCGAACGATCCGACGAAAACAGTCCCCGCGCCCTACAACGCGGCGAACTCGGTCGGATCAAACCTTGGCCCGACCAGCCAGGCGCTGATTGACCGGGTCAAGGATGACGCCGAAAAGCTCAAAGCGGAAAACCCATCGGCCCCGGTTCCGGTCGATCTCGTGACCACCTCGGCGAGCGGGCTCGACCCCGACATCACGCCGGCCGCCGCTGAATTTCAGGTGCCGCACGTCGCGAAGGCGCGCAACCTGCAGCCCGACAAGGTGCGTGCCCTTGTCGCTAATATGACCCAGGACCGGTTTCTCGGCATCCTCGGGGAGAAGCGGGTCAACGTCCTCAAGCTCAATATTGCGCTCGACCAGCTGCACTAACCACCGATTTCCCGTCGCCCGCGCGAAAGCGGGGATCCAGAGCAACCGCTGTCACCTTGGGGCCTTTGGATTCCCGCTTTTCGCGGGAATGACGAATCAAAAGCGGCTAGACTGACTACATGGCGGAGCGCGAGACCAGACCGTCACCTGAGGCATTGCTGGCGGCGGCAAAGCAGGAGGGCCGCGGCCGGCTGAAGATCTTCCTCGGCGCCGCGCCCGGGGTCGGAAAAACTTACGAGATGCTGCACGCCGCACAGGCCAGACGGCGTGACGGGACAGACGTGGTCGTCGGCGTGGTCGAAACCCATGGCCGGCGCGAGACCGAGGCATTGATCGAGGGCCTCGAAGTCATCCCGCATCGACGGGTGGAATATAAGGGCCACTTGCTGGCCGAAATGGATCTCGACGCGATTCTCGAGCGGCGCCCCCAGCTCGTGCTGGTCGACGAGCTCGCGCACACCAACGCCCCCGGCAGCCGGCATCCCAAGCGCTATCTCGACGTCGAGGAGCTGATCGCCGCGGGCATCGACGTTTTCACGACCCTCAACATTCAGCACGTCGAGAGCCTCAACGACATCGTCGCCCGGATCACCCGGATCCGCGTGCGCGAGACCGTGCCCGACAGCATTCTCGACCACGCAGACGACATCGAGGTCATCGATCTTTCCCCCGAGGACCTGATCAAGCGCCTGCGCGAGGGAAAGGTCTACGTCCCGCGGCAGGCCGAACGCGCCATTCGTCATTATTTCTCGCAAGGTAACCTGACGGCGTTGCGCGAGCTGGCCCTGCGCCGCACCGCGCAGCGGGTCGACGAGCAGCTGCTCTCGCACATGCGGGCGCATGCGATTGCGGGCCCTTGGGCAGCGGGCGAACGTATCCTCGTCTGCGCCAGCGAAGCGCCGAGCACCGCCGGTTTGATCCGCTACGCGCGACGGGTTGCCGAGCGCTTGCAGGTCCCATGGACAGCCATTTACGTCGAGACGGCGCGGACGCAACGTCTAACGGACCCCGAGCGCGACCGCATCGCAGACTTTTTGCGGCTCGCCGAACGGCTCGGCGCTGCGACGATCACGATCCCTGGCCGCAACATCGCCGAAGAGGTCGTCGCCTACGCAACGGCGAACAACATCACCCAGATCGTCATCGGCAAATCGAACCGCTCGCGTTGGTTCGAAATGGTGCACGGCTCCGTCGTGCACGAGCTGGTCCGCAAGACCGAGTCGATCAGCGTCCATGTGATCTCGTCCGATGATGGCGAGTCCGTTCCTCCAAAATCGGTTCAGACCCATCCGCGGGTCGAGCCGGTCCGGATGGCGCATTATCTCGGCAGCGTGGCGGCGGTCGCCGTCGCGCTCGGTATCGGTCTTCTGCTGACGCAGTTCATCGCGGTCCAGAGCATCTCGCTCGTGTTTTTGACGGCAGTAATCGCCTCTGCCATCGCCTGGGGATTGTGGCCGTCCCTGTTCACCGCTGTATTGAGCATGCTCGCGTATAATTTCTTTTTCCTGCCACCGCTCTATACCCTTACAGTTGCCGACCCCGAGAACGTCCTCGCCTTATTTTGCTTTTTGATTCTGGCGCTCATCGTCAGCAATCTGACTGCGAGGACTCGCAGCCAGATGGTCACCGCAAGATCCAGGGCCAAGACCACCGCCGAGCTCTACGCGTTCAGCCGCAAGGTCGCGGGCATCGGGGCGCTCGACGATCTGCTGTGGGCGACCGCCTACCAGATCTCGTCCATGTTGAAAGTCCGCACCGTCCTGTTGATGCCCGCAAGGGTGGGGGATGGGCTGGAGGTTGCGACTGGATACCCGCCCGAGGACCAGCTGGATAGCGCAGATATGGCAGCGGCACGCTGGACCTGGGATCGCAATCACCCGGCCGGGCGCGGCGCCGACACCTTGCCCGGCGGACGACGCCTTTTTTTGCCGCTGCGTACCGGCAGCGGCCCGGTGGGAGTGATCGGGATCGACCGTGATGCACCCGGACCCTTGATGACGCCCGATGAACGGCGGCTGCTGGACGCGCTATGCGATCAGGCCGCGATCGCAATCGAGCGCATCTCGCTCGCAAAGGGGCTCGATGAGGCGCGCGTTTTGGCCGAGACCGAGCGGCTCCGCGCGGCGCTGCTGACCTCGATCTCGCACGATCTGCGGACGCCGCTCGCGTCGATCATCGGGACGGTCTCGAGCCTGCGCAGCTTCCCGGAAAAATATGGCGCCGCCGACCGCGAAGAGCTGCTCGCCACGCTGCAGGAAGAGGCCGAACGGTTGAACCGTTTCGTTTCCAACCTCCTCGATATGACCCGCCTTGAATCCGGCGCGGTCGAATTGAGGCTCGAATTGATCGACGTTTCCGAGATCGTCGGCTCGGCGCTGCAGCGGGCTGGAAATGTGCTTGCCGGACATCGGGTCGAGATCGATATCGAGCCGGGGCTGCCGATGCTGCGGCTCGATGCGGTGCTGTTCGAGCAGGTGTTGTTCAACCTACTGGACAATGCGGCAAAATACTCGCCCGTAGGCGGTCGCATCGACATTCGTGCGAGCCGCGACGGGGAGCTCGTCGAGATCGAGGTCGTCGACGAAGGCCCCGGCATACCGCCATCCGATTTCGAACGCATCTTCGACAAATTCTACCGGGTGCAGGCGCAGGATCGCCGCCGCGCCGGGACCGGGCTTGGTCTTGCGATCTGCCGCGGCTTTGTCGAGGCCTTGGGCGGCTGGATCGTCGCCCGCAACCGTCGCGACCGGTCTGGCGCGGTGTTTATGATCCGCATGCCCGTGGTGGCGGAAATCGAGACCGGACGGCACCCGGTGATGGCCCATGGCTAGGCCGCTCACTGTCCTTGTCGTCGATGACGAGCCGCCGATCCGCCGTTTTCTGCGCACCAGCCTCACCGTTTCCGACTACCGGATCATTGAGGCAGAAGATGCCGCAGGTGCAATGCGGCTCCTGGAGACCGAAAAGCCAGATCTGGTCATACTCGACCTCGGTCTCCCGGACAGGAGCGGTCTCGAGCTGATCTCCGAGATCCGCAAGACATCGCCCGTGCCGATCGTCGTGCTCTCGGCCCGACATGACGAGCGCTCCAAGGTCGAGGCGCTCGACCTCGGGGCCGACGATTATGTCAGCAAGCCGTTTGGCATGGCCGAGCTGATGGCGCGGCTGCGCGCCGCGCTGCGCCACGCCTTTCAGGCGCAGGGCGAGTTGCCGGCCTTTGAGTCGGGCGACCTGACCGTCGACCTCGTGCGCCGCCACGTCATCCGCGGCGGCCAGGAGGTCAAGCTGTCCCCGAAGGAATTCGACCTGTTGCGGCATCTTGTCATGCATGCCGGCAAGGTGCTGACCCACCGTCATCTGCTGCGCGAGGTCTGGGGGCCGGCCCAAGCGGAGGAGGTGCAATATCTGCGGGTCTTTATCCGCGGCCTGCGGCAAAAGCTCGAGCCCGACCCGACCCGCCCGATGCATATCCTGACGGAGCTCGGCGTCGGCTATCGCCTCCAACTCCCGCCCGAGCAGCGCGCCTGATACCCGGCGCCGCTTTGACTGGCGCGTAGGGGGTTGTACCTGGCACGAGGAGGATTTATGGATTCTTGATGGGTGAGCGTTATACTCCCACCAATCTCGATGTGATCACGTGCGACCTGGTGGACCGGCACGTTCCGGTTTTTGACGGGATATCGGCCCGTGAACGACACCAAGCGCTGGGCAAACGGATCTAATCCACCCTTGATACTCGATACGCCCGCACGGCCGGGCGACATTCACGAGAGCGTCGGTTCCAGCCTGACGGTCGCTGCGCTCGGCGTCGTCTATGGCGACATCGGCACCTCGCCCCTTTACGCCGTCAGACAGTGTTTCGCGGACGGCGCCGGCGTCACCGAGCCACGCGTTTTCGGTGTTCTTTCGATGATCGCCTGGGCGCTGACGGTCGTCGTCACGGTGAAATACGTGATCGTCCTGATGCGCGCCGATAATCGGGGCGAGGGCGGGATTCTCGCCCTGACGGTGCTGGCCCTTCGCGCCGCCGGCGCTCGGCATCCGCGTTGGATTCTCGGAGCCGGGCTCTTTGGCTTGGCGCTGTTCTTCGGCGACAGCGTGATGACGCCTTCGATATCCGTGCTGAGCGCGGTCGAGGGTCTCAAAGTCGCGACACCTGCCCTTGAGCCCTACGTATTGCCCCTGACGCTTGCAGTATTGATCGTCCTGTTCGTGCTGCAGCGCCACGGGACGGGCCGCGTCGGTGCGTTCTTCGGCCCGATCATTATCCTTTGGTTCGCCACGATCGGGCTCCTCGGGCTTGTCGAGATTGCGCGCAATCCAGCCATCCTCAAGGCCCTGGATCCGCGTTATGCGATCAATCTGATCGTGGCCGACCCCCGGGAAGCTTTTGTACTGCTGGGCTCGGTCGTTCTGGCGGTGACGGGGGCCGAGGCTCTTTATGCCGATATGGGACATTTCGGGCCGGGACCCATTCGGCGGGGCTGGTTGCGTTTTGTGTTTCCGGCTTTGCTCCTGAATTATTTTGGGCAGGGGGCACTTCTTCTCGCCACCCCGGCGGCGATAGAGAACCCGTTCTACCGCCTCGCCCCAGACTGGGCGGTTTACCCGCTGGTGGGGCTTGCTTCGACGGCTACGATAATCGCTTCGCAAGCGGTGATCTCAGGAGCCTTTTCGCTGACCCGTCAGGCCGTGCAGCTCGGCTATCTGCCGCGACTGCAGGTGCGACACACCTCGGAACAAGCGATTGGGCAGGTCTACGTGCCCGGTGTGAACTGGGCGTTGTTGGTTGCGGTCGTGGTGACGGTGCTCGGTTTCCGATCTTCGGATGCACTCGGCGGAGCCTACGGCATTGCGGTAACGGGCACCATGACGGTCGATACGCTGCTCGCCTTCACTTTTTTTTGGATGGCCGCGAAATGGCGTTCGTGGCAGCTGATCCCGCTCTTCGCAGTGTTCCTGCTCGTGGATCTCTCGTTTTTTGGTGCCAATTTGTTGAAAATCGCCGAGGGAGGCTGGTTCCCTCTGATCATCGGCGGGGCGCTTTTTGCGGTAATGACAACATGGTGGCGTGGACGACGCCTGCTCGCCGAGCTGCGCGCCCGCGACGCGCTGCCGCTGCGTCAGTTCGTCGAGGGGCTCAACCCCGAGAAACCGGCGCGCGTGCCGGGAACGGCGATCTTCATGACACGTGACCTGGCGCACGTTCCTGCGGCACTCCTTCACGCCCTCAAGCACTACAAGGTGCTGCACGAGCGCGTCGTGATGATGCAGGTCGAGACCCAGGACGTCCCGCATGTGCGCGAGGAGCAGCGTCTCGAGATCGGTGAGCTCGGCAAGGGCTTCTACACGATCCGGGTCCGCTACGGCTTTTTGGATGAGCCAAACGTCCTGCGCGCCCTGGCGCAGTGCCGGGTCGGCGGCCTTCGCTTCAACCTGATGGAGACCTCCTTCATCATCGGGCGTGAGCGGGTGCGGCCGAGCCCGCGCCGCATTAGCCTCTGGCGCTGGCGCGACCGGCTCTTCAGCCTGATGACCAACAACATGCTCGATGCGACCGAATTCTTCCGCATCCCGCCCAACCGTGTCGTCGAGCTCGGCGGCCAAATCGAGATTTGAGCAGAGACCAGCCTCGCCAGGTGCTGCGGGCTTTCGGGAATGTAGCAAGCGAACTCGGCTGACGGGCGCGCCCGGCTCCCCCTTTACAGCTCCTTTAGATCGAGCCGTCCAATCTCGCATCGAATTCTTATGCCGGCTCGATAGCTTTAAGCTCTCGCAGTTGCCTCGGCATCATATGGTAAATCAAGATCAAAAGTTCGGCCACGCTTCAAATAGCATATTAGGCTAGCAGATAAGAGAACCAAGATTATCCAATGATACCGCTTTTGCAGTCGCGTACACGATTTCGGAATGGGAAATTACTTTTGTTAGACCATTGTTTTGAATGTGTCTAATGTTTTTGTACTTGGTTGCAGAATTGAGAGTTAAGTTTGGAGCTGACATCGATCTGATAGCCAGCCATTCGGATGCACCACACAGCATAGCGGCAGCGATCTTTATGGAATCTTTATACGGAAGCGTGCTGAGCCATCTCGATTCTTAATATCATAGGGCGACATTGTGCCCGGGCTTTACCGGTTTCGGCGTGACTTCGACTGTGAACGAGACCTCCTCGGCGACCAAACCGGTTGGTGATCCGCTTTTTGTCATCCGTGTTCTCGCCCGCCACTTCGCAACTCCGAACCAAACGCGCTGCGAAAGCGAACAAAGATTTTCCCTTGACGATTGATACCCCCGCACAGCGGGACGACTTTCACCTGAGCACCGGTTCCAGCCTCACCCTCGCTGCGCTTGGCGTTGTATACGGCGATATCGGCACGTCGCCGCTCTATGCCGTGCGCCAGTCGCTTGTCGATTTCGGCGATCTGAGCGAACGCGCCATTCTCGGCGCGCTCTCGCTGATCGTGTGGGCGCTGGTGCTGGTCGTCGCCGTAAAATACGTGCTCGTCATCATGCGGGCCGACAACCGTGGGGAGGGTGGGCTGCTCGCGCTGACCGCGCTGGTACTGCGCAGCACTAGCCGGGGAAGCAAGCGGTATTTATGGATCATGGCGGCGGGTCTGGTCGGCGCGGCGCTGTTTTACGGCGATGGCGTGATCACCCCGGCCATTTCGGTACTCAGCGCGGTGGAAGGGCTGAAGATCGCTACCCCGCTCTTCGAGCCTTATGTGATACCGATTTCGCTCGTTCTCCTGGCGGGATTGTTTCTGGTGCAGCGGCGGGGGACGGCTGCCGTTGGCGGGCTCTTCGGGCCGGTGATGCTGGTGTGGTTCGCCGTGCTCGGGCTGCTCGGCATCTGGGGGATCGCGCAGCACCCTCGCATCCTCTTGGCAATCAACCCGATCAACGGCTTTGTGCTGCTCCTCGACAAGCCTTGGCCTGGCTTCTTCATGCTGGGCGCGGTCTTTCTCGCCGTAACCGGCGCGGAGACCCTCTACGCCGATATGGGACATTTCGGCCGCTCGGCGTTGCGCCGAGCGTGGCTCGGGCTCGTCTTTCCGGCGCTGGTGCTGAACTATTTCGGGCAGGGCGCAGTCCTGCTCGGGAACCCTGCCGCCCTCGAACACCCCTTCTACCGCCTCGTTCCCGAATGGGGCCTCTACCCATTGGTCGCGTTGGCGACGATCGCGACGATCATCGCGTCGCAGGCGGTAATTTCCGGCGCATTCTCGATCACCCGCCAGGCGGTTCAGCTCGGCTATCTGCCGCGGCTCGAGATCCGCCACACCTCCGAGCAGGAAATCGGGCAGGTCTACGCACCGCGCATCAACAGCGCCCTTCTCGCCGCCGTCATCATTCTGGTGTTGGGTTTCCAGTCATCCGACAATTTGGGTGCCGCCTACGGGATCACGGTCAGCGGCATGATGGCGATCACGACCGGCCTCGCCTTTCTCTACATGCGCAGCCAGGGCTGGAGCCTCGCCCTGGCGGTGCCGATATTTGCCGCCTTTGGCATTGTCGATCTGACCTTTCTCAGCGCCAATCTATTGAAAATCGCCGGCGGCGGCTGGTTCCCGATCGCCGTGGCCGCGGTCGTATTCACGATCATGGCCACCTGGTGGCGCGGCCGGCGGCTGTTGGCCGAGCTGCGCAGCCGCGATGCGTTGCCGCTCCGCCAGTTTGTCGAGCGCCTCGATCCCGCAAAGCCGGCTCGTATCCCGGGAACGGCAATCTTTATGACCCGCGACCTGGCGCATGTCCCGGTCGCACTGCTGCATGCGCTGAAGCACTACAAGGTGCTGCATGAGCGCGTTATAATGATGCTGGTCGAGACCGAAGACGTGCCGCATGTCCCGGACGACCAGCGCCTCGACATCAGCGAGCTCGGCAAGCGCTTCTACACAATCCGCATCCGCTATGGGTTCACGGACGAGCCGAATGTCTTGCGGGCCCTCGCTCAGTGCCGGGTTGGCGGCCTCCATTTCAACCTGATGGAGACCTCGTTCATCATCGGGCGTGAAAAATTGCGGCCGCGGCCGCGCAGGCGCCGCACTGAGTTATGGCATTGGCGCGACAAGCTCTTCATAGTGATGTCGAACAACACGCTCGACGCAACCGAATTTTTCCGCATCCCGCCAAACCGCGTGGTGGAGCTCGGCGGCCAAATCGAGATCTGAAACGGGCCGAGCCCGGCCGTCGTTCCGCCGTCCCTAGGGGCGGTCTTTATCCGCTCTTTACGAGTCGGACCCCAACCGCTCATCGAATTCATATGCCATCCGCAATAAATCGGAGCGCCTATTCGTGACGGCGCATCCATGGCTGAGCCTCTCCGGGAGCCCCTTTGGCTCGACGACGTTCCGGATTTATCGAACGACCCGTTGCTGGAGACCACATACGCGGTCTCTGAGTGGGCAATCACCTATGTCGGACCGATCTTTTGGATCTGTCTGGGATGTCTGTTCCTCGTCGCCGAACTTGGCGGTTGGATCGCCTGACGCCGACCTCGAACCCGCCTCTACATCCCGTCCGCACCCCCGCTCGCGCCGTCACCGCCTGGCCGATCACTATGTACAGCGGATGGGACCGCGATTTGCGTCGACCGCGGATCGAGCTGCGCGCATCCGGCGATCGCCAGAACGACCAGAAGCAGGACACGTTGTCCAAGGGTTTTCATAATCTGCTCCGTCTCGCGGCGACCCTCGTAAACCCTATCGTGGTCGCGCCGGGTTTCACCTAATCTCCGAGCCACCCCACCAGCAGCAGGAGGAACGCGAATGTCTTATGTCTATGTCGTTCAGATGGACATCCCGCAGCATCTCGAGGCCGATTTCAATCGGATCTACGACGAGGAACACGTCCCGACCATCCTCAAGGTTCCCGGTGTCCGGTCCTGCGCTCGCTACCGGCTTGAGCATTCGACCGTGCCGACCATGCCTCGCTATCTCGCGATCTATGAATGCGACTCGGCCGAGGTGATCAACAGCCCGGCTTGGCAGCAAGCCTCCGACCTCGGCGACTGGAAGCCCAAGATCCGGCCGCACACCACCAACCGTCAGCACAGCGTCTTCCAAAGGATCGCCTGATATGCCCCACATTTTTGTTGTACAGTTGGACATCCCGGCCGAGCACGAAGCCGAATTCAACCGCGTCTATGACGCAGAGCATTTCCCGATGCTGTCCAAGGTGCCGGGGGTGCGGTCGGCAGCGCGCTACCGGCTGGAGCATTCGATTGTGGCCGGCATGCAACGGTATTTGACCATCTACGAGCTCGACTCGCCGGATGTGCTGAAGAGCGCGGCCTGGGAGACGGCCGGAAGCTATGGCGACTGGGCGCCAAAGATCCGCCCCTTGACGACGAGCCGCCACCACAGCGTCTTCGAACGCATCGCCTGAGGGGAACCGCCACCATGATCCATGTTGTCGCCATCATCACCGCCAAGCCCGGCGTGCGCGACGCGATCCTGAAGGAATTTCATGCCAACATGCCGGCGGTCCACGCCGAGAAGGGCTGCATCGAATACGGCCCGGCGATCGATGCCGACGGCATCGGCAGCTTTCAAGCCAAGTTCGGCCCTGACGCCTTTGTCGTGATCGAGAAATGGGAGAGTCCGGATGCGTTGAAGGCGCACGCTGCCTCGCCGCATATGGCCGCCTACGCCGCCAAAACCCGCGACATGATCGCGAGCCGGGTAATCCACGTTCTGCAGCCGGGGTGACGTTCCGAGCCTGACTCAGCGACTCGCCCCGACCTCTTGTCTGGTGCTCAGACCCAGACAGACGAAGCACTCCGTCGTCGTGGCCGGGCTTTGGCCCGGCCATCCCCGAGCCGCGGCACACGCCTTGGCGGCCAGCCTAGTCTAGTCCACACCTAAGGTTGGGCGGATGCCCGCTTCTTCGAACCGGGCGGTGGTACAGTAGAGCCAGATCGTTCCAGGTTCGGCTCGACCCTCTGGCACGAACCTGTCGCTATCTCAGGATTGATCTTGAGCAGCTCGCTGCACGCTTTTTCCGTATGCTCGCAGAGCCTGGCGCCCTTTTTCCTCTTTCAAAACACCACTTCAGCAGGGTCGGGCTGCGCCTGCGCGGGGAGCATGGCGGCTGCCGGAAATGTGGCCCACATTCGGTCCCTCCCATCAGATATTAACGTTTTTTGTTAATCGGTTAACGTACTCGACCGAGGGTTTGGTTCCGTCGCTGTGCAGGGAATCTGCCCAGAATACGTCTCCACAATTCGCCGTGTTGGCGGAACGGTGGTCG
>JBJMQW010000275.1:0-8600 GCA_045802495.1 Allostellaceae bacterium | reverse complement strand
GTTCGAGAAAGAAAGGTGGCGTGGCCCAGGCGCGGGACGCGTTGCTATGGAGCAAGCGCATGAGCGGCACTAATGTTGAGAGAGCAGGGGGTGTGGATGGTGTAACGGCATCGGAACGCGCGCCCTTATGGGCGATCGGATTGGGCGTTCTGTTGATCGCATGCGGAATTGGCTGGCGGCGGGCTGGAGACGCGAGCCCTGCGAGAGGCGATACCAGTCAGAGCGAGACCGGCCGTGGCCGGTCGGCAGAGACCCCCTCGGAGATCCCGGCCTCGGGATGGAAAGATATTATTTTGCGCGTATACCGAGGCATCTCGGAAAACCGCATTCTGTTGGTCGCCGCCGGCGTCACCTTCTATGCGCTACTCGCTATTTTCCCCGGGATCGCGGCCTTGATATCAATTTACGGCCTGTTCGCTAACCCGGCCAGTGTAGCCAGCCATCTCGACACAATGACGAACGTCGCACCGGGTGGAGCGATCGACCTTCTTCGTGAAGAAATGACGCGTCT
The DNA here is from genome assembly GCA_045802495.1 of Allostellaceae bacterium. Lineage (GTDB taxonomy): Bacteria > Pseudomonadota > Alphaproteobacteria > ATCC43930 > CGMCC-115725 > AP-15. The sequence goes on along the minus strand of JBJMQW010000275.1, from coordinate 8,089 downwards.
TGCCTCACAGGGCGGGACGACCCTGGGCGTCAGCTTTCTGGTAGGCCTTGCGATCTCACTTTGGACCGCTAACTCAGGGGTCAAAGCTATCTTTGATGCGCTCAACATTGTTTACGGAGAAGACGAAAAGCGCAGCTTTCTCAAGCTCAATGTCGTTACGTTGTTTGTCACGTTAGGGATAGTTGCCTTTATACTGCTCACGCTTGCAGCAGTTGTTGCTATTCCGGTTGTTTTAACATTTATTCCGCTTCCTGAGGTGATTGCTCTGGTTGTTGGAATCGGCAGATGGCCGATTCTTTTCGCGCTTGTCACAATGGCGCTGGCCGTTCTTTTCAAATACGGTCCGAGCCGCACCGAGCCCCGGTGGCGCTGGATTACCTGGGGCAGCGCATCGGCTGCGATCGTCTGGCTCGCTGCTTCTGCCTTGTTCTCGTGGTACGTGGCGAATTTCGGCAGCTACAATAAGACTTATGGCTCGCTCGGCGCAGTCATCGGCTTCATGACTTGGATTTGGATCTCGATCATCGTGGTTCTAGTCGGCGGCAAGCTCAATGCGGAGATCGAGCACCAGACAGTGCGCGAAAGCACCACCGGGCAACCAAAGCCGCTCGGGAGACGCGGGGCGAGAATGGCCGACACGGTTGGGGCGGCACAGGCCTGAGAAGCGGATCGGTGGGCATGCTGACCATAAGCGAGGCACAACGGCGGACCGAACTCTTCCTGACCGGCCAGATGCTGGAGGCGCTGCGCGCCGTCGACTACGAATTGCCGAGCTTTGATACCCAATTGCACAATAAGGATTTGGCGGAGGTCGCCCGCGCGCGGGTCGAGATTCGCCATGTGCGAGGCGCTTCTGACGCCACCTACCTCATCAACGCCTTCGGCGAAGAGCTGTTGATGCAGCTGCAGCTCAATGTTCATCGGCTCGTGGTTGTTTATCGCGTGCCGGCACTCGATGCGCTCGATGCCAGCACCCTTGCCGTACGTCTCGAGCGCTGGCGCATCGGCGCCGAGCATGCCGGCTGGAAATTCGGCTGGCGCGATTCGCCGATTGCCGGCGATCCGGGGCGCCGCTATGTCGAAACTTATTGCTATGCTTTCGCCGGCAGCGATTTTCTCGAAGACGAGCCGCAGCAGCTTTATTGGCGCACGGACATCGTGCAGATGACCCGCTATTACATGATCGAGGCAGCCCACAGTGGCATTCGCCTTTCGCCCCGCCGGGCCGGATTCCCGGTGTAAACGAGCGCTGCTTCATACTCGCAGGGCCGGTTATAGTGCCGTTGGCTCCCTGATCCCTAATCCAGCCCGCCCTAACCCCACCGTCCGGCGCGCAAATTGAGTTGATTGTGCTCTGTCAGAAATGCGGAACTTTTTGAAAGTTCACTTCAAGAGGATGCGCTCGAGCACACGATTTAGTGCTGAGGATTTGCCCCGCTAGCGTGAGCCGGTATATCTCACCCGCTCAAAATAATATTGCGCCCGCTCCGCCGGGATCAGCCTGATGTACCATGTGTTCGGGTCAAAACAGCCCCAACTCGAGATGTCCGTTAGGACCTGGACCTCGAGATCAGCCTGCATTCCAGAAGCAAGCTGTAGCGTCTGCCCCTGACTGAAGTCGCGCGTGCAGCTTGCCACCGTAAACTCGTAGGTTCCGGCCGGGAGGTCCCGGTAAAACGCCGTTCCCGCATAGCTCGGCGCCAGCGTCGCGCCGTTCAGAAAAGTCATCGGCGCCCATTGAATCCCCAGCCCGGGCTCGAATTGACGAAGCACCCAGACCCTGGCCGATCCGGGCGGCGGCGGTGGAAGCTGTGCTTGGACAGCGGATACGGTAGGCTCGGAAGCGCAGCCAAGCAGCTGTGGAGCCCAGAGAGCCGGCAGCAATGCACAAATCAGCCTTGGTATTGCGGCGGTGCGGCGCATGCTGGGCTCCTCAATCGGTCTCCGCGGGGCGCGGCCTCAAACGGCGGAAGCGGGCCGAGCTCCGCTCGCGGACGGTCTGGAAGGTAACGTAAAGCATCGGGATCACGAAGAGCCCGATCGCGCTGGCGGCGATCATGCCGGCAAAGACCGGCGTGCCGACGCTGTGGCGGCTGATCTCGGCGGCGCCTTGCGCGACGACCAGCGGGTAGACGCCGAGTATAAAGGCGAACGACGTCATCATTACCGCGCGGAACCGCATCCGCGCGCCGAGTACCGCCGCCTCCCGAATGTCCATCCCTTCCTCGCGTCTGTCCTTGGCGAACTCGACGATCAGAATGCCGTTCTTGGCGGCCATCGCGATCAATACCACGAGCCCGATTTGGCCATACAGGTCGAGCGGGAGACGCCAGATCATAATTCCGAGGAACGCCCCCAAAACGCCGACGGGCACCGACAGCAATACCGGAACCGGGATCATCCAGCTCTCGTAAAGCCCGACCAGAAACAGAAACGCGAACAGCACGGCGAGGCCGAGGAGCGCGCCGGTCTGCCCGGAAGCCGCCACCTCCTGGTAGGCCGTCCCAGTCCACTCAAAGCTGTACCCTGCGGGCAGCGTCTTGCCCGAGACCTCCGCCATTGCCGCGAGCGCCGCGCCGGAAGACGTGCCCGGCGACGGGCTGCCCTGAATCGGGATCGCACGATAGTTGTTATAGCGGGTAATGACCTGCGGCCCGACAACGACGCTGGCCTCGGCAATCGAGCGAAACGGCACGCTGGTGCCGAATTTGTTGCGAATAAAGATCTGCCACAGCGAGGACACGTCCCTGCGGTCGGCTGCCTCGCCTTGGATGTTCACCTGCCAGACGCGACCAAACAGATTGAAATTGTTGATGAAGATGCCGCCCAATGTCGCCTGCAATGCGCCGAAAACATCGTTCATGCTGAGCCCCAGCGCCTGGGCCTTTTCGCGGTCGATGTTGAGATAAATAGAGGGGTTGCTTGCAGTGAAGGTGGAGAAGACGCGGGTGAGCCGCGGGTCCTGATTGGCGGCCGCAAGGAGCCCCTGCATGACGCTGTTCATCGCAGCGGGTTCCTGCCCTTCGAGCCCCTCGAGCTGGTATTCGAACCCGCCCGTCGTCGACAGTCCGATAATCGGCGGCAGGTTGAACGGGATGACTGTCGCCGTGCGGATCTGCTGTCCTTCGCCGAACATGCGCGCAATCAGCGCCTGCGCCGAGTTGGCCGCGCCCTTGCGGTCGGCGAACGGCTTCAACGTCGGCACCACGAAAGCCGTATTGGCTTCGTTGACGCCGTCGATGATCGAGAAGCCGACGATCGCGAAAATGTTCTGGATCTGCGGCATCTGCTTTAATACAGCCTCCACCCGCTTGACCGCCTCGCGGGTGCGGATGACAGAAGCCCCGTCGGGTAATTGTACGGAGATGAAGAAGGCGCCCTGGTCCTCCTCCGGCAGAAAACCGGTGGGCGTTCGCAACGACAGAAGATAGACCCCGGCGGCACTCGCCAATATCGCTACGATGCCTACTACCGAAACGCGCACCAGCCGACGCACGATTGCCGCGTAACCGTCGCGGATATTGTCGATCCGCCGCAGCACCCACCCCATCGGGCCGCGCCGCGGGCCGCTACGGCTCAGAAAGACCGCGCACAATGCCGGCGACAGGGTCAGCGCATTCAAGGCCGAGATCAGCATCGCGACACTGATCGTCACGGCGAATTGGCGGAAGAGGGTTCCCGAAATGCCGGGAATGAAGGCGATGGGGACGAATACGGAAAGCAGGACCAGAGTGATGGCGATGATCGGTGCGGTAATCTCGGCCATCGCCTTCTTCGTCGCGTCGGCCGGTGACAGGTTCGGTTCTTCTTCCATGACGCGTTCGACATTCTCGACGACGACGATTGCGTCATCGACCAAGATGCCGATCGCCAACACCATCGCGAGCAGCGATATCGTATTGGCCGAATAGCCCATCAACAGCAGCACCGCGAATGTGCCGATCACGCTGACCGGCACTGCGATTGCGGGGATGAGAGTCGCGCGCAGGCTGCCGAGAAATACGAAGACGACGATCACGACCAGCACAAAGGCGATCAACAACGTGATCAGCACGTCGTGGATGGTGTCTTGAACGAAGGTGGTCGTGTCGTAATTGACGAGGTATTTGAGGCCGGGCGGGAAACGTTGGCTCAAGCGGTCCAAATTGCTCCTGACCAAAGCAGCGGTTTGTACCGCATTGGCGCCGGGTGAGAGATAGACGCCAAGCGCCACCGCAGGCTCGCCGTTGAGGCGGCCCTCGATATCCTGGTTCTGTGCGCCGAGCTCCACCCGGGCGACATCGCGCACGCGTAGCAGCGAGCCATCGGGATTGGCGCGCAGCACAATGTCGCCGAACTGCTCGGGTGTGGTGAGACGGCCCTGCGTCTGCAGGTTCATCTGGAATTGCTGGTCTTTGGCGATCGGGCGTGCGCCGATCCGGCCTACGGGCGCCTGTACGTTCTGTGCCTGGACAGCCGCGATTACATCGGCCGGGGTTAACTGCAGGTTTGACAGCCGCTGGGTGTCGAACCAGATGCGCATCGAGTAATTGAGTGCACCGAATAGCGAAGCCTGGCCGACCCCCGGTGTGCGCGATAATACGTCGAGCACATTGATGATCGCGTAATTCGTGATGAACAGAGGATCCTGCTTGCCGTCCTCGCTGTAGAGCATGATGAATTGCAGGACGGCCGACGATTTTTTCTGGACCTTCAGCCCCTCCAGCTGGACTTCGGAAGGCAGTTGAGCCAAGGCGGTTTGCACGCGATTGTTGACATTGACGGTATTGATGTCGGGGTCGCTGCCGAGCGAAAAGCTGACGGTCAGGTTGTAGCTGCCGTCATTACCGCTCGTTGACTTCATGTAGATCATCTTGTCAACGCCGACGACCTGGGCCTCGATCGGCTGCGCGACGCTTTGTTCGACAATCGCAGCGGAGGCGCCCGGGTAGACAGCCGAGACTTGCACCTGCGGCGGCACGATGTCGGGAAACTGGGCCACCGGGATACGAGTCAATGCCAAGAGGCCGGCGATCGTGATGACGATCGCGATGACGACCGCCAACCGCGGCCGGTCGACAAAGATCGCCGATATCACGGTTTCTCCCCTTTCGCGCCGGAGGACGGCTCGGTCGCCCCGTCTGCCGGAGGCGGCGCCGGACTGCTCGAACTGCCTTGCCCCGCTGGCGAAATGGCCGGCGGGGGGCTGGCCGGGCCGGACGAGACGAGCTCACCCGGGCGAACGCGCTGCAGCCCTTCGCTGATGACGAGCTCGCCCTCTTGCAATCCGGTTGTCACGACTGCTGTCGACGGAGTCGATTGGCCGAGTTGGATGCGCCGGATTTGCGCCTTGTTTTGCGCGTCGACGACGTAGACGTAATCGCCCTGCTGATCGGACAGCACCGCGGCGCGCGGGATGCCGAGAACAAAGATCGGTTGTACGCCCTCGAGGAACACCGTGACGAATTCACCATCGAACAATTCCCGCGGGGCGGGCGCATTTGCCGGCAGGCCGGGAAGCAGCGGGTTGGGGACGACGGCGCGCACCGTGACCGTGTCGGTATTGGTGGCGATTGTCGGCGACACATAGTCGAGCTTGCCGTCATGCCCGTACATCCGTCCATCGGGCAGCTGTAGTTTGACCACAACGGCATTGAAGCCGCCCTTCGGTTCGTACCGGGCGCGCAGATCGAGCCCTTGCCGCGTCGAAACCGGGAAGAGCACATACATCGGATCCTGGCTGACGATATTCGCCAAAGTTCCGCTGGTCGGCGAGACAACATTACCCTCGGTGACCTCCGTGGCACTGATCTTGCCGTCGATCGGCGCGCGGATCTCGGTGTAGCCGAGGTTGATCTGCGCTTGCTGCAGCTGAGCCTGGGCGCCGGCGATCTGTGCTGCCAACGCGCGTTCATCGGCGAGCGCTTTATCGACATTCGATTGCTGGCCGGCGACTGTCTTCAGCAGATATTGGGCGCGCTCTAGCGTCAGTTGGGCATTGCGGTGCTGCGCTTGCAGTTGCTCCACATTCGCCTGGTCCGCGTCGACTTGCGCCTGAAAGGGCGGCTTTTCGAGCTGATAAAGGAGATCGCCCTGCTTGACCTCGGCACCCTCGACAAACAGCCGCTTTTCGAGAAAAGCGGTGACCCGCGCCACCAGCGCCACCCGCCCCACCGCCTGAATGCGGCCGATGAACTCGTCGGTTTGCGTGATCTGCTGCCGTTCGGCCCGCACGACGCCGACGGCCGGTGGGCCGGGCGCGGGCTGAGCTCTGGCACCCATCGAGAGCGCGGTGAGGATCAGAAGCAGCAGGAAGAGCTTCATGAACGAATTGTATTCCATCCTGTCCTCCAAAGCGCCCCTGTGGCCACGGAGCCCGAAGGTCTCCTCCCGGTCGGAACGCGCGATCCGCTGGAGGCGGGTTTCAAGGTCACTTGCGGCGACGTGAACCGCAGCTATCGCGTCCCGCTCACCGCCGCGCCCTGATGGTCGGGAAGAGCCTGGGACGGGGCTTTGGACTGCTATACGCCTCGAAACCGTTCCACATCACCCGATACTGAGCTTTGGGAATGCGGAGGCGCTTGACCGTTACGGCAAGGTGGGGCTTCTGGAGAACAGACCCTCCTTTACCGTCGAAACTCCTAACGCTCGGGATCGGCACGAGCCTTGCTGTAATAATCCTGACCCCGAACTCCGGCTAGATTGAGGTTGGCGTATCGCCGGCCGGGGGAGCTGATGGGGGATTCAGGGTACGCTTGCAGTGCCGCTGAGACTGCCCTCTCGTTCCCCAAAGACGCGTTCCTCCGCTTGCGATCAACCGCAGCGTCCAGCGCCTCCCCGAAAGCAACAAGCAAATCGAAGGAAGAGAGAGACAGACAACGCAGAGCGCGCTGATCCAGGATCTCGACCCAGGCAACATCGCCACGACGCGCCGCAACACCAGGCTGCTCGCCTATGATTTGCGGCATCGCAAGCCCAAGCTGGTCGGCGAATATGTCGTCCAATTGCCGCTCTACCAGGACCAGACCACGACACAGACGAGGCTCCTCACTGCGGCGCAGAGCGAGTTCCTGGCCCTCAATGATCACCAGTTTCTCGTGCTCGCGCGCGACAGCAGCGTCGAGTTCACGACGAGCAGCCCGGCCTCGGTCTATCGCAGCGTCGACCTGATCGACATATCCGACGCCACCAACATTGCCGGCAGTGCCTACGACCAGCCGGGCCAGCCGGGGCACCGCTTGGTGTGCTCGACGGGTCGATAAAGCCGGTCGCCTATCAGAGCTTTCTCAACATCAACGACAACACCGAGCTCAACCGCTTTGGGCTCCACAATGGCGCGCCCAATGACCCCAACGACCTCTACGAAAAATGGGAGAACCTGGCGGTCGTGCCGGTCGGCGATCGGGAGGCGCCCGACGACCATTTCCTGTTCGTCGGAAGCGATAACGACTTTATCACGCAGCAGGGATTCATGGCCGGAGAGCCCTATCAGGACGCCTCGGGGAACAACGTCGATACGCGTGCTGGTCTATCGCGTGACCTTGCCGACCTATGTCAGGCCGCGGCAGTTCGACTTCTCCGCTCGGCCTCGTTTAGGTGGTTCCGGGCATTGATCGCGGCAATGCACACTGTCAGATCGACCGGTTCCGTTTCGGAGAAATGCTGACGCGCGACGCGCGGGTCGGCGCTTAAACTTGCCGTACAAATTTTGCCCCTCCGGATTTCCAAGAAGCCATGCTCGGAAATACCCCGTCCCGGTAAATCAGCGCATGCATCAGCGCTGCGCCAAAGTGGGCAATGAAGGTCGCAAAAAGAAGAAACGCCAGAACCGTGTGGACATTTCTCAGCGTCGCGTAGAGCGCGGCATCGTGCGGCAGGATCGGCGGCAGCTCCAGCGGCCCGTAGAGCACGATCGGATAGCGCGCCGCCGACAGCATGGCCCAGCCGACGAGCGGCAACGCGAACATCAGCACGTACAACACGACATGCGATGCGTGCGCCGCAACGCGCTGCCATGCCGGCATGCCTTCGGGCAAGGGCGGAGCGGGTTTGAGGAGCCGGTTCACCAGCCGGTCCTTGAGATGTTTTTTGATTAGTTTTGGGATAGTGT
>JBJMQW010000274.1:0-26988 GCA_045802495.1 Allostellaceae bacterium | reverse complement strand
CCAAGAATTCCCCGGGGCGTTCGCCGGGTACAGTCGGCCTGCGGTTTGACTCCCGTCTTTGCCGAGACTGGCCTTCCGTTTCAGTCGGCTGCGGGAGGCCTTTCCCGACCTGTCGGACGATCCCGATCCAAAGACTGTCTTTCTCAAGCTGCGCGAGCTCAGAAACAAGTGGTGACGCAACAGGCCCGGCTCTCCAGTTCCAAGCCGGGCCCTTATTTGAATCCCCTGTCGGGGAAATGATTATCGATAGGGAGTCCAGCCGTAATACGGTTGGGGCGCCGAGTAATCTACGGGAGCCGGCGGGTAGTAGCCGGGGTAGTATTGCGGCGGATAGGCGTAGGCCGGCGGTGGCGGGGCGCCATAGACCGGAGGTGCGGAGGAGGCAATCGCCGCGCCGGCAATGACGCCGCCCAGCACCCCCAGCCCGATTGCTGCGCCCGGGCCAACACCGCCGCCAGCGTGGGCGGTCGTCGGCGTCGCGGTCAATGATAGCGCCGCAACCGCCCCCGCGAGGATCGCGCCCTTCCCGAATTGCCGGGCGCGGCTGCTAATCGATTGAAAAGGCTGGTTCTGCGCTTGCCTCGTGTTCATGTTCCTCTCCATCTCTGACGATCTCGAAAACCGATAGACGAGATATCGGCTCGCGGTTTTCGGATCGCCACGCCGGAGAGACAGCAGCCAGCCTACGTCACATTCCCGTTTTATGGCTCCTACATGTTCCTGTTTTGTTTTTTGGCTGGTCGCTCAGGCCGCCGCGACGTGGCGGCCCCGGCCGAACAGCCGGTCCATCGCTTCCGCTCCCGCCTTATCGAACTGCGTCGTTCTCGCTCGCACATCGTCGACCGCCGCCAAGGCGCGTTTCACCGCGGGGCGTGCAGCGATCGTTTCTACCCAGGCCATCAGCTTCGGGTAGTCCGCCTCGGCGGCCTTGCCAAGAAAAGTGCCGACGCCGCGCGCCCAAGGGAAAGTCGCGATGTCTGCGATCGAATAGCTGGCGCCGCCAAGGAAGGGTGCTTCGGCGACCCGCTTGTCGAGCACATCGAGGGCCCGGCGCACCTGGGTCCGGTAACGGTCGAGCGCATAGTCGTTGCCCTTGGGTGCGAAGCGCATAAAGTGCACGAACTGGCCGAACATCGGGCCGACCAAGGTCATCTGCATCATCATCCATTGAATCGCGTCGAACCGCTCGACGGTGTCCTCGGGCAGAAATTTGCCGGTCTTCTGCGCCAAATAGAGGAGGATCGCACCCGATTCGAACAGCTTATAGGGCTTCCCGCCGGGCCCGTCGTGATCGACGATGACCGGCACCTTCGCGAGCGGATTCAACCGCAGGAACTCGGGCTTGAACTGCGCCTCACCGAAGACGTCGACGGGGTGCACCGTATAGGGCAGCTCCATCTCCTCCAGGGCGATGTAGATCTTGACGACATTCGGGCTGCCCATGGCGTAGAGGTCGATCATCGCGAGCTCCGGTTTGCGTTGCGGCATCCCAGGAAGATGGCACGACGATTGGCCCCACGCCAGCCGGCACCACCATGCCCATGCTTAACCGGAGCTTAGGCACCGCAGGTTACGGTGAACGCGGTTCGGCCGGTTTGCTCCCGATCAGGCCGGATCGAAAGCCCGAGTCGGCTGCGGCGCCGGGACCGGCATTGTCCCGGCGCCGTTTTCCCTCGCGCCCCTCCGAATTGCGGACAGCGGCGCCATCGGGCTTAATGGCGCCAGCCACGGGTCAGGGAGCGCAGCTATGATAAAGGTATTGCAAGGGGCAAAGCTTATTGACGGCACCGGCGCCGGGCCGGCGGCGCGCACGACGGTGGTGATCCGCGATCAGCGGATCGAGGCGGTCACGACTAGGGCTGCCGACGAATGGCCTGACGATGCGGAAATCATCGATATTTCCGGTATGACGCTGCTGCCGGGCCTTATCGATTGCCATGACCATATGGCGATGCACGGCTACGATCTCGCGCGGCGCTGGGGCATCGACGAACCGCAGAGCACCCGGACATTGCGCACCGCGAAGGTCCTGCAACAGACTCTCGAGGCGGGATACACCGCCGTGCGCGACGCCGCCGGGCTCGACGCCGGGTTCAAGCGGGCGATCGACGAAGGGTTGATCCCGGGGCCACGCCTCGTTGTCTCCCTCTGCATCATCTCACCAATCGGCGGGATCGGAGATCGCGTCAGCCCCTCGGGCTTCTCGTGCTGCGTTCCGCACGACCCGCTGCTCCCCGACGGCGTCGTCAACAGCCTGGCGGATGTCCGCCCGGTCGTGCGGCGGGTAGTGCGGGCGGGCGCCGACGTCATCAAATGCGCGACGACGGGCGGGGCCAGCTCGCGCCCCGAGCATGGGCCGCGCGACGGCGCTTTCAATCTCGACGAAATGCAAGCGCTGACCGACGAGGCGCATGCCCTCGATCGCCGCGTCATGTGTCATGCGCTCGGCGGCCGCGGCTTGCGGATCGCCATCGAGGCTGGCGTCGACTCGATCGAGCACGGCTGCTATCTGGACGAGGAACCCGAACTGCTCGACAAAATGGCGCAGCGCGGCATCTTCTTTGTGCCGACCTTTGCGGTGTCCGACTTTCACCGCAAGTCGCCGTTGCCGCATATCCGCGAACGCGCGCAGCAGCTTCAGGAACACCACGTCGAAAGCCTGCGCCGCGCCTTCGCGGCCGGGGTCAAGATCGCGGCCGGTACCGATGCCGGCGGGCACGGCCACCCGTGCAACGCGCTCGAAATCGCGTGCCTTGTCAAGGCCGGGCTGACGCCGCTGCAGGCATTGCAGGCGGCGACCGGCCGGGCCGCCGAATGCATCGGTCGCGAGCATGATCTTGGCACGATCGAAAAGGGCAAACTCGCCGATATGATCGTCGTCGACGGCGATCCGCTGGAAGACGCCGCAATCCTGCAGAAGCCGGAAAACATCACACTTGTGCTGAAAGACGGTCGGATCGTGGCCGATCGGCTCGCAAACGCGCGTCGCTGATCTTCGATGCGGAGGATGGATTGACTACGACCGGTTCCGCCCGTCCGCTCGCGCTTGTCACCGGCGCGTCGAGCGGCATCGGCGCCGATCTCGCGCGGGAATTGGCGAAGGACGGGCATGATCTGGTGTTGAGCGCGCGCACGCTCGCGCCGATGCAGGCGCTGGCGGCCGATCTCGAGGCTCACGGCGCGAATTCCACCGTCATCCCGGCTGATCTCGGCAGGCCCGGAGGCGCCCTGGAACTCGTGAACGCCATCGAGGCGCGCGGCCTTCAAGTCGACGTGCTGGTCAACAATGCGGGGCTGGGCGCCATCGGCCGGTTCGACCAGATGGATGCACAGCGGATCAGCGACGTGCTGCAGGTTAATGTCGTAGCGCTGACCGAGCTCACCCGGCTATTGCTTCCTGGGATGATCGGCCGCGCGCGCGGCAAGGTATTGCTGGTCGGCTCGACTGCGAGCTTTCAGCCCGGGCCGCGCATGGCCGTCTATTTCGCGACCAAGGCCTATGTGCTGAGCTTCGGCGAGGCGCTCGCCTATGAGCTGCGGGCAACCGGCGTCACGGTCACGACCCTGTGTCCCGGGGCTACCGCCACCAACTTCTTCAAGACTGCCGGGGCCAATGACATTGCGCTGGGTCCGACGATGAGCGCGGCAGATGTCGCGCATCTCGGCTATCATGCGATGAAGGCCGGACGCCGCGTGGTCGTCGCTGGGTTGCTCAACCGGATCCTGGCCGTCGCCGCACGGCTGGCGCCGCATTCCATTACTTTGCCGGCAACGGCCGCGTTGATGTCGCGCCGCTGATTCGCGCACGCCTCGGCCCAGCGAACCACGCCCCCGCCTTGACGGCAGCGGCGTTGACCAAGCCATACGCCGCCAGCCCCAGGCCGAGAGCAATAAACACATGGCGCAGGTCCCCCGTCCAGCGCAGCATCAGCCAAGCGCCCGTTACGGCGATGAAGAGCCGCAGGATACCGGCGCAGAGTGGCCAAAGCAGTCGGCCAGCGCCTTGCGAGCTGAAATAGAGGGCGAGCCCCAGACCAAAGAACCCGTAAAATGGCCCGACTGCCCGGAGATAGGCCGATCCCGCGGCGATCATCCCTGGATCGTCGCCAAACAGCGATAGCCAGCTGGTGGGGAAGAGCGCCGCCCATATCCCGATCGCCTCACTGATGCAGAAGCCGATCGCGGCGCCGGTCCAGGCGACCCGCAAGGCGCGGTCCCTGCGGTCGGCGCCGATATTGGTGCCGACCAATGCCACCAATGGGGCGCCGAGTCCGAAGACGAGCGGGACGAGCAGGTATTCGAGGCGGGTCCCGACCCCGTAGCCGGCGATCGCCGCCGAGCCGAAATTGCCGATCAGGCCGGTCGTTGCGAGGACGGTTAGATTGTTCTGTACGGTGACCAGGGCGGCGACGGCGCCGACCCGCAGGATCTCGTGAAATAATGGCCAGCGCAGGCGTGCTATGCGCAGTTTCGGGCGAACCACACTTCGCCCCCACCACAGATAGCCCGCGAATACACCGGTACCGAGCGCGTAATAGAGGACCATCGCGGTACCGCCCCCGGCTACGCCGAGCCTCGGGAACGGCCCCCAGCCGAAGATCAGGCAGGGCGACAGAGGGATCAGGAGAACCGTGCCGGCGCAGGTGACGACTGCCGGTACGATCATATTGCCGGTGCCGCGCAAGACGCTCGCGAGGGTATTGAACAGCCATAGGAGGACAGCGCCGCCGAACACGATGTTCGAATAGGCGAGCGCCGCATCGAGCGAGCCCTCGTCGCCTCCAAGCGCTCGATAGAGTGCCGCGCCGCCGGTCAAAATGCCGATCGTGAATAGCGCGCCGAGAGCCGCGCTGATCACCAGCGCGTGCCATACGAGCGCGTCCGCGTCGTCGCGCCGGCCGGCCCCCAGGGCACGCGCGATCGCCGACGAGATGCCGCCTCCCATCGCGCCAGCCGACATCATCTGCATCAGCATCACGCCAGGGAAGACAAGCGCAACGCCGGCGAGAGCGTCGGTTCCGAGCTTCCCGATGAAATAAGTCTCGACGAGGCCGGTCGAGGCCTGCGCCAGCATTACGAGAACATTGGGCGCCGCCATGCGCAACAGCGTTCGCACGATCGGAGCTTCCAATAAGAGGGTGGTGCGCGGGTCGCGACGGGGCTCAGCAAGCGCTGCGCCGACTTCTCCACCCCTGCTGACGGAAAACGAGATGGATCCGGACATTATCGGCCGTCCCAGAACATCGTTCGCTCGCGTCGGCCCTTGTTCATTGTCCGGATCCCCAAAATGCTCGCGTAAGTCCGCTGTCAGATGACGCTGTAGCTCGCGGCTCACAAACGATACTCTGTCACCATTTACATGAGCTTTTGTCATGATATGCTGGCGGCGTGAGATCGCGGCTCCCCTCGCTCAATGGGCTGCGCGCCTTTGAAGCGGCGGCGCGGCATTTGAGTTTTACGCGCGCGGCGGCCGAACTGAACGTCACGCAGACGGCGATCAGTCACCAGATCCGACGGCTCGAGGAGCAGCTTGGCTTACGTCTCTTCGTGCGCCGTCAACGGGGGCTGTTGCTGACCAACCAAGCGCAGCAATACCTTCCCGCGGTGCGCGCCGCCTTTGCCGAACTGAGATTGGCGACGGACCGGTTATTGCGCGCCGATGGCAAGGCGGTGCTCACCGTCAGCTGCCTGCCGTCATTGGCCGCCAAATGGCTGGTACCGCGGCTGGCTTCTTTTCAGGAGGCGCATCCCGATATCGAGGTCCGGATCGCGACGGCGACGCGTGTCGTCGATTTCCGGCGCGAGGAGGTCGACCTCGCGATCCGCTATGGCAATGGGCGGTGGCCGGGCCTTCGCGCCGACTGGCTGATGGCGGAGAATGTTTTTCCGGTTTGCAGCCCGACACTGCTCGGCGGTGACCGACCACTCGAGCAACCCGGCGACCTGGTCCACCATACATTGCTGCACGTCAATCTCTATCGCGACGAGTGGTTGCTTTGGTTAAAGGATGCAGGGCTGCCGACGAGTCTGGCGGCGCAACCGGGCTTGACCTTCGATCTGGGGCTAATGGCGCTGCAGGCGGGAATCGACGGGCTCGGCGTCGCCCTTGGACGAACCCCTTTTGTCGAGGCTGACCTGGCGGCCGGCCGACTCGTCAAGCCGTTCGACCTCGCCCTGCCTTCGAAAGCCGCGTTTTACATCGTCGCGCCGGAGGGGTCCGCCGACGCTCCAAAGGTCGCGCAGTTCCGCGATTGGCTGATCGCGGCGGCAAACGACAGGTGATCGTTTCTAGAGATCGAGCTCAAGTAGCGGAGTCTTCGAGCGCGAGCAGCAGATCAGCATGTAACGTTTCCGCCCGTTCTCTTCGAGCAGCTGGTCGCGATGGTCGGGCTCGCCGGCCAGATAGGGGGTGAGGCAGGCACCGCAGTAGCCAAGCTCGCAAGAGGTTCTCACGGCGACGCCGTCGCCGCGCAGCACGTCGACGATCGTTTTTCCGACCGGGATTTCATACTCGCCGCCGGTCTTGGCGAGCCTGACGCGGAATGGGCGGTCCTCGCCAATGACGGCTTGCGGTGTCGCGATGAAGGACTCGCTGTGCACCGCGCCGGCAGGCCACTGCGACGCCGCCTGAGCCGCGGCCGCCATCAGCGGTGCCGGACCGCAATAATAGAGATGCGTCTCCGGCCGGTAATTCCGCAGCAGCGCGACCAAATCGAGGCCGCGCGCGGGATCGCCGCCATCGTGATGGAAAAAAAGTCTCCCCTCCGCTGCCAATGGCGCCAGCCGGCTGCGGAATGCAGTTCGCTCCGGCGTCCGCGTGCAATAATGGACTTCGAACTCGGCGTGACGCCGTTGCAACTCCGCGATCATCGACATCATCGGAGCAATGCCGATGCCGCCGGCGATCAGCAAATGCCGCTTCGCGGCCGGGTCAAGCGGAAAGTTGTTTCGCGGCAACGAGACTTCCACCAATTCCCCGACCCGCACGGTCTCGTGGAGATGACGCGACCCGCCTCGGCTCTCATTCTCGCGCAGCACGGCGATGCAATAGCGGCGGCGCTCAGCGGGATCGTTGCACAAGGAATACTGGCGCAGAAACCCGCCAGTCCGCAGGTCGATATGAGCGCCCGCCTCGAAGCGCGGCAGATCGCGGCCGCGTGGATCGACGAGCTCGTAACCGTTGGTGGCTTCGGCGAGATAGGTGATCGATCGGACGCGCAACTGCATGATGCGGGATTGTTGCAGATTACCGACCTCTTGGGGAAGATTTCACGGAATTCACCGACAAGGAGGGCTCACATGGCTCTGCAATTCCGACGGGTTGTCACCGGACATGACGCCAACGGACGTGCGATCGTCAAAATCGACGAGATCGCGAAGAACCAAGTCTCGTCGCGCCCAGGGGCAACGGCTAGCGTCGTCTGGACAACCGAGGGCTTTCCGGTCGACAATACCGGCGAGGATGATGCGGGACTGCGCAAGACAGGCACCACCCTCGATAACGGCACGGTGTTTCGTATTCTCGAGCTGGCGCCCGGGGTCAGCCCGCGCAACCATCGCACCGACTCGATCGACTACGCCGTCGTGATGTCCGGCGAGGTCGACATGGTGCTCGACGACACCAACGTACCTCTCAAGGCCGGCGACGTGCTGGTACAGCGCGGCACGATCCACAATTGGATCAATCGCGGCACCGTGCCCTGCGTGATCGCCTTCGTCCTGATTGCCGCCAATCCGGTCAGCGTCGGCGGAAAGGTCCTCCACGCCCAGGGCTAGAGTTGCCGGCGGCGAAAATCGCGGGGCCGCAGATTCTTGAACAACGGCCGACAATAGGGGAGCGGGCGGGGAGGCATGGGCCCCGCCTCCCCCGCCGACCCCCTGGGCAGGCCGCCAGGGTGACCCGGGATCCCGCGGCTCTTACCCAAGCTCAATGCTCTCGGCGATTCAGTATAGCCCCTTTTTCGTAAAGCATGTTGAGTGTGGATCGGGATCAGTTTGCGCTCCTGCCGATCAGCACGGATACGGGGAAATCCGCGAACAGCTCGGAAGCGCGGATCGGTTCTCGCCCGCCCATTTCCCGACCCGTGAACACGTCTTGCCATCCTCCTCGGATGGGCGCGATGATCTCCGTCTCTTCCCAATCAGCCGCCCGACCGCTTCCGTAAAGCTGATGCGTCAAACGCGGCACGGCAACAACGACTGTTTCGTCTTCTCGGTTTCGGGCGAAAGCGCAGATATGGGCGCTGCGCTCTCCCCCAAGCTCTAGGGGCTGGTAATTGCCTTCGGCAAACAGCGCGGGATACTGGCGACGCAGCTCCAGCAGACGGCAGGAGATAAAGAGCTTCTCGCGGCCGTCCTGCCAGCGTGCCGTGAGATCGCCCGGCGAGGCGCCGGCAATTTCGTCGAGCAATGCCTGCCGTGCTTTCCAATCCACCGGCCGGCGATTATCGGGGTCGACGAGACTGAAATCCCATAATTCGCCGCCTTGATAGATGTCCGGCACACCCGGCACGGTCAGCTTCAGCACCAATTGAGACAGGGACGCGATTGCGCCAGGGCGAGCCAGCGCGTCGACAAAGGCATGAAACTCAGCCAGAAACGGGTTCGCTCGGCTCGCATCGAGGACGGTCTGGACAAAGCGCTGGAGCGCGGCCTCATAGGCGCCATTCGGGTTGCTCCAGCTCGACTGTTGCTTTCCTTCGCGGACTGCCTTGACCATATACGCCTCGACCCGCTCGGCGAGGCTCTTCATGCCTTCTACATCGCCCGGCTCGAGGCCGGGGGGCCAGGCACCCAGCAAGGTCTGGTAAAACAGGTATTCGACGTTGCGATCGGGGACGATTTCATCGTCCACTTCGCTTCGGCGCGAACGGTTGAGGCGCAGCCATTGGGTTACCCGCCGACCCCACTCCCGGGGCATCTCGGAGAGCAGCGCCAGTCGCACCCGTGCGTCTTCGCCGCGCTTTGTATCATGCGTCGCCGTCGTCACCATAGCGCGCGGCCAAGAGCGGGCACGGTCCTGGGTCAGATGGTGGAAGGCGGCGACCGACATGCCGAAGCGCCGCGGATCTCCTCCGACCTCGTTGAGAGCCAACAGGCGGAAGTAGCGGTAGAACGCCGTGTCCTCGGCCGCTTTGGCCATGACCGGTCCGCTGACCTGCTGAAAGTGCATTGCCGCATGCAGAGCCTGCTCGGCCTCGTCCTGAAGCTGCGGATCCACCAATTGACCGGTCAGCACCTGATGCAGAAAATCGAAAATGCTCAGGTCTTGAGCGCGCCATCGCTTCTTCGCCTGCGCAAGAGCCCACTCGATGTAACGCATGTCATCCGAACTGGAGCCCTCTCCCGTCACATAGGTGCGATACACCGGGAAAGCGGCAATCACTTCGTCGAGCGCCGACAACATCCCGTTCAATGTGAAATCCCGGGTGCGCCAGCTGCACATCGACAGGCGGTGGAATTCGTGCGCCAGGACATTTACCTCGCTGGCGAGGTTCACCTGGGTGATGCGCTTCTTGCAGGCGTAGAGAACATCGTCGAAATTCTCGTCGCGCCGGATGAATCGCCGGTACAGCCGGGTCATCGGGGTCTCCCCCGCCGGATCGACAAAAAGCGACAGCACTTGATTGATAAAGTCGTAGCCGGTACTGCCGGCAATCGGCCAGTGCGGCAGAATTTCGTAGCGCGCCAGTATCTTCTCGACCAGAACGTATAGCGGCAATGCGGAATGCTGCTGCAGTCTCTCGCAATAGGCGCGTGGGTCGAAGAGGCCATCGATGTGATCGATTCTCAAGCCCTGGACATCGCCGGCATCGATTAGGCTGAATACCAACCGATGGGTTTCCTCGAACAGCTCGGGCAATTCCATGCGCAAGCCGGCCAGCTCGTTGATATTGAAGAAGCGGCGATAGTTGATTTCCTCTGCAGCCACACGCCAATAGGCGATCCGGTAGGCCTGCGCTTCGAGCAGCTCGTGCAAGCGCGCGAAACTCGAGGAATTGCCCGGCTCGCCCGCAAAACGCTCGAGAGCAGTATTCATGGCGTTGGCGAAGGCTGGCTCGGTCGCCCGCTCGGCGAGCCACTGTTTTAATTCGCCAGCGCGCTCACGCGCACTAGTCCACGGGAATTCGTCAATCGCCGAAAATTCGCGGGCGAATCCCGACAGCGGCTCGCCCCCGGCTTCAAGAATAGGCGCATAGGAGCGCGGTGATATCGGAAAGCGGTGCTCGTAATACCACGCGCTGAAGCTCCCCTCCTTGCCGTCGAAGCGAAGCGCTATCTCGCCCTTTTCGAGTATCACGCCGTAGTGATCACCGAGAACGGGAAGTAAGACCCGGCCTTTGAGGTCCGGCCTTACCGCATCCCAGTTGATGTCGAAATAGCCGGCGAACGGGGAGCTCTGGCCCCATTCGAGAACATCGAGCCACCAGACATTGTCGCTCCCGATACCCATATGGTTGGGGACAATATCGACGATCAGCCCCATGCCGTGGGCGTGCAGCGCGTCCACCAATGCTCTGAAATCTGCCTCCGTGCCGATTTCCGGATTAAGCCGGTTGTGGTGAACGATGTCGTAGCCGTGCGTCGAACCCGGACGCGCCTCCATTATCG
Organism: Allostellaceae bacterium; assembly: GCA_045802495.1. GTDB lineage: Bacteria > Pseudomonadota > Alphaproteobacteria > ATCC43930 > CGMCC-115725 > AP-15. The sequence continues at coordinate 16,377 of JBJMQW010000274.1, read as the reverse complement.
GCGAGGCATAGATATGGCTGATGCCGAGCGATGCCAGATAGGGCACGAGCCCAGTTGCGTTACGAAATGTGAAATCCCGGTGGAATTGCAGGCGATAGGTGGCGCGGATCGTTGCGAAGCTATCGGAACACTCGCTCATCAGGCGGCCGAGCGCCGCCGCGCATCCTTGATCAAGGCCGCGACGCGGTGAAGTGTGCCGCCTTCGACAATATCCTCCAGCGTGCGCGACAAATGCCGCCGCCAGTTGGGATGTGCGTCTACCGTGCCCGGTAGATTTGCTTGCTCCGCTTCGGCGATTACGTCCTCCAGTTGAACGAGCATCAGGCGAGCACGTGAACGGGCGAGATAGCTGAGGATCGCTTCCCCAAGCTCGGCTGAATAGGTTGGCTCGCCGGCCTCGGATAAGAACTCGCTTCTCTGTTCGGCGGCAAGCAGCCCTTGGCCGATGAGAGCCTCGAGCAACAGGCAGCGATCCCGGCTGCGTTCTGCCGTTTCGGCGGCTTGCGCGGCTGCATCCGGATAGAGGCCCAGGCGGCTGCGCCAGGCGATATCGACGCCGAGCCAGAACCCCTTCAGCGTGGCAATATCGTGCGTCGCCGCCGAGGCAGCAGCAAGCGCTGGATAAGCCTCGGGAGGCACGAAGCTGCCGTCCTGGCGGCGCTCAAACACAAAGATGCGATAGGAAAGCACATTGGCCGACCGCATCGCATCCCGAAAGCCTTCCGGGACCGTTCCGAGATCCTCCCCGACGACCGCGCAAGTTTGTCTGCGGCTCTCAAGCGCGACCAGGCGCAGCAGATGGTCGAAGGGATAGTTTACGTAGGCACCTTCCGTTGCCGCCATGCCGCTCGGGATCCAATAGAGCCGGCTCAGGGACATGACGTGGTCGATCCGCAGCACACCCGCATGACGCATATTGGCGCGCAATGATGCGATAAACGGCAGATAACCCTGGCGCCGAAGCACCAGCGGGTTGACCGGCGCCAACCCCCAATTTTGTCCGCCGCGACTCAGCTGGTCCGGCGGCGCGCCAATCGAGGCGCCGGGGGCGACCAGCTCCTGGTCGGCCCACGCCTCGGCCCCATTGGGATCCGCCCCTACTGCGAGATCACGATATAGCCCGATGGACAGCCCGGCGGCGCGGCCTGCAGTCGCTGCCGCAGCGAGCTGGCGATCGGCTTCCCATTGCAGGAATTGAAAAAATTCGACGCGGTCGCGATGCGCATCAGCGAACTCGGCCACCTCCGCCGATCGCGGATTGCGCATTCGGCTCGGCCAATCCCGCCATGAGAATTGCTGCTTTTGACAGAAATAATGCTCGTGGAGCGTTTCGAAGACGGCAAAATCGGAGAGCGGCTGTCCTCCGGATCGCTGGAAATTGCGGAAGCTTTGCCCGAGGTTACTCTTTGCGGACGCGCCGGCACCAAGCTCACGGGATTGGAAGCGTCGAAACAGCGTCTCCAATACGGCTCTCTTGCAGGCCGAGACGGCGCCGTAATCAATCATCTTGGCCGAGCGTGCAGCCCAGCGGGTGGCCCCAAACCACTCTCCTGCCATCAGGGAGCGTACGCTCTCATCCTCGGCGAAACCTGGTACCGCGGTCAGGTCGATGTATAGACAATCGAGATGAATCCGACTGGAGGGGGAATAAGGGCTGATGTGACATGGTTCAGCTGCGAACAGCGCATGAAGCGGGTTGACGCCGAGCACCGCCGCCCCCGATGACCCTGCCGCGCGGGCCAGTACTGCAAGGTCGGCGAAGTCTCCCATGCCCCAATTATGATCACTGGGCAAGCCGTAGAGCTGACAGCTCAGACCCCAGCTACGCGCGCCTGGCCCGAGCTCGCTCGGGAGATAACAGCCCTCGGGAGCGACGATCAGAGCCGTATGCGCCGTCACCCCGGCAGCCTCGACCGCCAATCGGTGATAGCCGAGCGGCAGCGGCGCCGGCAGCGGGATCGCGACCTGTCGCTGTCGCCGTTTGGCCCTGACTGCCGCGACGCCGCTGCGCTCTGCACCGTCTTCGAGACAGCAGGTCCAAGCGATATTCGAGCAGTCGACCGGCGGCTGCAGAAAAAGCTCTGGGTGTAAATCTTCGGCGCGGACGAGGTGCACCGCCGCGAGCCCCAATGGCAAGTGCTGATGGGCTTCCAGTTCGCGACGGGCTTGCCGACGATCCGGCGGCAGCCCGAAAGCGGCGATCAAGGCAACCAGAGTGTCATCCGATACATCGCGTGTCCGACCCAGTGCGTCGGTGTAGCGCGCCTCGATGCCGATCATTCCGGCCAGCTGCAAGAGATCGGCGCGGCCATCCATCTCAGACGATACCGCTCCTCGCCCTCAAGGCGGAAGAAGAGCTATTGAGGATCCGCAGCATTCGCATTTGGCTCGTTCAAAAAAAAGGCTGAACTGAAGGGTGCGCCCGGATCGGCAGAGGAATAAACCAATCGTCCCGCGGCCAAGTTCCCCGCAACCGGTCTGTCACCGAAATTGGCGATAAGCGTTAGGCGCGAACCATCGCCCAGCTGCCACTCGACGCCGACCGCCTTTGGCCCGAGCACCCGGTAAGTGCCGGGAGTGGCAGGCATCTTGGCCAGACGAGGCACGATCTCGTGCGCCCTGATCCGAAGCAGGCGACGGTATCGGGCGAGCCAGCCGGAATGCGGCTGCCGGTGAAGCTCCGACCAGTCGAGACGCGACATCTCGAAAGTCGACTGGGCGGTCGGGTCCGGAATCCGATCGCGCGCATTCTGGTCCTGAAACTCGGCAAAATGGGCGAATTCACGACGCCGCCCCTCACGCACCGAGGCTCGCAAGCCCGGCTCGAAGTCACAAAAGAATGCAAAGGGTCGCACGCTTGCCCATTCTTCGCCCATGAACAACAGCGGGATCTGCGGCGACAGCAGCACAACGGCAATGGCCGCGTGCAACGCATTTTCTTCGGTACGCGCTGCTATACGGGTTCCAAATGGATGATTGCCGACCTGGTCGTGGTTCTGTAGGAAGCCGACAAAAGCAGTCGCGGGAAGCTTGCTCGACGGCTCGCCGCGCGGATTGCCGCCTCTGAATGGCGAAGGTTCTCCCTGATAGGCCAAGCCTTCAGCGAGCGCACGGCCGAGATGCTTCGCCGGCTCGTCGGCATAATCGGCAAAATAACCTGATGCGTCGCCGGTCACGAGGACATGCAAGGCATGGTGGAGATCGTCGTCCCATTGAGCATTGTAGCCGTGCACTCGACCGTCCGTGCGTTGCAGATGCCGAGACTCGTTGCGATCGTTCTCCAGGATCAAGTGGATTTCGCGATCGGTGATGCGATGGCGGATCGACTGGGCGATTTCGCTGATTATATCCGGCTCGCTCTCGTCGAATATCGCGTGGATGGCGTCCAACCGCAGCCCATCGAAATGGAACTCAATCAGCCAATAGAGGGCATTATTGATGTAAAAATCGCGTACCGCCCGGCTACTGGGTCCAGCGAAATCGATTGCAGCGCCCCAAGGGGTCTGATGCCGGTCAGTGAAGAAGACCGGGACAATTGCCGGCAAGTAATTCCCCTCGGGTCCGAAATGGTTGTAGACCACATCGAGGAATATAGCGAGGCCGCGCGAATGGCACGCCTCGACGAGCCGCTTTAGCTCTTCGGGCCGGCCGTAGGACGAGGCTGGGGCATAGAGAAAGGCACCATCATAACCCCAGTCGCGGCTTCCCGGGAACTCGGCGATCGGCATCAGCTCGATGGCGGTCGCTCCGAGCTCGACGACGTGATCGAGATCTTCGAGCGCCCCGGAGAAATCGCCAGATCGGGAGAAGGTGCCGAGATGGAGTTCGTAAATGACAACCTCTTCCCATGGACGGCCGCGCCATCGGATGTCCTGCCAGTCATAGGTCTCAGGGTCGACGACCTCGCTTGGACCGTGAACGCCTTCCGGCTGACGCCGCGAAGCCGGGTCCGGGAAGGCGTTGCCGTCAACGAGATACCGGTAGCGTGAGCCCGGTCTCGCATCTGCCGTCGTCAGAGAAAACCAGCCGCCGGGCTCGGGCTCCATCGGCAGTGCGGCGGGCTCCCTGGCCCCCAGCTGCAAGGACACCGATTTGGCCCGCGGCGCCCAAAGTCGAAAGCGCGTGCCGCGCGCAGTAGTCTCGGCGCCAAACGGAAGCTCATGCCGCCGACGCATCGTTCCAACCCGACTCTGGCAGCAAACGCGAGATACCCGTGTTATTCGGCCGCGGCGCGCGGTTTATGAACAGCGCGAAAGAATGGCCTTCCAGGCGATAGATTTCGCCGGGGGCGTAGAGCTTGGCATCTGCCGCGCGTCCCGTCGGCTCCGCGGTATCTACAAGCGGCTCCCACGACATCGGCGCCGCGAGCACCGGGAAGCGAAAATCGAGACAGTTGTGAAAAGCATTGACCATGACGAGAAAGCTCTCATCGATATCGCGTTGCCCCCCCGGCGTGAAAAATTCTCCCGCGGCGCCGCTTAATACGTAACCGAGAGACTGCGCGGCTGGATTCCCCCAATCTTCCGCGGTGGCCTCGTTGCCCGATGGCGTCACCCAAGTGATGTCCTTGACCCCTGCTTCGGACAGCACCTCGCCGCGAAAGAAGCGCGGGCGCGAGAAGACGCGATGCCGACGGCGGAGGTGGATCAGATAGCGGAGGAACTGCGCGAGCTCCACGTCCTCAGCTCTGATATTCTCCCAGTCGACCCAGGAAATCTCATTGTCTTGGCAATAGGCATTGTTGTTGCCGCGCTGGGTCCGTCCGATCGCATCGCCTGCGAGCAGCATCGGCACGCCGAGGGACAAGAGCAGGGTGGCCAGAAGGTTGCGCTTCTGGCGGTCGCGCATGGCGATGATCTTTGGGTCGGCGGTGGGTCCCTCGAAGCCATAATTTTCGCTGTAGTTGGCGTCGGTCCCATCGCGATTGTCCTCGCCATTTGCCTCGTTGTGCTTGCCGTTGTAGCTAACCAGATCCTGCAGGGTGAAACCGTCATGGGCGGTAACGAAATTGATGCTCGCCCAAGGCCGTCGCCCCCGGTAACCGAAGATGTCGGACGAACCGGCGACGCGGGAGGCGAGGTCGGCGACAAGGCCCTTCTCCCCCCTCCAGAAGCGCCTGACTGTGTCGCGATATTGTCCGTTCCATTCGGCCCAGCCTGGCGGAAAATTGCCCAGCTGGTAGCCATAGGGACCGAGATCCCACGGCTCGGCGATGAGCTTGAGGCCGGCCATGACCGGATCTTGGCGGACCGCGTCAAAGAATGCGGCGCCCTGCGAATACTCGCCGTTCTCCCGTCCCAGCGTCGTGCACAAGTCAAAGCGAAAGCCGTCGACATGCATCTCGGACGCCCAGTACCGCAGTGAATCCATCACCAGCTGCAACACGCGGGGATGGTCAAGGTTCAATGTATTCCCCGTGCCGGTCACGTCGGAATAGAAACGTCGATCGGCCTCCAATCGGTAGTAGCAGGCATTGTCGATGCCACGGAACGACAAGGTGGGCCCGAGGTGGTTGCCCTCGCCACTGTGGTTGTAGACGACGTCGAGGATTACTTCGATCCCGGCATCGTGCAGTCGTTTAACGGCAGTCTTGAAACCAGCGATCGACTGGGTGGGCAGAAAGCGCGCGTCGGGGGCAAAGTAGCCGATCGTATTGTAACCCCAGTAATTGGTGAGGCCGCGCTCGACTAGATGGCGATCGTCGATCGCAGCCTGGATCGGCATCAGCTCGACAGCGGTGACCCCGAGATCGACGAGATAATCGATCATCGCCGGCGAAGCCAGGCCGGCGAAGTTGCCGCGATGCGTCGAGGCGACATCCGGATGCCGGTTTGTTATGCCGCGCGTATGCAATTCAAGGATAATCGTCTCTTCCCACGGAATCTGAGGGCGGCGATCTTCGCCCCAAGTGAAAGCCGGCTCGACGACCCGGCACTTGGGGACGTTGCGCGCATTGTCGCGTCGGTCGAACGATAAATCCTCGCGCGGACTGCCGAGGCGGTAGGCGAAAACCGCGTCCCCCCAGCGAAGGCGACCCTGGAGAGCCTTGGCGTAAGGGTCGATCAGCAACTTGTTCGCATTGAAGCGATGGCCGTTGGCAGGATCGAAGGGGCCGTAGACGCGATAGCCGTAGAGCAGATTCGGGCGGGCGTCCGGCAGATAAACATGCCAGATCTCGTCGGTGTATTCGGGGAGCACGATCCGCGCTTCCTCGCGGGCTCCCGAGCGATCGAATAAACACAGCTCGATCTTTTCAGCATGCGCGGAAAAGATTGCGAAATTGACTCCCTCGCCGTCCCAAGTGGCCCCGAGCGGGTAAGGACGGCCCGGCCATACCTTTTGCGAGGGCGCCATCAGCCCCGAGACGGCCAAACGTTGTCGCCCAAAACACCTTCTTGCGCAGACAGGAGGAACGGCCCGCGCAGCGGGAGAACGAGGTGCGGCAAACGACGAGAACTCAATCGAGGGTAAAGACCAGTGTTCCGAGCGGCGGCAGGTTCAAAGACATCGAGTAAGGCTGACCGTGCATCGGATGAGGCTCGGCATGAACCTCTCCGGCATTGCCGACGCCGCTTCCGGCATAATCCGTCGCGTCGGTATTGACACGTTCGCGATAGCGCCCGGGCCGAGGAACCCCTATCCGGTAATTCTGGCGGGGTACCGGTGTAAAGTTGCAGACAATGACAGCGAGCTCGTGCGGATCGCGGCCGTGGCGCAGGTAGGAGAGGACGCTCTCGGGTGCGTTCGCGGCGTCGATCCAGGAGAAGCCGTCGGGGTCGCAGTCAAGGCGGTGGAGCGCCGGCGTGCTCCGATAGAGGTGGTTCAGATCGCGCACCAGCCGCCTCATCCCGTCATGGAATGGGTCGTCGAGCAATTGCCAATCGAGCCCGATATCGTGGTTCCACTCGTGCTCCTGCGCGAATTCGCTGCCCATGAACAGGAGCTTCTTGCCGGGGTGGGTCCACATGAAACCGAAATAGGCGCGCAGATTGGCAAAGCGCTGCCAGTGGTCACCGGGCATTTTGGCAAGCAGCGACCCCTTGCCATGCACGACCTCGTCATGGCTCAGCGGCAGAACAAAGTTCTCGTGAAAGGCATAGAGAAGCCCAAAAGTAAGGTCATTGTGATGGTATTTGCGATGGACTGGTTCGTTTGCGATGTAGCGCAACGTATCGTGCATCCATCCCATGTTCCATTTGAACCCGAAGCCGAGCCCGCCGACATAGGTGGGACGCGACACCATCGGCCACGCGGTCGACTCCTCGGCCACCGAGGTCGCGCCGGCTTCCCCGAAAACGAGTTCGTTCATCCTGCGCAAAAATGCGATCGCTTCGAGGTTCTCGCGTCCGCCGAAGGCGTTCGGAATCCATTGCCCTTCCTGGCGGCTATAATCGCGATAAAGCATCGAGGCGACGGCGTCGACCCGAATGCCGTCGATATGGAATTCGCGCAGCCAGTAAAGTGCGCTAGAGAGCAAAAAATTAGCGACCTCCCGGCGGCCATGGTTATAGATCAGCGTGTTCCAATCGGGGTGAAAACCCTGCCGCGGGTCGGCATGTTCGTAAAGCGCCGTCCCGTCGAAACGTCCAAGCCCATGTGGATCGGTCGGGAAGTGACCAGGCACCCAGTCGAGCAACAAACCAATGCCGGCGCGGTGGCACGCATCGACAAAAGCGCGAAAATCGTCGGGCGTCCCATACCGGCTAGTCGGCGCGAACAACGAGATCGGCTGGTACCCCCACGAACCATCGAACGGGTATTCGGTGATCGGCATGATTTCGATATGAGTGAAACCCATGTCGGTTACATAAGGGACGAACTGATCGGCCAGCTCGCGGTAAGTCAGATACCGTCCGTTTTCCGCGAGATTGCGACGCCACGAGCCGAGATGGACCTCGTAGATCGAGATCGGCGCTTCCCGATCGTTGTGCCGCCACCGATCTGACATCCACGCGCCGTCCTGCCACACATGGCGAGATGGTTCGGCTACGACAGACGCGGTGTTCGGCGGCCTCTCGGACCGCTCCGCCTGCGGATCCGCCTTGAGCGGCAAAAGCTGACCATGCGCTCCGAGAATCTCGTATTTGTAGAGGTGGCCGGGACGCAGGCCGGGCACAAAAAGCTCCCAGAATCCGCTGACATTTCGCATCGGCGTGCGGCGGCCGTCCCAAGCATTAAAATCGCCGACGACGCTGACCCGACGTGCATTCGGCGCCCATACCACGAACGCCACCCCCTCGACACCCTCATGGACGAGCGGATGGGCCCCCAGCTTGCGATAGCTCGCTAGATGGTTGCCCTCCATGAGGAGATAGATATCGAGCTCACCGAGAACTGGAGGGAAACGGTAAATATCGTAGAATTCGTGTTGGACACCACCGCTCGATATCTGCAGCCGATAGCGGAAAGTCTCCTTGCGATCGGTGATGGTCGCAACAAAGAAGCCATCCCGATGGACACGGACTCCCTTGGCCGCGACTTTACCTGTCGCCGAATCGATGACCGCCATTTCTTCCGCCGACGGCAGCATCGCCCGGACGCAAACCCCGCTCGCCGTTTGGTGCATGCCGAGGAAAGCGAACGGGTCGCCGTGGCGCGCCTCGATGATCGCCTCGACTTCCGGGTCAGGCCGCCCTCGCACGCTCGGCCTCCTCCATTCTGGCCAAGATACCAAGGATGCCGTTCAGCGGGATGTCGACCCAACTGGGGCGATTTGCCAACTCGTAGGACGCCTCGTAGACAGCCTTTTCGAGCGTAAAGAACGCCAACATCGTGCGTTCCTGTTTCTTGTGCATGGGATAAGCGGCGCAGCCGCGCATCGTCTTGCGATAGGCGGCGCGGAATCCGTCCACCGCCCGCTGCCGCCAGGCTTCGGCGAATTGCACCATTCTCGGCTCGGCCGCCGGCCGCGCTTCGGCAAGCTGCCGTACCGCTGTAAAGCTGGCGTAATCAAAGGATCGGATCATCCCAGCGACATCGCGAAGCGGCGAGCTCTTGCGTCGCCGGTCGGCGAGCAGCCGCGTCGGCTCGCCCTCGAAGTCGACGATAAAGAAGTCGTTCTTTACGACGAGGACCTGACCGAGATGGAAGTCCCCGTGAAAGCGAGTCTTGTGGGCCGCGACATCAACTGGAAGCAGCGTACGAATCTGACGGAAGAGACCGTCGCGCAAGGCGATGAGGCGCTCGGCGAGATCCACAGCCGACGGAGGCAATTTCGAGCCTTCGCGCTCCAATCTGGACAGCAAGTCGCCGGCGGAGGCTTCGAGCTCTCGGCGCCATTCGGCGACATCCTCGGCTGTGATCGGTTCGGGGGCAAAATCGGGGTCGTCGTGACCCTGCTCGGCCAGCGCTCGATGCATCTGTGCAGTGCGGATCCCGAGCTGACGTGCCAGCGCAAGGAAGAAAACATCGGGATCCGGTAGATCGGAAGACCTCGTGCCCGTCGACAGCAACGCGTCGTCGAGATACCGAGTGAGGTAGTCGAGCGCCTGCGTCCAACCGTCTCCCTGGTTGCGGATGAAGCCGAACAGTACCCCAAGGGCGTGGGTTTCCGGTGCGTCTTTGGTGTCGAGGTCGAGCTCCATGAGTGCGAGCAGCGGCGGCGTGTTGGCGAACCCGGCGCGTTCAACGAGAAAACGCGACATTTCGATCTCGGGATGCGGACCCGGCTGGAGACGCCGATAGGTCTTGAGCATCCCGTAGTCTTCGAAAAACACCGAGCTGTTCGACTGTTCAACCCCGGTTCGGCGAACCACCAAGCGCTCGGGTGGGGCAACCTGGTCGAAGATCGGCGTCTTGCGGAAGCGCATTTGGCCGCCTTCGAGCGGTATCGTTGCCTCGCGCTGGATCGCGTCCATCAATGCCAATGATAAGCCGTCCTGCGAAAAAGCCTCGACCAGAGCCCCTTCCCGGCGGAATTGGCGCAGCTCGGCGAGCGTGACCGGGATCAGCCCTTGCCGCAGCTCGGTCTCGGCGGACGACCAGATTGTGGCCAGCGGCAAGAAATAGCGCTGCCGCCCGCCCCGCGCCAGTTGTGCCTCGACCACTCCTGCCATGAACGTCTCCGATGCCGAACCGTCCTCTGCCGGTCGGGTGATTTCGCCGCGTGCCTGGAGGGGGGCCGTCTTGACGCGTTGGTCCTTCGCGCCGAACCAGCGCTGACGCGGCAGAAACCCAGGAATCACATCGTTCTCGAGCTGCTGCAGATTGAGCTGGCGGAACAGGTCCGCCCACCCATGCGGCATTACCAAAGTAAAGAATTCCGGCGGCGCGGTTCGCAGGCTCGCAGTCTCGGTTGCGGTGGGCAAGAGCTCGAACCAGAAAAAGCTGTATCCCTGCAAGGTGAGCAGATAGGGCAACTCGCCGATCGGCGGAAATGCACTGCGTCCGAGCAGTTCAACCGGTTGGCGGCCGCGCCAATCGGAGAGGTCGAGTTCGACCGCTTGTGGTGTGCGCGACAGATTGGCGACACACAGGACGATTTCGTCACCATAGGAACGCAGATAGGCGATGACCTTGCGGTTCGACGGGTAGAGGAACCGCAAGGTGCCGCGGCCGAACGCGCGCCGCGAGCGGCGCGCGGCGATAAGGCGCTTCAGCCAGTTCAGCAGCGATGACGGAGAGCGGCTCTGCGCCTCGACGTTGACCGCCTCGAACCCGTAAACCGAGTCCATGATCGGCGGCAAATAGAGGCGTGCCGGATCGGCGCGGGAAAACCCGCCATTGCGGTCGAACGACCACTGCATCGGCGTGCGCACGCCGTCGCGATCGCCGAGAAAGACATTGTCTCCCATGCCGATCTCGTCGCCGTAGTAGAACACCGGCGTCCCCGGCATCGAGATCAACAGCGCGTTCAACAGCTCGATCTTGCGGCGATCGTTCTCCATCAGCGGCGCGAGACGGCGGCGAATGCCGAGATTGAGGCGCGCCCGGCGATCCGCGGCATAGTAGTTCCACAAGTAATCGCGCTCGCGGTCGGTCACCATCTCGAGCGTCAGCTCGTCATGATTACGCAGGAACACAGCCCACTGGCAGGTCTCCGGGATATCCGGTGTCTGCCGCATAATGTCGGCAATCGGGTGGCGGTCCTCGGTCGCGATCGCCATGTAAATGCGCGGCATCAGCGGGAAGTGGAACGCCATGTGGCATTCGTCGCCCGCGCCGAAATACTGCAGGACGTCCTCCGGCCATTGATTGGCCTCGGCGAGCAGCATCCGATGGTCGTAATGCATGTCGAGCTCGCGACGCAGTCGCCGCAGCAGCTCGTGGGTCTCGGGCAGGTTCTCGTTGATCGTCCCCTCCCGCTCGATCAGATATGGCACGGCATCGAGGCGCATGCCGTCGACCCCGAGATCGAGCCAAAACCGCATCACGTCGACGACGGCTTTAAACACCCGCGGATTGTCGAAGTTCAGATCGGGCTGGTGAGCGTAAAAACGATGCCAATAATACGCCTGCGCCACCGGGTCCCATGCCCAGTTGGACTTCTCGGCGTCGACAAAAATGATGCGGGTTTCCGGGAATTTCTGGTCGGTATCGCTCCATAGATAAAAGTCGCGCAGCCGCGAGCCGGGTTTCGCCCGACGCGCGCGTTGAAACCAGGGATGCTGGTCCGAGGTATGATTGATGATCAGTTCGGTGATCACCCGAATGTTGCGCCGGTGCGCTTCGCGGATGAAGGCCTTGAAATCATGCATCCGTCCGTAGGACGGGTTGATGTTCCTGTAATCCGAAATGTCGTAGCCGTCATCGCGCAGCGGGGAAGGATAAAACGGCAATAGCCACAACGTGGTGACACCGAGGTCCTGCAGATAATCGAGCTTGTGGCGCAATCCCTCGAAATCGCCGATCCCGTCATTGTCGGCGTCGAAGAAGGCTTTGACGTGGAGCTGGTAGATTACAGCGTCCTTGTACCATAGCGCGTCGGAAGCCACGCTGCGCGCGAGCGTGCCGCTGTCAACCGACAGAGCGGGTGCGTCGTCTGGAGGCGTCATGTTTCTCCGTCAGTCAAATGGTACGCGCATGGAGATTGCGCTTGATGCGGTGCGCCAGCCTGTCCAGCAAACCATCATTCCTTTCAGAGCCTCTCAAGGCGAAAAATCAGTGCAGGGTTGCTTTGCGGGTCAAGGCGAAATCGCTGATGGGCGCCACGGCAGAAAACGGCGCGGCCGGTAAATGCTTCCGCGAGCACGAATTCAGCGTCAGCGGGGAGGCCAAGTTCGCCGAGCGGAAGTTCGATCCCATCGTCATGCGCGCCGTGCGGATCGAGATTGACCACAATAATCACGATATTGGTCCGGTCCGCTGAAATTTTCGTATACGCGAGGATGTTGGGATCGGCACAGCCCAGGAAGCGCAGATTGAAAAACTCTTGCATTGCTGGATTGTTGCGCCGGAAGCGGTTGAGGAGGGCGATGTCCTCCTTGATATTCCCAGGACGATCCCAATCCCATACCTTGTATTCGTATTTCTCTGAATGAAGATATTCTTCACGCTCCGGAATGGGCGTGTTCTCGCACAGCTCGAACCCGTTATAAATGCCATAAACCGGGGACAATGTCGCAGCCAGCACCAGGCGGATACGGAATGCGGGCGTACCCCCTTCCTGCAGGAAAACTGGCAGAATATCGGGTGTATTGGTAAAGAAGTTTGGTCGGAAATATTCCTTGGTCGGGAACTGCATCAGCTCAGTTAGATACTCGGTCAGCTCGGATTTCGTATTGCGCCAGGTGAAATAAGTATAGGACTGGGTGAACCCCGCCTTGGCAAGGGCACGCATCATTTTAGGCCGGGTGAAAGCCTCGGATAGAAAGATCGTCTCCGGGCAGCGCGCCTTGACCTCGCGAATCATCCACTCCCAAAACGGCAATGGTTTGGTGTGAGGATTGTCGACCCGAAAGGTACGCACCCCTTCGCCGACCCAAAACAGGATCGTGTCAAGCAATTCGGCCCATAATCCTTCACGATCGGGGTTGTCGAAATCGACGTTTACGATGTCTTCGTATTTCTTGGGCGGGTTCTCTGCGTATTTTATCGTCCCGTCGGGGCGGAAGCGAAACCATTCGGGATGTTCGCTCACCCACGGGTGGTCCGGGGCAGCTTGGATCGCGAAATCGAGCGCCACTTCCAATCCCAGCCCCGCCGCAGCGCGCACAAACCGCCGAAAATCGGCCAAGCTGCCAAGCTCGGGGTTGACGGCGCGGTGACCGCCCTCGACCGAACCTATGGCGTAAGGACTACCCGGGTCTCCCGGCTCGGCAACAGTGCTGTTGTCCCTGCCCTTGCGGTTGACGCGGCCGATCGGATGAATTGGCACGAGGTAGACGACGTCGAAACCAAGTCGCGCTATCTCGGGCAAACGCGCGATGCAGTCGTCGAAGGTGGCGCCTTTCCCCGGCACATTTCCTTGACTGCGCGGGAACATCTCATACCACGCGGCAAAGCGTGCCGCCGCGCGATCGACAACCACCTCCAATTCGCGGGGGTAGCGCATTGCGTCGCTGCGCGATGAACAGCCGCCCATCAACTCCCTCAGTTGCGGCGAGAGGAGCTTCTCGGTGCGCTCTGCGCCTCCTGAGGCCGATAGATCGCGCAGCGTTTCGCGAAGGCGGGCCGCGTCCTGGGCTTCGGCCTGCTGCAGCGCAGCTTCGACGAGCGCGCGACCTTCGATGAGCTCGAGTTCGACGTTCTGCCCAGCCTGGCGCTTCTTTTCGACTTCGTCGCACCAACTTTCAAACTGGTCGGTCCAGGCTTCGATCGTGTACCGCCATAGGCCGACCGCATCGAGGCGCAGCCGGGACACCCAGCGATCATTGTCGTAGAAGGCAAAGGGCGTCTCCCGCCAATCTTCATCCTCGTGCCGGTACTTCAGAACTGCACGCAGCTTGTCGTGCCCGTCGCGGAAGATATCGGCCCAGACCTCGAGCCAATCGCCGATGATGCGCCCCACCGGGTACCGGCCGCCGTCGAGCTCCGGATAGACCTCTTCTATCTGCATCCGCCCTTCGGGCCGCCATTGCCCATGATGCATCACCGGCCGGTCGGTTCGGGAAGCTTCCGCGCTGACGATGCGCACCTCGAGAGGTGCGAGTGTTACGGGAATACCGGCGAGATTGGGCGAGAATGTTTCGAGAGCCACGGTCCGCGGCTCATGCTCCTGTGTGTTCACCAGGATCACGGCGCGGCCGCGCCCGTTTTCCGTGCGCCTCTCGAGCGCCAGGAGGGGATCGTCCTGGCCGGTTAGCAGCCGCTGCGGACCCTCCTCATTGAGGGCCGGATTCGATCTCTTCATCGCGTTGACATCAGCGATAAAGGCACTGAGGTCAAAGCGGTTGGGCTCCTGTTCGCCACTGCGGGTGCCGACGACATCGAGGCGCCGCGCCCAACCGTACTCGAAGCCGAGCGGCATCATCACACCGGTCGAGTAGGCGGCGGCAAAGGCATAGGCTTGACGGTAATGGGGTTCTATTTCGGCTTCGGCGACCCCCGCCGCGCGCAGCTCGGTCACCAGCCGCTCAGTGTCATGGCTTTCGGGAAAGCCGATCGACGGCGCGATGTGACGAAATTCTTCGTACTGCTCGAGCAGCCAAGGGCTCTCGAAATCCCACCATTTGACGCTGTTGAAAAGATAATCGAACCCGGTGCCGGCAAGCTCCAGAACAGCCTCCTTTGGAGCCCCCAGATTCTCGGCGCAAAACACTACATCGGCAGAAGCCGATTTGGCGTCGTCGATCAGTCCGCGCCAAACCTCCGCCGGAACCTTATAGGCGGCATCGCAGCGAAACCCGCCAAACCCCAACTCGATGTAATGACGTACAAGCTGCTGGAAATAGGCGAGGATTTGGCGGCTTTGAGGCGGCCGGTAGTCGAGCTCGGCGAGATCGCCCCATACGGTTTTTGTGCTGGGGTCGGCGGGATCGGTGGCATAGGGGGAGACGACGTTGCCACGCGCATCGCGCGTAAACCATTGCGGGCGGGTGGCGACCAGCTCGCTGTCCTTCGAGGTATGGTTGACCACGAGATCCATGATGACCCGAAGCCCGAACCGCCGCGCAGCTTCGGTAAATTCGCGCAGCAGCACATCGTCGTTTGCCCGCTCACCGTCGCGAAAGCGCGGGTCGAGGCGGTAGTAATCCTTGACGGCGTAAAGGCTCCCGGAAAATCCGGTGTAATGAAACGGATTAATATAAATGGCGTTGAACTCCATCGCCGCGATCCGCGGCAGATGTGTCGTCCATTGCCGGACAGTGCCCGCCAAAGTCGGAAACAGATTATAAATTCGCAGCCCTTCGGCCATCGCGATTAGACCCGATTGCTCAGATTCCCCGTTCTCGATAATGACGCCCCATCGGGAAAGGTTCCAAATGAGGCTGGTCGAACCAGATCATCCGCCCGGCAGAACTACAATTTCGGCGCTTGCCGGCAACTCCGCCCGGCTAAGAACGATCGTACGGCTGGTTGCATGCCGCACCGCATAGAAATCGCCGATCTTTGTCAAAAATTTGTCGAGGGTGGCCTGGGTAAAGATGTGCATCGGAATGATTATTTTGGGTCCGATCTGCCGCAGGACTTCGATCATGTCGCTCTGGTTCAGGGTCCAAGCGCCGTCGACCGGGACCATGACCACATCGATCGAGCCGAGCTCGGCGAGATGGGTCGCAGTCAAGGTGTGGTGCAGATGACCGAGATGGGCGATGCATAAATCAGCAGTATCGAAGACAAAGATCGAGTTGCCGTTGTAACGGGTGCCGCCAAATTCCCGCACATTGGTCGGAACATTGTGGATTCGCACATCCCGGTATTCGAGCTGATGGTGGGCGACCCCGCCGGCAGGATCCCAACCGCGCAGTATATATTTCACGCCGGGATCGACCAATTCGCTGTAGTGCGTCGGATGTGCGTTGTTCATCGTCACAATGTCCGGCGTCTCCGGCGCCCGTATCGCGTCGTTGTAATCGGTGACGATGCGAACCCCTCCCGGGCTCTCGATCAGAAAGCTCGCATGGCCGAGAAAGGTGATCGAGACGGCTTCTCCGGCACCGGCCGCCGCGAGACGCAGCGGGATTCCGGCAACGACTCCGGTGCACGCTGCGTCAGCCGGCGACCCGCAAGCAGACAGGAGCACAATCATGCACAGCCAACACAATAGCTGGGTCGCCCGCACAATCCCGTTACGCCGCCCGAGGCCCTTGCCCATGCCAACCACAGATCCCGCTTTCCGCCTTCGCGTTTATAGCGCGACCTCGACAAGGAACGGACCCGGTGCGGAAATCGCCTCGGCGAAGCGGTCGTTGAACGTTTCCATCGTCGTGGCCCGCGCGCCGGGCACTCCCATCGAGCGCGCGAGGCCCACCCAATCCAGATCGGGGTGACCGAGAT
>JBJMQW010000273.1:0-8226 GCA_045802495.1 Allostellaceae bacterium | reverse complement strand
CGCAGGACGTATGCCACGGTTCCAGCGAACGATAATTGCGTCGAGAGAACCATCGGCCGATGCTGCCAGTCAACAAGCGACTTTCTGCTTTTGCGCCCTCGCTCGCGGCCGTTGGGGATACCCCGGCGCTCTCCCTTCGGCCGCGCGATCGCGCTAAGCTGAATCGGCTAATTCCGGCCCCTTCCACAGGAGGAGATCCGATGCTGCTGCCGCTTCAAGGACGCCGTCTCTATTACGACCTGACCGGACCCGAAAGCGGACCGGTTGTCTGTATCACACATTCGCTGTCTTCCGACGGCGGCAGCTGGGCCGAGCAGGTCCCGGCGCTGCTTCAAGCCGGATTTCGGGTCTTGCGCTTGGACATGCGAGGACATGGAGGCAGCGACCCTGTTGCCGGCGATTATACGATGCAGGCCTTGGCGGGTGATGTTGCGACGGTGCTCGAGGCCCTCGCGATCCCGCGCGTGCATTACATCGGCCTGTCGATCGGCGGCATGATCGGCCAGGCATTCGCGATCGATCACGGGGCCAAGCTGATTTCGGCGATGTGGTGCGACACCCTGCCGGCGAGCCCTTCGGGCGCCGCAGCGATGTGGGACGAGCGAATGAACACCGTGCGCCGGGCAAACTCGCTCGAGCCGCTCGCCGACGGCACGATGGAGCGCTGGTTCACGGACGCCTTCAAGCCCAAAAACCCGGGCCGCTGGAGGCAGATCCGCGACACGGTCGCGGCCACGACGCCGGCTGGGTTCCTCGGCTGCTCCGCAGCCATCATGAATTTCGATTTCACGGGGCGGCTCCCATCCCTGCGCCTCCCGATCCTGGTGGTGTGCGGTGCCGAAGATCCCGGCACCCCGGCAGCCGAAAACCGCCGGCTGGCCGGCCTCGTACCGGGCGCCCGTTATGAAGAAATCGCGGGCATGCGCCACTTCCCGAATGTCGAAGCGCCCGACTCCTTCAATCGGATCATGATGGCCTGGCTGGAGCAACAACGGCCAAAAAGCTGAGCAGAGCGCTAACTCTCCCCGCTCGCGGGGAGAGCGGCCACCCCGGGCACCGAGGCTGAAGCCCAGCGCGTTCAGCTTGAGGAACCCCTTCGCATGCGCTGGTCGTGGATAGCGTTTTCCTCGGCGGTGACGTAACCGCGGCTGTCGAGGCTCTTCGGTACCGCCGGTCGACGACGCGGGGCGAATTTCCTTCCCTAAATAAATTTGACGGAGATTGGGCTCGACCGCCCTGGATTCCTTGAATGGGAACTTACGATCGGGTTTCGCCGTTATGCAACATCGAAGTGACGGTGAAAAAGAGTGTCGGACTTTTGGTTAATTACTTGCTTGTGAACGTTTACGATCATTCTCATCCGTCGCTCTAACCTCAGTCTACTTGGGAGGTAGACGCAATGAGAACCATGATTACCGTTGGAGCTTTGGTAGCTCTTGCCGCGTGCACTTCTAATCCGGGCACTAATGCGACCGAAGGCGCTGTCGGCGGGGCAGCGGTGGGTTGCGGCATCGGCGCTGCCGTCACCGCTCCTCTTTTGGGTGTAGGATGCGTCCCCGGCGCGATCATCGGCGCTGCGAGCGGGACGGGTGTAGGGCTTGCTTCAACAACGCCGCCGCCGCCCCCTTCGGTGGCTTATTCTTATCCTCCTTTCTCTCCACCGCCTCCGCCGCCTGCCCCTCCTCCGTCTCCGCCACCTTATTGAGCGCGGGAAGGACTTCCAACGCATCCAGGCGGGCTAACCCGGCGCGCGCCCTCACTCAGGGTGCGGGCCCGCGCCGGGCGGCGAGGCGCAGACGCAGCGCGTTTAGCCGGATGAACCCCTCGGCGTCGCGCTGGTTGTAGACCGTGTCTTCCTCGAAAGTGACGTGGCCGAGGCTGTAGAGGCTCTTGGGCGATTGCCTGCCGACGACGCGCACTGAGCCTCTGTACAGCTTCAACCGCACGACGCCCTCGACGTTCTCCTGGCTCTTGTCGATCAGCGCCTGCAGCATTTCGCGCTCAGGGGAGAACCAGAAGCCGTTGTAGATCAGCTCGGCATAGCGCGGCATCAGCTCGTCCTTCAGATGCGCCGCGCCGCGGTCGAGGGTCAGGCTCTCGATCCCGCGATGTGCCATCTGCAGGATGGTGCCGCCCGGGGTTTCGTAGACGCCGCGCGATTTCATGCCGACAAAACGGTTCTCGACGAGGTCGAGCCGGCCAATGGCGTGTTTTCCACCCTGCTCGTTCAAGCGCTGCAGCAGCGCTGCCGCCGAGAGCTTTTCGCCGTCGACAGCAACCGGGTCGCCGCGCCCGAAGGTGATTTCGACATATTCCGGTTGGTCGGGCGCCGCCTCGGGGGCGACGGTGCGGCTGAAGACAAATTCTTCCGGCTCGCTCCACGGGTCTTCCAGCACCTTCCCCTCGGCCGACACATGCAGCAGGTTGGCGTCGACCGAAAACGGGGCCGCGCCGCGCTTGTCGCGAGCGATCGGGATCTGGTGCTTTTCGGCATAATCGAGGAGCCGGGTGCGAGAGGTGAGATCCCATTCGCGCCACGCCGCGATAACTTTTATCTCCGGAGCCAGGGCGTAGTAGCTGAGCTCAAATCTGACCTGGTCGTTGCCCTTGCCGGTCGCGCCGTGGGCAACGGCGTCGGCGCCCACTTGGCGGGCGATCTCGATCTGGCGCTTGGCGATCAGCGGCCGTGCGATCGAGGTCCCGAGAAGGTAGGCGCCTTCATAGAGCGCATTCGCCCGAAACATCGGGAAGACGAAGTCGCGGACGAACTCCTCACGCAGATCGTCGATGAAGATCTCCCGGACGCCCAGCATCTCGGCCTTCCGGCGAGCCGGGTCAAGCTCCTCACCCTGACCCAGATCGGCGGTGAAGGTGACGACCTCGCAGCGATAGGTCTCTTGCAGCCAGCGCAGGATCACCGATGTGTCGAGCCCCCCGGAATAGGCGAGAACCACCTTCTTTATCGCTTCAGGCATGCGCTTCCTCTTCTCAAAAGCCGATCTGCCGCTCGAGAAACCGTCGCACAGCGTCGAAGGCTCCAAACCTGTCAAGGCCCTCGTGCCCGGCTTCCGACGCTAGCCAGATTTCCTTCGGTTCGAGCGCTGCCTCAAACAGCGCGCGGCCGAAGCGCACTGGAACCACCCTATCCCGCTCGCCGTGCAAAATCAGGATCGGCGCCTTGACCTTGCCGATCTTCGACAGGGAGTCGAACCGGTCGCGCACAAGCGAGGAAGCCGGCACGAAGGGATAATGGTATTGCGCGACCTCAGCCACGCTGGTGAAGGGCGCTTCGAGAACCAGCCCGGCGACGTCGTGCTGAGCCGCCAGGGCCACGGCTACACCTGACCCAAGCGACTCGCCATAGAGCACCAGCCGGGTTGGCGGGATCCCTTCGCGCCGGAGAAAATCGAGTGCAGCGGCGCCATCGACACAGAGGCCCTCCTCGGTCGGCGTGCCCGGGTTTCCGCCGTATCCGCGATACTCCGTCATGAGCAGGCCGTAGCCGTCGCGGACAAAACCCTGCACACGGTCGGCGCGATGGCCGATATGACCGCCATTGCCATGGAAATACGCCACGGTCGGGCGGCCGCCGGAGGGTGCAGAATACCACGCGAGAAGAGAGAGCCCGTCGCCTGTTCGCACCTCAATCTCGCGGACGCCGAGCTCCGCAAGCGGCCCCAGCTCGGGATGGCCTCCGATCGGGAAATAAAGGAGATTGCGCTGAAAAACGTAAAGAGCCCCGACAAGCGTGCCATAGGCGGCTACCGCCACCGCGAGCGCCACATACAGCACGCGCGCGCCCGCCCCTTTGTGACGCAGCCGTTAGAGGGCTGCGACCGCAGGCGGCTGCTCGCTCCGGCGCAGCTTGACGCTCGCGGATTTGAGCTGGCCGCAAGCGGCGAGAATATCGCGCCCCCGCGGTGTGCGTACCGGCGCCGAATAGCCGGCCGCAAAAACGATGTCGGAAAACATCGCAATCGCCGCATCCGAGGAACATTCGTACGGGGCGCCCGGCCACGGGTTGAATGGGATCAGATTTACCTTGGCCGGGATGCCGGCGAGGAGCCGCACCAATTCGCGGGCGTCGCTTGGGCTGTCGTTGATGCCTTTGAGCATGACGTACTCAAAGGTGATGCGGCGGGCATTGCTCGCCCCCGGATAGGTACGGCAGGCGGCGAGCAGATCGGCAATCGGATATTTGCGGTTGAGCGGCACCAAGCGGTCGCGGACGTCGTCGCGGACCGCGTGTAGGGAGACGGCGAGATTGACGGCCAGCTCGGCGCCGCAGCGCCGAATCATCGGGACGACCCCCGAGGTCGACAAGGTGATCTTGCGCCGAGAGATGGACAGGCCCTCGGGATCCATGACGATCTTCAGCGCCGCCGCGACATTCTCGTAATTGTACAGCGGCTCTCCCATCCCCATCAGGACTAGGTTGGTCAATTGCCGGTCGTCCTGAGGCGAGGGCCATTCGCCGAGCGCATCGCGCGCGACCATGACCTGCGACACAATCTCCGCGGCCGTGAGGTTGCGCACCAGCCGCTGTGTGCCCGTATGGCAGAACGAGCAGGTCAACGTGCAGCCGACCTGGGACGAAACGCACAAGGTTCCGCGATCCTCCTCGGGAATGTGGACGGTCTCCACCTCCTCGCCGTCGGAGAAACGCAAGAGCCATTTTCGAGTGCCGTCGATCGACGCGAGCGAGCGCGATATCGCCGGTCGCCGCAGCTCATACCGCGCCGCAAGCCCGTCGCGAAAACGCTTCGACAACGAGGTCATTGCCGCGAAATCGGCGGCGCCCCGGTAATAGATCCAATGCCACAACTGTCGCGTTCGGAATGGCTCGGCGCCGAAAGCTGACATCTCCGCGGCGAGCGCCTCGCGGCCGAGCCCGATGAGGTTGCGGCGCGGAGGTTCGGATAATGTCTGGCTCGGCATCTCGCCCTATATAGGAAGTTCGACAGACTAGCGCCTGACCTCACAGGCTTTGTCAATGAGCGTCAATGCCTCGGAAAAGCCGGCAAGGGAATAAGTATCGGTGGTCGACGGCCCCTTTACCGGGGTTGCCTTAACGGACGCCTGCTTTCCTTTCATCATTGCGTCGACAATCGCCTTGTCGAGTTCGGAGGTCCGCGCCCAGGCGGTATCGCCCTTCGTGAACAAGTCATATTTGGTTCCGCCTATATCGAGCGTGGCGTCACTGCCCTCTTTGAGAGGGTAGCCTTTGACAAAGCTTACAACATTGGTGGCCTTTTCACCGGGCCGGTGAGTGACCATGGCTACGGCGCGCTTGCCCTTGCTTCGGGCCCGCTCGGTCTTCTGCAGATCACCGATGAGGTAGCAAACCTTCCCGGACTTGTCCTCATAGGCATAGGCTGTCCAGGATTCGGCTGCGCCGAGGCGTTCGGCGGAGGACGCGGCAGAGCTGTGCTTGGAATTGTCGGCTTTCTTCGACGTTGCTGACTGGGCGGCAATAGGAATCAGGAGCAGCACCGAGATGCTAATCGGAATCAGCCGATATTTGCCCATGCCAAACCTTAGCCGGACGGGCGGACCGACGCCACGCAGCAAGGGAGCGCGGAAAGGGTTAACCGCTCGCTTCGGCCGTGGCCCCAGCAGGCTCTAGGCGGGCGAAATCGACCAAATCGAGCGACGGCGGTGGCACGTCGGTTTGGGATAGCATGTCGTGCACCTGTCCACGGTGATGGGTTTGGTGGTTGAAGAAATGGCCGAGCACCGAGTACAGGAGCATTTCGCAGCGATCACCCCGCGAGTTTCGGTATTCGACCGGCCTGTCGAGCTTCTCCTCTGCAATGCCCGCTAGCATGATGCGGATATGCTCGTCCTCGGCGAGCCGGGCGACTTTCAACCCGATTAGATCGCCGTAGAGAATTTGATCGAGCTTGAGGCTCGCCGGGGTCTGGCTCTCGATCCGTGCAATCCAGATCCGGTCGACAACCAGAATGTGGTTCAAGGTAGCGTGCAGCGAGCCGAAGAAGGACGCCCGCTGGCGCATATATTCTCTCGCGGTCAGGGCCTCGCAGGCCTCGTACACCCGACAATTGGCCCAGGCGTTATACCGCGCGAGCATCGCGAAATATTTGATGGTCATGGCGGCCCTCCCGGCTCGTTCCCGTCATCATAGCCGATGCCGTCCTTTTTTTCATGACCCTCCCCAGGGGATACGAAACCGGGCACAATGCAGAACATGGAAGAGATCACGATCCGTCCGGCGCGGCCGTCAGATGCGCGCAGCATCGCTTTGCTCGACGTCGAGACTTGGCGCACCACCTACGCCGGGGTGCTCTCCACATCCTACCTGGTTGGGCTCTCGGAGCGCCGTCGTGAGGCTGGCTGGCGCGCCGTGATCATGCGCGAGCCCCGCGATATCCGCGTCGCCATCGACCCCACCGGTGCTATTCGCGGCTTCGGAAGTTGCGGGCCAAACCGCGGCGATCGCGCTTTCACCGGCGAGGTTTTCACCCTTTATGTCGCCCCGGATTGGCAGAACCAGGGCATTGGGCGCCGATTGCTGATTGCGCTGTTCCGGCGCCTTGTCGCGGCGGGGCGCCATTCGGCGATACTTTGGGTGCTCAGCGATAATCCATCACGCTTTTTCTACGAGAGGCTCGGCGCACAACAGGTAAGCCGAAGGTCGCTGGCCGTTGGCGGCTCCAATATCGAAGCGACAGCCTATGGGTGGCGCGATCTGCGGGGCTTCCTTGCGGCCGTTTCGAGCGAGGACCGCGAACCCGAGGCGTGAGCTGCAAGGTTACCCCGGACGTTTGGAAGCCTCCGGCATGCCGCTTGGGACTGCCAGCTGCTCGATCAAGGGCAGGATTTTCGCGCTGACGTCCTCGGCGTTCAGCGGCCCGACATGGCGATAACGGATGCGGCCCGAGCTGTCGACCACATAGGTCTCGGGGACGCCGTAAACCCCGAAATCGATCGCTGTCGTGCCGCTGCGATCTATCCCGATATGTCGGTAAGGGTTCCCCAGGAGGTCGAGAAAACGCCGCGCCTCTTCGGGCTTGTCCTTGTAGGCGATGCCATCCAGGATCACCCCCGGCCGGCGCGAGAGCGCCATCAACTGGGAGTGCTCTTCGCGGCACGGCGCGCACCAAGAGGCAAAGAAATTGACCAGCGTCACCCGGCCGTCGAGGTCATCGCGGGCAAGGGCGTCCGCGCCTTGATAAAGCGCCGGTAGGGAAAAATCGGGAGCCGGGCGATTGATCAGCGCCGACGGCAGCACATGCGGATCATGCCGCAGGCCGACCGCGAAAGCGGCGAGCAGAAGCGCGAACAGCGCGGCGGGAAGTAGAAATGCGAGTCTGCGAGGCATCGCCAGCAGCGAGGTGTCAGTCGATGGTCATTTCGTTAGCGGCATTCCGGTCGGCTCCGCAGCGGCTCCCTTGACGCCGCCGCCTTCCTGCCAACGACCGCTTTTCTTCAGCGCATCCACCACTTCGCGAGGCATGTAGTTCTCGTCATGCTTGGCGAGCACGCTCGACGCTGCAAAGACGCCGTCCGGACGCAGTTTCCCTTCTGCGACGGCACCCTGTCCTTCGCGAAAGAGGTCGGGCAGCAAGCCCTGATAAACGACGGCGATGTCGTACGCGCCATCGGTGATGCGAAACGAGACATCACGGCCGTCGGCCGCTCGCGACAGGCTCTGCGCCTCGACCAGTCCGCCGATCCGTATTCGGCGGTCGGTCGCAACGGCCTTCGCCTTCAAGTCACTGGGGCTGTAGAAGAACACGAGGTTGTCGTTGAACGCGACCAGCACCAGCGCCGCCGCGCCGCCAAGGGCGGCCATTCCCAAAGCGAGCAGACCGAGCCTCTGTTGCTTGCGAGTCAACGACGGTTCCTGCTCGCCTGTAGCTGATCGAGCGTCGCGAGGCTGTCCCGGTAACGCCGCCATGATTGGACGGCGAGGCCGCCGAGGACTGCGAACGCCGCAGCGTAGGCCGGCCAGATGAACATCGCGTAACCACCCATCGCGATGAAGGCCTGAAAATCTCCCATTTGTGCGCCCTCAGCGCACCGCCGGCTCGGCCGGGGCGGCTCGCCTCCGCTCGGTCCGCGATAGAACGGGCCGGCCAGTGAGGCGCAGCGCCAGCGCCTTGCGCTCGTTCAACGCCGTCCGCATCCGCAGCAGCAGCAGCGCCATGAAGAGCAACGTAAAGCCCGCCGCCATGACCAGCAGCGGGACCAGCATCGAGATGT
>JBJMQW010000272.1:0-2374 GCA_045802495.1 Allostellaceae bacterium | reverse complement strand
TGAGTGGTACCTCGCCCGAGTGGCACTCGATACAACCGCCCCTGCCGCGATTTTCGTCGTGTTTGTCGATCTCTTGCTCGGAGTACTGATCAGCCAGGTCACCGGTTCGATGTACTGAGCCGACCCCAAGTAAGCGACTCGCTGGCGCGCTCGCCGAAGCCGCGCCACTGCGCGACCGCCCGGCGCGCGGCGGTCTTCCCTCGCTTTTATCGCATCGCGGCCGCGCGAGTTGCTGGACTGACCGGAAAGGCAAGCTGACAGAGCCGCAGGGTCAGCAGCATCGCGACGACCGCGAGTCCGAGGGCCAAGCCCCACCACAGACCGGCGGGGCCGAACCCGAGCGGGAAGGCGAGCAGCCAGCCGCCGGCAAAACCGATACCCCAATATCCCAAGGCGGCCAATAACATCGGGACGAATGTGTCTTTGTAGCCGCGTAGCGCGCCCGCGGCGATCGTTTGCATCCCGTCGAACACCTGGAATACCGCTGCAATTGCGAGCAGACGCCACGCGATCCGGACGACCTCCCGATTGGCGGGCTCGGCGATATCGACATAGACCGCGATGATCGCTAGCGGGATTGTCCACAGCACAACCGCCATGGCGCTCATAAACCCGATCCCGATCGCGAGCGCTACGAAGCAGGCGCGCCGTGCCGCAAAGGGCCGGCCAGCGCCGAGTTCATAGGCGACACGGACCGTGGCCGCCTGCCCGATACCAAGCGGCACCATAAAGCTGATGCCCGCGCAGTTAAGGACGAGCTGGTGCGCCCCGAGCGCGGCCGAGCCCAACAGACCCATCAAGATGCCGGCCGCCAGGAAGACACCGAGCTCGACTCCCATGATGCCGCCAATCGGCAGTCCAAGCTGCAGAATGCTTGCCATCGGGGCCAAGCTCGCGGAGAAGGCACTGCGTAGGATCCCCAAACCAGCGGCGCCGGGCATGAAGCGGACGCACAGCGCCAGACCGGCCAGGATCAGCCACTGATTGATTGCGCTCGCATAGCCCGAGCCGGCCACGCCAAGCGCTGGCATGCCGAGATGGCCGTAGATCAATACCCAATTGAGCCCTGCATTACCGGCAACGCAGAGGAGGAGAACGACCATCACGGCGCGAGTGTGCGAGAGTGCGGCGAGCAGGCTGCGCAGCACTGCAAAGGCCAGAAAGGCAGGCCCACCCCAGGCGATCGCCCGCAAAAAGCGCCCGATCTCGGCGGCGAGCGCGGCGTCATAGCCCAGTGCGCCGAGCAGCCGATCCAAGCTCGTAAGCGCGGCGAAGAACGGCAGCGCCAGAAGCACGGCGAGAGTGAGCCCCGCGCCGGCGGTGCGACCCGCGACCGCCCGGTCGCCAGCGCCGAGTGCTTGGGCGATGAGGGGTGCTACGGCGGATAGAATCCCTTGGAGCATGACGCCGGTGGTGAAGTAAAGCATTGCGCCGAGACCCGCGGCGGCGAGCGGCATTGCACCCAGGCGCCCAACCATAACCATGTCGGTGACCCCCATCGCCATCTGCGCGAGATTGGCGGCAGCGAGCGGCGCTGCGAGCGCGAGGGTCGTATTGAGCTCCGCGGTAATGGCGGACCTTGCGGCACGGCGAGATCGCTGATCAGCTGGATTGCCCGGTGGCATCTGGTTCTCTCTGTTCTCTTGGCGGCACCACCGCCGATGTCCGAGAGAGACCCTCAAAAAGGAAGGGCCCCGACCGGTACCGGCGGGGCCCCGTGTCGTCGCGTGTTCGTCGTGCTCAGTTCACGCGCATACCCTCAGGCCCCACGGCAAAGCCGCGCGAAGCGATGGTGGTGACCTTGTATGGGAATGCACAAATCATGGGCGGTTAGTAGAGCAGCGACGCGCACTTGTCAAACTACATGTCGGAACGTCTCGTTGCCACGCTGCTTGCTGTTGCGGACGGAAATCGAGCAGCCCATTCCGCTGATGCAGCACTCACTCCTGCGAGATACGGAACAGAGGAGCGCGACGGGCGCCGTGGCGGGTGGGTTTGATAAGTTCGATTTCGCCAACCCTTTCGAGGCCGCAGCGCAATAAAACCCTTTGTGAAGCCAGGTTGGTCGGATCGGTGTAGGCGCGAATGGTCGCCATGCCGAGGGTTCGCAGCCCGTAATCGATAATGGCGGCGACAGCTTCACGCGCATATCCGTGGCCCCAATGACGCTGGCCCAGCCAATAGCCGAGCGCGGGTTCCTCGCTGCCGTCGCCGGTACTGCCGTCTAACCCGACGCCGCCGATCAGGCGATCGGTCTCCTTCAATGCAATCGCGAACCGCCGCGGCTGACCGGTTGCGTGGTCTTCCCGTACGCGCCCGATCCATTCTCGCCCGTCGGCTTCGGTATAGGGGTGGGGCACGGAGGAAACCCAAC
>JBJMQW010000271.1:0-32356 GCA_045802495.1 Allostellaceae bacterium | reverse complement strand
GTGCTGCGATGTTCCTGCCGACCGTCGGCAAGATCGCCGAGCGCCACCCCGGCCTGAAGCTAATCGTCGATCATATGGGCGTGCCGCGCGCCAGCAAGGGCGAGGCGGCGTACCGGTTCCAGCCGGAATTGCTGGTTTTGGCCAAATACCCGAATGTGGCGGTCAAGGCGACCGGGCAGGCCGGCTACGCCGAGGACGAATACCCCTTCCGCAGCCTGCATCCGCATCTGCACCGCTGCTTTGACGCCTTCGGTCCCGAGCGGATGTTCTGGGGCACCGATATCACCCGCATGCCTTGCTCCTGGCGGCAATGCGTGACCCTGTTCACTGAGGAATTGCCGTGGCTGAAGGGCCGCGACCTCCACCTCGTCATGGGCGAGGCCCTGTGCAACTGGATCGGCTGGCCGCTTCCGGCCGACGGCAAGCGGTGACGCGATCGATGCTGACAGAACGGTACGGTTGTGAAGGTTAGCACCTGCTCAATTCGGTGATTGCCGAGAGCCGGTGGAAAACCGATATCCGTTCTGGCGTCGAGGTGAGTGTGTGTGTCGACAACGCTATTCTATTACCTCGTCGGCGCGGACGAGGATCGATTGCGGGACCGTCATCCCAAGCGTTTTGGCGCTATTGAGGTTGATTACCAGCTCCAACACGGTCGGCTGGCAGTTCAGAGGGCTTCGCGCCCCTGAGTATCCGCCCGACATAGTAGGCTGGGCGCCTGTAGGACTCGACAAGCCGCGGGCCGTAGGTAAAAAGAGCCCCGCTCTTCGCCATCACTGCCCATCCCGAGACGACCGGGAGGCGCCGGCTCATGGCGAAGTTGATGATGGTTTGGCGGTTCTCGACGACGAACCCCTCCGAAAAGGCAACTATTGCCTGCGGCGGATCTGCCGCGATTTTGTCGAGGGCGCGATCGAGCTCTGCTCGGTTAGGTGTCGGGAAGAAGGAGAGGTGAATCCCGAGTTGCTCCGCCTCGGCGGCAAGATCCATCCGCTCGCTCTCCTCGCCGGCGTGCAGCGGATTGGCAATGACGGCGACGCGGCGAATTTCGGGTCCTATCTCGTGCAGAAATTCCAGACGTTTGCCGTTGAGTTCTGCTTTCAACAGGGTGACACCTGTGGCGTTGAACAAAGGATGCGCCAAATCCTTGGCTATGCCCGCCGCAATCGGGTCGGCACTGAATTCATAGACAACGGGAGCCTTTCGTTTAGCCTTTACGACGATCGTCGTGGCCGCCGCATGCGTGACGATCAATTCGGCGCCGCGCCGCTCGATTTCCTCAACGAGTGCTGGAACACGTTCAAGCGAATAGTCGGCATAGAGTAGATCGAGGGTCAGGGTATCCGGTTCGCGGTAACCTTCGCTGGCAAGCCCATCGCGAAGCGCGGCGACAAATGCTTCAGCACCTTTGCGATCTCCGCCGCTTATAAAACCGATATGCGGACGTTCCGCTGCCATACTGTGCCCTGCAACCATTGTACCGCCGAGCATCGCAAAGAGATGACGTCGGTTCATCAATAGCACCTCATTTGTCAGGCTCCAGGGCGCCGGCAACTCAGTCACCTCGCCGGCACGTCCCAGCAGAATACTTTTCAGGAACATACCATATAGCGCACAAATTGAGTTTACTCACTGAGGGTCCGGCATTGCCCACACTTCGAACGTCTTGTTGGGGGCGGGGGAGCAGCGGAGAGGTCACCTCCGAGGGTGATGACCGGTTTCGGCGCCGAGCTGTCCAATACCGTCAACTAGGCGCCGCCCGTGATCCGACCACCCGCCTGCAAGCCGGCTCGGCTGGCCGGGCTTTAGCCGTCCACGAGCGGGATTACGTCAGTGGCGAACCACTGCAGGCGCTCGATGCTCTCCGTGATGGACTGGCCGCGGCAATCGAAGATCAATTCATGCACACCGATCGCCGCGAAACTGCGAATGTCGTCGGCGATCTGTTCCGGCCCGCCGGAGAAGGGCCGGCGGGACCCATCCGGCAATGGAATCCCGGCGTCATAGAGCGGCGCTTTATAAGAGATCGTCAATGCCGAGAAATCACGCCCCTCGGCCTCTGTCAGCTGCTTCAATGTGCCGAGATGGGTGCGCATCTCTTGCGGCGGCAATGGCGAGGCGGCGACGGCGCCGACCGGGTGCCAGCCATCGCCATGCCGGGCCGTGCGCCGCAGCGCAGCGCGGGAATGCCCGCCGACCCAGATTGGTGGGTGCGGTTTCTGCACCGGGAACGGTTCGCAGCGGATATCGGAATACCGGTAGAACCGGCCATCAAAGCTGGCGGGCGACTGGGACCAGAGCTGCTTGAAGATCGCGATCCACTCATCGGTTACCGCACCGCGCGCATTGAAGGCGGGGCTGTTCAGCGCCTCGAACTCTTCCTTCAGCCAGCCGGCACCGACGCCCAATGTGACTCGGCCGCCGGACAAGACATCCAGCGAGGCCACCATTTTCGCGGTCAGTACCGGATTGCGGTAGGGCAACACCAATACGGAGGTGACGAGCCGCAGCCGTTCGGTTGCACCGGCGACAACGCCGAGGATCGAAAACGTCTCCAGCGCATCGCCGTCGCTCGGGTGCTTGCCGTCCAGCGTGTATGGGTAGGTTGACTGGCTCTCGACCGGCAACACGATATGGTCGGCGATCATCGCCGAGTGCAAGCCCAGCCGCTCGCCTTCGCGTGCCAGGGCGAGAATACCGTCGCGCGTCGCGGTCGGGCCGCGGGTGGGAAGATAAAAGCCGTAGCGCATCAGTGCACCGCCGCCAACCCGGCAACGGGCGGGGTCGAGGAACCGCGACGCCGCAGGCTCAGCATGCGGCGCGCATCCTCGAGGCGGTCCGCCCCGACATAGGCCTTCAACAGCGTGAACTCCACAAGATCGAGCTGGGCGCGGCTGCCGCCGATGCGTTCGAGCTCGGCGGCAACTGGTTCGAGCGCGTCGATCGTGGTGGAGAAATCCCGCCGCTCGAAGGCAGCGAAGGCACGCGACACTCCCGGGACAAGGGGACCAGAGGGGTAGCGATTGTTGCGTGTGAGCTCGTTGATCTGCTCTTCACGCGCCCCGAGCGCCGCCTCATTGCCGGCCACGGCCTCAGCGAGCGCAATGTGCATGTCGGAAAAGGCCGAGCCGGCGCGCGGAAAGGCGCCAGTCGCGAAATCGTGCATCACGCGCCAGGCGTCAGGATCGCGCGGATGCCCGGCGAGCTCCCAGCGCCATAGAAAGGAGACGGGATCGGTCACTTTCCCGCGCGGCGGCCCGCTGTGCACATCGGGTGCAAAAATCTCCCTGAAGAGCCGGAACGCCGCCGCTGCGTCATTGGCCTCGAGATGGCCGAGCGCGAGATGCCAGTTCAGGTGGCTGAATAGCGACCCCTCACGCGGATAGGTGGGAAGCCACGAGGCAAGGAAGGCGCGGCCCGCGTTTGCATCGCCCTCCTCATAGCAGAGATGCGCCAGGGCGTGCGCTGCCCATGGGTTCTTGGGGTTTTGGACAAGCGATCGTTCGATCTTTGGGCGGGCGGCATCTCGGTGGCCGTTCTCCGAGAGCGCCATGCCGTGATGGGCCGTGAACCACCAATCGTCGCCCCAGCTCGCGGCAAGCCCCTCCAGCAATTCCAGCAGCATGCGCTTCTGCCCGGCGCGACCGGAGCTGCCAATCAGACCGTTGGTGAACGCAGTGGTGCCGAGGACCACGGCGTCGCGCGGCCAGACGCTCAGGTGCGCCTGTACGGCGGCGAGCGCGCTCTCGGAATCGCCCGCCACCAGCAAGTCCAAGAACGCGACATGGCTCCTTTCCCGCTCGGATAAGCCGGCGGTGAGGGAATTGGCGGAGGCTATGGACGCGCGCGCCCCTGCGGCGTCCCCGCGCTCGAGCAGCGCGTGCGCTCTGGCGGCATGGGCGAGGGCAAAGTTCGGATCCGCGGCGATGGCACGATCGAACGCCTTGATCGCGCCGGGATACATGGTCAACTTCGACGCACAGCCCTCGACATAGGCGTCGCGCGCGGCGGGGGAGGTTGTGGACAACGAAAGTCCGTATTGATCCGTCGACATCACAAATCCTTACCGCGATGTTCGCCGTCCAGCTGTCGGCCCTTTCAAGCCGAGGTGACAAACGGTCAGGTTTTTACCTGCTAGGGAAGCGTCATCTCGGGCAGCGGCAGGACGCGGACGCCGGCGGCCTCCAGGCCTTCGCGGGCGGCGCGCGCGACGATGACGCCGGTCGGCTCGTCGCCGTGCACGCATAGCGTGTCGAGCGTGACTTTCAGCGGCTCGCCGTTGCGCGACATGATCTCGTCGTTCAGCACCATGTGAACGACCCGCTGCGCAACCAATTCGGGGTCGTGGATCACGGCGCCCGGCACCTTGCGCGACGTCAGATTGCCGTCATCGTCGTAGAGCCGGTCGCAGAAGCCCTCGCGAGCGACCGGCAGCCCGAGCTCGCGCCCTGCCTTCTCCATCTGTGAACCGGCGAGCGCGACATAGATGATGTCGCGGTCGACGGTCTTGATCGCCCGCCCGATCGCCAGCGCTAGGTCGATATCCTCGGCCGCCATATTGTTCAGCGCTCCATGCGGCTTCAGATGCGTAACCCTGGCGCCGGCATAGCAAGCCATCGCCTGCAGCGCGCCGATCTGGTAGGCGATCATGTATTCGAGCTCGCGAGGGTTCATGTCGATGCGCCGCCGTCCAAAACCCCACAAATCGTTGAACCCGGGATGCGCGCCGATGCTGACGCCTTGGGCGGCGGCCTCGGTCACCAGCCGCTGCATCGTGACCGGGTCGCCGGCGTGGAACCCGCAGGCGATGCTCGCCGAGCGAATGATCTTGAGCAATCCGGCATCGTCGCCAATGTCGTACGCGCCAAAACCCTCGCCCATATCGGCATTGAGATTGATCGCCTTGGCCATGCCGCCTCCTTTGCCGAACCCGCCGTCGCCGCTCTGCTGCGGATTATAGCAGGGAATGCAATGACGGTGCGTTTCCTCTCGGCTGGCGACCGCGCGCTTGTCGTCGAGTTCGGCGATCGCGTCGACCGGACCGTGAGCGCCGAGGTGCTGCGCCTCGATGCCGTCATCCGTTCGGCTCGCATCGAAGGCGTGGTCGAGACGGTGCCGACCTTCCGTTCGCTGATGGTCTATTACGAACCGCTCACGACCACCCGGGCCGGACTGGAGAGAGCGATCACAAACCTGCTGGAGCGCGACACCCTTTCGAATGCCGTTGCGACCTTGTGGCGGGTGCCGGCCTGTTATGAGGACGCTTTCGCTCCCGACCTCGCCGAGGTCGCGCGCCTCACCGGGCTCACACCGCAGGAAGTGATAGCATTGCACAGCGGCACCCGCTTTCACGTCTACATGCTCGGCTTCCTTCCCGGCTTTCCCTATATGGGCGATTTGCCGGAAACTCTGGCGCTGCCGCGTCGCGCCGAGCCCAGGCTGCGCGTGCCTGCCGGATCCATCTCGATCGCCACGAATTTGACTGCCATCTACCCCTATGAGAGCCCGGGGGGATGGCATCTGATCGGTGCGACACCGATCCGGCTGTTCGACGAGCGCCGTCCGAAGCCGGCGCTGCTCACACCGGGAGATGGTGTTCTGTTTCAGCCAATCGACCCTGATACCTTCATGTCGATCCGCGATTCGGTCGAGAAGGGTGGCTATCAGATCGAAGGAACTCCGATCGAGGTATGAACCCCAGTCTCAGAGTGCTGACGCCGGGTCTCCACACGACGGTGCAGGATCTCGGAAGAACCGGCTACCAAAGCATCGGAGTACCGGTCTCGGGTGCGCTTGACGGCTATGGTCTGCGGCTCGCCAACGCGCTCGTCGGGAACCCTCAGGGAATGGCGGGTCTCGAAGTCTTGATCAACGGTCCCACGATCGAGATCGCGGCCGATGCGGTTCGCGTGGCACTGGTCGGGGCGGGAGCCCGTCTTGCAGTCGGCGGCGAACGCCCGCGTAATGTTGCAGAAGGCCGGAGCGTCACGCTGTCCTGTGGGGAGACCGTTCAGCTCGTGGTCGGCCAGGCATCCGCCTGCTGCTATCTCGCCATCGCCGGCGGCATCGCGGTGCCGCCGGTTCTCGGCAGCGCCTCAACCTATGTTCGGGCCGGAATCGGCGGGTTCAACGGACGTCCGTTGCAGGGGGGCGATATCGTGCCATTGTCGATGCCCAGCGCTGCCGAGGGTACCGAACTGCAAGTCTCCGAACCATGCGTCGCGACCGGCGATCAGCCGATCCGGGTAATCCTTGGCCCGCAGCAGGAACGCTTCACGGAGGAAGCTGTTCGCTTGCTGCTCGGTGCGGAATTCAAAGTCTCACAACACGCTGACCGCATGGGCATGCGTTTGCAGGGCCCCTTGCTCGGCCATCGCGGCGGCTGGGACATTGTTTCCGACGCGATCGCCACAGGTTCCGTGCAGATCCCGGGCTCGGGACAGCCGATCATTCTTCTCGCCGATCATCAGACTACGGGCGGTTATCCTAAGATCGCCACAGTGATCTCCGCGGATCTGGGCGTCGTCGGCGCCCGCCGGCCCGGCGACACGCTGCGGTTCGTTGCGGTAGAACTCGATGCGGCGGAGAAGGTTTGCCGCGAACGAGAAGCGCGCTTCGCGGAGCGCGTCGCCGCAATCGAGCCGGCAACGGGGGGCAGGACGGTCGACTTCGGCTCCCTCTACGGCGAAAACCTGATAAGCGGCGTCGTCAGCGGCGTCAAATGAGCAAAAAAAGGCGCGCGTTCACGAAGAATCGTAGGCGGTGCGCCAAGTGTTAATCTGATGTTCAGCTTTGTTTACCTAAATTAGTAGCCGTGAATTCGCTCCAAACTAGAGAATTTACTCTTTTGCCTCTGAGAGCGTGCCGGAACAAGCAGGCCGGTGCAGCATGACCGGAACAAGATTTAGGAGTGGCTCGTTACTAACTTCCGAACGACCTTGAGAAGGAACCCGATGATGAAACGAATTGCGCCTGCCGCGGTCCTCGCGGCGGGAATGGTTTTGGCGTTGGCGGGATGCACAAACCCATACGACCCCGGTCAACGAGCGGTCGGCGGCGGTCTGCTGGGCGCCGGCGCGGGGGCAGCCATCGGCGGTGCGGTCGGCGGCGGGCGTGGTGCCGGTATCGGCGCAGCGGTCGGCGGCGCGACCGGCGCCATAACCGGCGCTGCTACGACGCCGCCTCCGCCGCCACCTCCGGGGTATGGCGGTCCGGGCTATGGCTACCCGCCTCAGCCGGGCTACGGTTATCCGCCCTCATACTAGGGATCCGGTCGCCGGGCGTCGGCAGTTTCAACCGGAGGGTGCCGATTTGATCAGCTCCGCGAGATCGTGCACCCTTGCGGCCGGCGGCATATTCTTTCCTACCGCGGAAGCCTCGATGATGCGCGGCTGATTTGGCCGGGCAGCCGGTGGCATCGGCGCTGCAGGGAGCTGGCGGCCACTATTCTCCGGTGCAGCCGTTCCGCAATCCCCGGACCGGCTGACCTGGATTTTCGGCGGCGCGCCGGTGCCGGGGTCCGAGTAGAAGAAGCTCTCGCTGCAACTGGCGGCACCCGAGGTCATCGACGTCATGACGACACCGGACACCCCGCGTCCGAACTGAGGCGCGGCCAAAGCGGCGTCGATCAACGGCCCGGGCCCGACGACCCAGATCGGCGCATCCGCCAGCGCGCGCGCCGAGGCGACCAGCTGCGCCAGGGCAGCCCGCTGGTCGGCGACCATCCGGTAAATGTCGGCCGCCTCGGGCATCACGACGTCGAAACCTTGAGCGGTCCACAGCGCAGGATCGCGCGCCAGCCCGTCGCCGCTCGGCCATAACACAAGGACCGCCGCCGGCGCCGTTGGGCCGAAGGCGTAAGCGCGAGGAGCGGGAGCGTAATAAGGCGCAGGTTCGGACGTCGCCGCCGGCGTCACTGTAGGGGCTTGTTCCGAGGTCGCATCATTCCCCGCGCAACCGATCAGCGGCAGCGCAGCGAGGCAGCCACAGAGAACAGAGGCGGGTGCTTTCCACATAAGCGGTCTCCTCCGATCGGCAGTTCTTCCGATCTGACAATCTGTCCTACATTTCGGCGATTTCTGGGTACCGATTGGGCAGAGATTTGGCCGAATTTTCCCGGCTCGTTACACGGCCCCAAGATCGCCGAGCCGCGGCAGCACCTCGCGGCTGAACAGCGAGAGGTTGGCGACGGTCTCCTCGTGGTCCAAGAGCCCGCCTTGGCCCATCATCAGCAGATGCCCAAAGCCGCCGACATGGTCATAGAAGGCACGCAATTGGTCGAAGACATCGTCCGGCGTGCCGGCAAAAACGAGGCCGGCATCGATCGCATCCGCGACCGTCATCGTGCGCGGATCGATGTTGCGGCCGTCACGCGACTGGATGCGGCCGGCGCGGAACCCCGCGCCGCTCATCTTTATGGCCTGCGCGCTCCTGCGCCGCCGAGGCATAGCCGGGCGGGTTCATGAATTGCGACCGGCATCCAGACCGGCGGGTGCGGCTGTTGCCACGGCCGCGGCGACATTGACCGAGCGATAGTGAAAATGCGTGCCCTCCCAGTTGAACGGGCCGTCATGGCTGCCATCGGGATCGTGCACACCGCGTCGGAGCAGGTCGCCGTCGCGTGGTGCTCGTTGGTCATGATGTTGATACCGAGCTCGTCGCACAGCGCCCATTCGTTTAGGTAGCGGTGATAGAGGTCGGCGCCGATTTTCGGGTCGTAGAGCCGGCTCGGGACGACAACGCGGTACGAGTCTCTGAGCTGCGGCCACGCCGGGTGATAGGCCATCTCGCTGAAATGGCAGAGCTGCATCAGAAAACCTCCGCGCGCGCAAAGTGCTCAATAGCGTCGGCGACCTCGCCGGGCCGCTCGATCTGCGGATAATGTCCGGCCTCGGAGATCGGTTCGAAACGGGCATCGAGCAGCGACCGGCAGAGCTGGCGGCCGTAATCGGACGCGACGATGCCGTCATTTGCGCCCCAGATCACCAAGGTGGGTCGGGCAATAGTTCGCTGCAGATTTGAGCAATTTCTTGGCCGCCGCCAAGACTGCGGCGCGGCGGGAGCGCAGGATATTATTCAGGCGCCATGGCCCGTTCGCGCGCTCGCATCTTATGGAGCAATCCTGGGAACCCGCCGGCATCGATCGCACGGGCGCTCGGCATGGAACTCCGGCGTTTCAGCCGCGCGCTTCACAAGATCAAGGCGGCGAACGACCTTTCCGGCACGGATCGCGTCATCATATACAGGGATGGTTCTGTAACCGATGCGCAGGGCGAGCCGCTTGGCAACCTCCACGATGAAGACTGAGGCAGAAGCTGATCGCCGAGCGTTTGCGACCTTGCGGTTTGCCGGCGACGATCTCGACCCGAACGAAATCTCGGCGGTGCTGCCGGTCGCGCCGACACGCGCGCATCGCAAAGGCGAGGAGTTCTTTGCCGGGCCGCATGCTGGAAAACTGCGTGGGCGCACCGGGATTTGGTTTCTGGCCACCGACAGGCTGGTGCGGAGCGATCACCTCGACGACCACTTCGCCTTTGTGGAAAAGCTTCTCTATCCCAAGGCAGGAGATGACAGCGGGATCAGGAAGCTCCGCGAAATCCTGGAGCGCACACACTCGCGAGCTCACTTCACTTGCTTCTGGCGCGGGGAGCGCGGCGAGCCTATTCCAGAGGTGGCTGTCAGTTTGAAATCAGCGATTCAGTCATTGAACGCCGACATCGAAACTGACTTCTCGATCTCGAGTAGCCGGCGGAAGAAGACCATAGAAAGACCAATGGCCAAGATTCATCGGTTTGAGATCGGTCACGCTCGCCGGGGTGGAGTTTATTGTCCACCACTCGATCTGAATTTTCCCGTCCTACACCGTGTCGTCCAAAATGTTTCTCAAGAACAGCTCGACGAGATCGGTCTGACTGATGAGCAACCCGTCCAATCCTATGTACATTACACGATAGGCGAAGATCAGCGCTTCCTCGGTTCGACCGAATGGACAGTTGCGCGAGGAATCATTGACGCCGCAGCGCCGTCTCTCGTCATACGCTGGCATCCGAACGAGGAACTGGCAGCCAGCTATCTGAGCGCCATAGCTGACATAAGTGATCCTGATTGGAACGGCGAGCTATGCCGCAGCGAAGACGGTCTATTCACGTTGGCGGAACGACCAACACATCGCGATTGGCCCGGACCACTGGTCATTTATCTTGCAGACTACCCGACGGGACGTCCGTACCCGTTTGAAACTGATATCTGGTACATTGCGTTCAGGGCAAACGGTGCTCTTCAGCGACTTCCTGATTACGAGGTACCGGGCGTACCGAATAATTCCAAGCTCGGTTCGGGCGCCCGGGCGACCAAGGTCACGCGAGCTCGCTGAGTCGGGACAAGACCTCTTTCGAGAACAGCGTCAGGTTGGCGACGGTCTCGTCGTGGTCCAACAGGCCGCCCTGGCCCATCATCAGTAGATGGCCGAAGCCACCGACGTGGTTGTAAAAGGCGCGTAGCTGCTCAAACACGTCATCCGGCGTGCCGGCAAAAACGAGGCCGGCATCGATCGCATCCGCTACCGTCATCGTGCGGGGATCGATGTTGCGGCCGTCACGCGACAGGATGCGCCCGGCGCGGAACCCGGCGCCGCTCATCTTTATGGCCTGCGCGCTCTGCGCCGCCGAGGCATAGCCGGGCGGGTTCATGAATTGCGGCGCGACAATGCCCGAGGTGCGGCTGTATCCAAGGATCTGGTCGGCACGCCGCTCGCCCTCTTCCCGGCTATCGCCGACACCGATCAGCGCCATATAGGCGAGCCGCTGGGGGCTCATCGGGCGGCCAACTTCGGCCGCCTTTCGCCGATAGGCCTCGAAGATCGAGGGTGTGCGCACCCAGCCGGTATTGAGCACGCCGATCGTCATCCCGCGCTCCGCCGCCTCCATTGCGCTGCCGGGGCTCCCGACCGGCATCCAGACCGGCGGGTGCGGCTGTTGCCATGGCCGCGGCCAGACATTGACCGAGCGGTAGTGAAAATGCGTGCCCTCCCAGTTGAACGGGCCGTCATGGCTGGTCATCGCCTTCAAGATCAGATCGTGCGCTTCCCAGAAACGTCCCATCAGGTCAGCGGGGTTGGTGTTGGCGGGCGAAATTTCGAACGGCACCCCCTTGACGAAGCCCATCTCGATGCGGCCGCGCGAAATGACATCCAGCATCGAATATTCCTCGGCGACGCGTATCGGGTCGTTGCGGTTGCCGATCGGCATGCCGAGCGCGAGGAGCCGCACTGTTTTTGTTTCGCGCGCCAATATCGCCATCGGGATCGTGCACACCGAGTCGGCGCAGGTCGCGGTCGCATGGTGCTCGTTGGTCATGATGTTGATGCCGAGCTCGTCGCACAGCGCCCACTCGTCGAGGTAGCGGTGGTAGAGATCGGCTCCGATCTTCGGGTCAAAGAGCCGGCTCGGAATGATGACGCGATAGGAATCCCGCAGCGCCGGCCATGCCGGATGATAAGCCATCTCACTGAAATGCCACACTTGCATCACAACACCTCCGTGCGTGCGAAACGGCCGATCGCATCGACGACATCGTCGGGTCGCTCGATCTGCGGGTAATGCCCGGCCCGGCTGATCGCTTCGAACCGGGCGTCGGGCAGCGACCGGCAAAGCTTGCGGCCGTAATCGGCCGTGACGATGCCGTCATTTTCACCCCAGATCACCAGGCCTGGAACCTGCACCCGATGTAGCCACTGGCGCAGGCCGGGGTTGTGCATATACGGGCGCCAGCCATAGAGCGCCGCTGCTTGCCGATCGCGGGCGACTTCATTGAGCTCGTCATCACTGAGCTTGGAGTAATCCGGCACAACGCGCGCCGGATCGAAGAACGTGCGCTGGAGGAGCTGATCATTCGCAAGCGCATAGATATCGGCAATATCGCGTTCTTCGCGCCCGCCGAATTTGACCCCGAGCGCGTCGATCAGCACGAGGCGCCCGATCCTCTCGACGCTGCGGACGCACATTTCGAGTGCGACCCATCCACCGAGCGAGGAACCGACGAGCGTGACATCATCGAGGCGCTGGCCGTCGAGCAGATCAAGATAGAGATAGGCGAGATCGTGGACCGTCCGAAACTCGCCTGGCCGCTCGGAGTCGCCAAAGCCAGGGTGTCGCGGTGCCGTGATCCGCCAATGCTGCGCCAGCCTGTCGATGAATTCGCGGTGCTGCGCGAAATAATCGCCGCCGTGCAGAAACAGCAGCGGTGGGCCATCTCCGGCTGTCAGCACCGCGAGCGAGACGTCGCCGATTTGGATGCGCTCCATTTCCGTCCCTCTTTGCTGCCCGTGGAATTGCCATTGGAATTCCGGTGGGGATTATCGTGATCTCCCCGGCGCATGCCCGCGGAGATTTATTCCCCGATGCGGCATTTTGTCCTAAGCTGGGAGGACTTCGGCGGTCGCTGCGGCGGCCGCGCCAAGTCATGCGAGGCTTGAGATGAACGTCGAGACCATTCTGCGCGCCAAGGGGAGTAGGGTGGCGACGATCCGTCCGGACGAGACGGTCGGCGCTGCCGTGAAGGAGCTGATTTCCCGCAACATCGGCGCGCTCATCGTCAGCGAGGACGGCGAAACCGTCGACGGCATCATCTCGGAGCGCGACATCGTCCATGGGCTCGTCGACCATGGCGCCGCTCTCCTCTCTCTCAAAGTCGCCGAGATGATGACCCGCCCGGTCGTCACCTGCCGGCTGTCGGACGGCGTCGACCAGCTGATGGCCGAAATGACGAACCGCCGTATCCGCCACTTCCCGGTAGTCGAGGACGGCCGTCTGCGCGGCATCGTCAGCATCGGCGACGTGGTCAAGAACCGGCTCGACGAAGTCGAATACGAGGCCCGCTCCCTGCGTTCCTTCATCGCCGGCGCCTGACGTTGAACGCCCTCGCCCTGCATGCGGGGAGAGGGAGAAGGACTTGCCGTGGAGACCGGCCGTCGACAGGATGACGGCATGAACGGGCTATTGCAGGATCTGCGGATCGTCGAACTCTCGGCCTTTGTTGCGGCGCCGCTGGGCGGCATGACAATGGCGCAGATGGGTGCCGACGTGATCCGCATAGACCCGCTCGGCGGCGGCATCGACTACGGGCGTTGGCCGGTGACGCGCACCGGCGCCAGCCTCTATTGGGCCGGCCTCAACAAGGCCAAACGCTCGCTGGCGTTGGCCCTCGACAAGCCCGAGGGCCGCGATATCGCTCGCTCCGTCATTGCCGCGCCGGGCGCCGGCAGCGGCATAGTGCTGACCAACCTGCCGCCGTCACGCGGACTCGATTTCGCGACCCTCAAGGCGGCGCGCAACGATCTGATCATGCTGCGGCTGACCGGCAATCGCGACGGCTCGGCGGCCGTCGA
This sequence comes from Allostellaceae bacterium, assembly GCA_045802495.1. Lineage (GTDB taxonomy): Bacteria > Pseudomonadota > Alphaproteobacteria > ATCC43930 > CGMCC-115725 > AP-15. The sequence goes on along the minus strand of JBJMQW010000271.1, from coordinate 18,972 downwards.
CTACACGGTCAACGCCGCGAGCGGCTTTCCGCTGGTGACCGGGCAGGGCGGAGCCCCGGTTAACCATGTCCTGCCCGCCTGGGACATCGCCGCCGGGCTCTATCTCGCCGCCGGGTTGCTCGCGGCGGAGCGCCACCGCTTGCGCACCGGAAAGGGTCAGGAGGTCGTGGCAGCGCTGTCGGATGTCATGCTCGCGACGCTGGGCCATCTCGGCTATCTCGGCGACGTGCAGATCAATGGCACCGCGCGGCCAGCGATCGGCAACGATCTCTACGGCAGCTTCGGGCGAGACTTCGCGACGGCGGACGGCCGGCGGGTGATGATCATCGCGCTGACCCGCCGCCAGTGGCGCGCAATCGGCGATGCCACCGGGCTCGGCGACCAGCTCGCGATGATCGGGCCGATGATGGATGTCGACCTCGATACCGAGGCCGGCCGCTATGAGGCGCGTGACGCGATCGGTGCCGTGCTGGCCCGTTGGTGCGCCAGCCGCACCTTGAGCGAAATCGGTCAAGCGTTCACCGGCGCCGGCGTGCTGTGGGGTCACTTTCAGGATTTTTTGCAACTGGTGCATAACGACCTCCGTTGCTCCGAGGCGAACCCGCTATTCGCCTTGGTCGATCAGCCTGGAATCGGCCGCTACATGATGCCGGGTCTGCCGATGGATTTTTCCGCCGAGCCGCGGCGGCCGCCGCGCCCTGCGCCGCTGCTCGGCGAGCACACCGACGCCGTCCTCGCCGAGGTGCTCGGCCTCTCATCTGCCGAGATAGGCCGGCTGCACGACGAGCGCATCGTCGCCGGGCCGGACGGGCGCTGACCGCTTTCACCCCTCGCGTTCGCGCTGCCGCAGCTCCAGCAGCAGCTGACGCACCCGCCGTGCGGTGCGCAGCTTGTGCGCAATATCGGGGGCGAGACGGAGATCCCCTTGCGCATCGAGCCATCCGGCCTCGACATCCGACGGCAACTCGCGCATGGCCTCGGCGAAAGCCCTGAAAATCTCTTCGACCTCGCGTGCATCGAGCCGCCGTTCCCTGGCCACGCCGCCACCTTTTCCGGCCTCACTGGCGGAGAGACTAGTACAACCCTCCGGAAATACCGAGCTAGAACAGGGCCAGTTGGTCACCCTTTTGCGGGGGCGGGCGGAACAGCGTCGTATCGAGAGATTGCGTAGTGCGCTGGTTAAAGCCGAGTTTGCGGCAGGCGCGGTCGAAACGCATGCGCAGCATGTCTGCGTAGGGGCCGGTCCCAGTCATCCGTTTCGACCAGGTCGAATCATACAATCGACCGCCGTGGGTCTGTGCAACGAGCGAGAGGATATGGGCCGCCTTATCGGGAAAATGCTCTTGGAGCCATTCCTTGACGAGTGGCTTCAATTCGTGCGGTAGGCGAAGGAGGGTGTAGCCCGCCGAGGTCGCACCGGCGGCGCGCGCCCGTTCGAGGATCTGCTCCATCTCGCCGTCGTTGAGCGCCGGGATCATCGGCGCGCTCAGAACTCCGGTCGGGATCCCGGCGTCGGCAATCGCGGAGATCGTCTCAAGCCGGCGCTCGGGTGTCGGTGCCCGCGGCTCCATGCGCCGGGCCAGGGCGCGATCGAGCGTCGTAACCGAAATCGTCACGCTCGCCAGTCTGTCCTTCGCCATCTTGCCGAGGATGTCGAGGTCGCGCTGGATCAAAGCCGATTTGCTGACGATCGTAACCGGGTGCCGGAAATCACGCAGCACCTGCAGCACCGCACGGGTAATGCCGAGGCGGCGCTCGACCGGTTGGTAGGGATCGGTGTTGCTGCCGAGGGCGATCGGGCGGCAGGTATATCCCTTCTTCCTGAGTTCGGTTGCGAGCAATGCAGCGGCGGCGGGCTTGTAGAATAGGCGGCTCTCGAAGTCGAGACCGGGAGACAGGCCGAGATAGGCATGGCTCGGGCGCGCGTAACAGTAGATGCAGCCATGCTCGCACCCCCGATAAGGATTGATCGAGCGGTCGAAACCGATATCCGGCGAGTCGTTGCGGGCGAGGATCGTGCGCGTCGAATCCACGGTCAACGTCGTGGTCAGCGGCACCGGTTCTTCATCGGTGCTGCCCCAGCCGTCGTCGAAAGCGACGCGCCTTTCTGCCTCGAAGCGTCCGCTATCATTGCTGGAAGCCCCGCGCCCCTTGCGGGGCTTGACTGTGCCCGGCATATCCATGATGGCGATGATAGAGCAGTCACTAGGAACATTTCAAGAACGTTCTCTGGAGATGTCACAACCGATCCCTGACGCTCTTGCCGAAGCAAGTCCCTCTTGCTCACCGCTCGCGCAGGGCGGTGGGCAGCTCTCGGTAATCATGCCCACTCTGAATGCGGCAGACACGCTGAAAGGGCTGCTGCAGGCGCTGAACATCGCCGCGATTGTGAAGGAGATCGTCATCGTCGATGGCGGCTCTTCGGACGACACCGCTACAATCGCCCGTGAGGCGGGCGCGCGCGTCATTGCGGCGCCGCGCGGGCGGGGTATCCAGCTCGCCGCGGGTGCCGAAGCCGCGGCCGGCGACTGGCTGCTCTTCTTGCACGCCGACTGTCGCCTCGAACCGGGCTGGGAAGCAGCTGTTCGCAGTTTTCTCTCTGCGCCGAGGGCGGGTTTGCGGGCCGGCTATTTCGATTTCGGCCTGGACGACCCCATGCCAGCCGCGCGGCGGTTGGAGCGGATCGTCGCTTGCCGCTGCCGGGTTCTGGCCTTGCCTTATGGCGATCAAGGCCTGCTGATCTCCCGCCCTCTCTATTGCGCGGTTGGCGGATTTGCCCCGCTGCCGCTGATGGAAGACGTTGATTTGGTACGCCGGCTGGGTCGCCGCCGTCTCGCCCGTATCGGCGCGCGATGCCTCTCATCGCCGCGCCGCTACCGCCGAGAAGGATATTGGCGTCGCCCGCTTCGCAACCTCTTCTGCCTCTCGCTCTATTTCGCTGGCGTGTCGCCCTCTCGTATTATCCGGCTCTACGGCTGATGCGGCGCACTGTCGTTCTGTTCGTGCGAGCGCCGCTTCTCGGGCGCGGCAAGCGCCGCCTCGCGCGCGAGATCGGCGATCTTGCGGCGCTGCGCTTCGAGCGCTCGATGATTGCCCTCTTGTTGCGCCGCCTCTGCAAGGATGGGCGTTGGCGGCTGCGGATCGCGGTGACGCCGGACCAAGCCTGCCATCGCGCCCGTCATTGGTGCATTGGGGTCGAGACTGTCAGCCAAGGGGAGGGCGATCTCGGGATCCGCATGCGTCGCGCGCTTGCCACCTGTCCTCCGGGTCCGGTAGTTCTCGTCGGGGCCGACATCCCGGCGCTGGATGCCCGTCGTGTCGCCGAGGCTTTCCGCCTTCTCGGCCGCCACGATCTGGTTTTCGGTCCTGCCGAAGATGGCGGGTTCTGGCTTGTCGGCGCCCGCCACCCGCGACGCTTGCCGCCCTTGTCCAAAAGAGCGCGGTGGTCCAGTCCCCACGCCCTTGCGGACACACTCGCTGGGCTATCCGCGAGGCTCACCGTCGGGTTCGCCGTGCGTCTCGCAGACGTAGATGACGGGGAAGCCTATAGCCGGCTCGCCCCGCGCCGCGGGTTCTAGCTCAGGATTTCAGGTGTTCCTGCAGCCGCGGCATCAGCTCGACGAAGTTGCAGGGGCGAAAGCGGTTATCGAGCTGGTGCACGAGAATGTCTTCCCAAGCGTCCCGGCAGGCGCTCGGCGAGCCGGGCAACGCAAACAGGTAGGTGCCGCCGGCGACCCCCGCAGTCGCCCGACTCTGGATCGTCGACGTGCCGACTTTGGCGTAGCTCAGCCAGCGGAAGAGTTCGCCGAACCCGGCGATCTCCTTTTCGTAGACGCTGTGGAACGCTTCCGGGGTAACATCACGGCCGGTCACCCCGGTGCCGCCGGTTGAGATCACGACGTCGATTTCCGGATCTGAAATCCACTCTCTGAGCTGACCAATTATCTGATCTTGCTCGTCGCGCACGATCCGCCGCGCGGCGATCCGGTGTCCAGCCGTGGTGGCGAGATCTGCGAGCATATTTCCAGAGCGGTCCTGCGCCGCGTCGCGCGTATCTGAGACAGTCAACAGCGCTATATTGACCGGCAGAAAGGGGCGGGTTTCGTCGAGCCGAGGCATCGGGTTGCTCCACATCGGATGCAGTCAAGATGGGCTTTAGGTCCGCCGGCCGCCAGGAGGTCATTGCGAGGCTTCGGTGGCAAGCAACTCGTCGAGCCGAACGCGCAGCAAGCGGAGATCGTGCCAGGCGTCGCGCTTGCGCTCCGGAGCGCGCAGAAGAAAAGAGGGATGAAACATCGGCAGGGTGGGAACCGGGTGATCGAGGCCGGGCACGGTGAGATCGAACCAGCGGCCGCGCAGGCGCGTGATGCCCTGGCCCTGCGGCAGCAATGCGCCCGCCGCAGTTCCGCCGCACAAAATCAGCACCTTCGGATTCACGAGCGCGATATGGCGCAACACAAAGGGCAGGCACGATGCGATCTCCGCCGCGGTTGGCGTGCGGTTGCCGGGGGGCCGCCAATAGATCACGTTGGTGATCAGGACGCCTGTGCGGTCCAACCCGATGGCGGCCAGCATGCGGTCCAACAGCTGCCCGGCGCGGCCCACAAACGGCCGCCCGATGCGATCCTCGTCAGCTCCCGGCGCTTCCCCGATGAACATGACCGGCGCGGCGGGGTTGCCATCGGCGAAAACAGTGTTCATCGCGGTGCGCTTCAATGGGCACCCGTCGAATTCGGCGACCAATTTTGCCAGCGCCTCGATGGTGTCGGCGTTGGCCACCAGCAGGCGAGCCGATTGGGCCGCCTCTCCGAGCGACTCGGCGAGAGCAGGCGGCGGCGCCGCTGCGACGGGAGCGCTCGCCCGCGGGCGCAGCATGGGTGGGGCCACCGAAGGCGCATCACTGACGGCCGGTGGAGCAAACCGATCGGCGGGCTCGATACCGATCGCCTCGTCGGCGCCCATTTCTATGTACCAGCGCAGCAAGGCGAGAGCGGTTTCCCGCTCCTCAAGATCGGTAGGCGCATCAACCGGCAACATCGCGGTCAGACTACCACCGAAGCGATGGACGCCGGAACACTGCTCACCCCTCCAGCCCTGGCAGACGAGGTTCCGCTCGCCTGGAAAACAGAAATGGGCTCAGCTCCGGTGCCGCAGCCATTCTGCGACACGCTGCTGGATTGTTTCATATAACGTAGGTTGGCTGATACCGATGCGTTTCGGCACCTTGAACGAATGGTCACCGCCGTCAACGACATAAAGCTCGGCGGCGGGTTCGAGCCGGGCGATAATCGGTCGGAGTTCGTCCGGTGTTCCGAATGCGTCGCGCGAGCCTTGGACGAACAGCATCGGAGCCTTTACGGTCGAGAGATGGGCGGCTCGCAGCCGATCGCTCCGGCCCGGCGGATGTAGCGGATAGCCTAGAAACACCATTCCGGCCAACTCGCCTGCGCCGGCAGCGGCCACCTGCGAGGCGATGCGCCCGCCCATCGATTTACCGCCGATAGCGAGCCGGTCGGAGGCGTATTTGCGGCGGCCGCGAACAGCGTCGACAACCGAGCGATAACACGCTTCAAGCCGATTGTCTGGGTCGGGAACGCGACGGCGTTGCTCGCTATAGAGAAAATTGAAGGTCACCGTATCGATCCCGCGCGAAGCCAGGGCCGTAGCAAAGGTCACCATAAAGGCGTTCGTCTGATTGGCCCCGGCGCCATGCCCAAGGATCAGCGTGATGCCGGCCCGCTTCCCTGCCGGGGCGGCATAATTGAGGGCCGTTACACTCTGCGACGCAGCAATGTCGACGCGGAAAAGCTCAGCCATCCTCGATCCGATAGATGCGGCATGAGGCGCCGCTTAAAAGAGATCGTTTTTCGTAGCGATGATCGGGACGATCCCGGACACAATGGCTGGCAGCCAACCGAATGCCGTAACCGGAGTTTTCCGCGAATGCGCTCGAGGCGCGAGACCCCGCGTCAGCTCATCACGGATGCAGAACCAGGCCCTCCTGAGCCACGATTGTGCCGGGACGAACCGTCGCTGCATCGGCAGCCACCTGATCCATAAACTCGTCGTCGTGCCCAGGATCGTGATGGAAGACGACGAGGGTCTTGACGGCCGCGGCATCGGCGAGGCGGACGCCCTCCTGCCAAGTGGAATGCCCCCAATCCTTGTGCGATGGGAATTCCGCATCGGTGTAGGAGGCGTCGTAGATCATCACGTCGGCCCGATCGATCAGGCGAAGGATGTTGGGGTCCCGCTCGCCGGGCCGATGTTCGGTGTCCGTGATGTAGGCCACGACCTTGCCGCCATATTCGATCCGATAGCCGGTCGCGCCGTTTGGGTGGTTCAACGGTCCCGTCAGAAGGCGGATACCGGGGTGCGGCTCAAGCATATCCCCGGCGGCGAAATCGGTGAACTTCATCTTAGCGGTAAAAATTCCCATCGGGATCGGGAACAAGGGCGCGATCATCATGTTGTTGAGTACCGCTTCGATGCCCTTGTTGCCGTTCAGGTGACCAGCCCAAATCCGCATCCTGCTGCGCGCATCGTAGCATGGCGCAAAAAAAGGCAGCCCACAGATGTGATCGAAATGCGTGTGGCTATAGAAGAGGTCCAGCTCAGCCGGCTTGCCGGTAGCCATCAGCTCGTTGCCCAGCAACCTGAGCCCGGTGCCGCCGTCGAAAACCATCAGGTGGCTGCCGCAGCGGATCTCTACGCAGGAGGTATTGCCGCCATAGCGGACCGTATCAGGCCCCGGGCAGGCGATGCTGCCGCGCACGCCCCAAAATCGCACTGTGTAGTCCGGATGGACCAAGGTCCAACCTCGTCCTTTTCGTCCCCCGAGCTACATATATCGTCGAGAAATGCCGAAAGCGCCAGCCGGATCGGGCTCCGATCCGTGACATTTCGCAAACTTTTTTAGCGGTATTGCTCTAAACCCATCATTAACTGGTTGCGGGCTATCTGGACGCACTACTCAACCAACAGAGAGTCCGCCATGTCGTCCGCCGATTATGAAGCCGCGGTTGCCGCCTTCTTGCGCAAGAAAGGGATTACGCGGTGCCCGACGGTCTGCGCTGTTCCCACTCAAGCCTCGGTCGACGAGGCGGACCGCGCCGCCTACCGCGACTATGTCGCCGCGCAGGAGGCGGCGAGGGTCGAAAAGCTCAAATCTTTCCAGCAGATCGTTCACCTCTCCGTACCGGAACCCATGTGACGCGCTAATCGCATCCTCCGCTCGAACGATGAGGCGGATGAACTAAGGTTGCAACCGCGCGAGGAGAAAAAGGATGGAAGCGCGCGAGATTTCGGTGCATTGCTGCATTGCGGGCGGCGGTCCGGCCGGCATGATGCTCGGGTTTCTCCTGGCGCGAGCGGGCGTCTCGGTCCTGGTCCTGGAAAAGCACGCCGACTTCCTGCGAGATTTCCGCGGCGATACAATCCACCCCTCGACCCTCGAAATCATGCACGAGCTCGGAGTGCTCGGTGAATTCCTGCAGCGCCCGCACCAGGAAGCCCCGACGCTCAGCGGCCAGGTCGGCGAAGAATCCGTGGAGGTTGCAAATTTCACGAGTCTGCCGACCCACTGCAAGTTCATTGCCTTCATGCCGCAATGGGATTTTCTGAGCTTCATCGCCGAGCATGCGCAGGGTTACCCGAGCTTCCGTCTTGAGATGCAGGCCGAAGTCGATGAGTTGATCTACGACGGGGGACGCGTGATCGGCTTGCGAGCCAAAACGCCAGGCGGAGATCTCACCGTTCGGGCGGATCTCGTCGTAGGCGCCGACGGGCGTCATTCGACGGTCCGTGAGAAAGCTGGCCTCGAGGTCGTCGATCTCGGTGCGCCGATGGATGTATTGTGGATGCGACTGTCGCGGCGACTAGGCGATCCCGGACAGACCCTTGGCAGATTTGACGCGGGCCGGATCTTTGTAATGCTCAACCGCGGGGAGTACTGGCAATGCGCGTTTGTCATCCCAAAGGGGGGATTTGACGATTTGCGGAGACGTGGCCTCCCCGCATTTCGCGGAGAAATCACACGCCTTGCCCCGTATCTGCGCGACCGCATCGACGAGCTGAGCGACTGGTCGGATGTAAAATTGCTGAGTGTCTCCGTCGACCGCCTGCGGGTATGGCATCGGCCCGGACTCCTGTGCATTGGCGACGCCGCGCACGCCATGTCTCCGGTCGGGGGCGTGGGGATCAATCTCGCCATTCAGGACGCTGTAGCGGCCGCCAACATCTTGGCCGCGCCGTTGCGTCACGGCGTAGTTTCCGAAGACCACATTCGCGCCGTGCAGCGACGCCGCGAGCTCCCGACCCGTGCAACCCAAGCTATGCAGGTGTTCATCCAAAACCGGGTAATTGGCCGCGTGCTCGGGAGCACCGGAAAGCTTTCCACTCCCTTGGTTCTGAGAATGCTCCGCGTGATCCCGTTCCTGACCCGAATTCCGGCCCGGCTGATAGGTCTCGGCTTCCGTCCCGAGCATGTGAGGATCCCCGCTGCAGTGTCCTAACCCGCGACCGCTTGACGGTGGGGGGCCTAAAGCACTAAAAATTGTCTGGCGCGGCCCCCTAGGGTGGCCGCGTTCCCGTTTCATCGGGGCGTGTTTTTGTCGAGGTGCCGCATGGCGCGGAAATGTGTTGTAACCGGCAAAGGTGTCCAGGTCGGGCACAATGTCAGCCATTCCAACGTCAAGACCAAACGCCGGTTCTTGCCCAATTTGCAGCGTACTTCCGTGCTTTCCGACACGCTCGGTTCCATCCGCCTGCGGGTGAGCGCGGCTGCGATCCGCACGATCGAGCACAAGGGGGGCATCGACGTCTACTTGCGCGAAACGCCTGATCGCAAGCTGTCGCCGGAGGTCAGGCGGCTGAAGCGCAGGGTCGAGAAGGCGGTAGCGCGGAACAACGGCTAGTACCACCTCCCCCGCGGAACAATATGTTCCGCCGTGCCCGTTCCCTGCCCGGGGTGGGATAAAGGCTCATGGGCTTCCTCTGATCGTTGCGACGATGGTGCTGGCAATCGGTCCCGCTGTCCGCGCCGACTATAGTACTGAGATTACAGGAACCAAGGACGGCGAGCTCGCGGATTCGCGCGACAAGATCGCCGAGCTGAAACAGTACGCCGAGAAGGGCCGGCTTTCGAGGAAGTGCGGCGCCGGCGAGCCGATCGCAATCTCCAGCGGCTCGCCGATGCAGCGCACGACCTCGGCCAATGGGGTGCAGGTCCTCGACCGCCGCCGGGGCTGTCGTCCTAACCGCGTTTATGCTTTCGATCTTGTGGGAGCGACGAGGTACGGATGCTGGAGGAGAAAACCTACGATCTGATGGTTAATATGCAGGCGTTGCTCGGCGCGATCGTCATTCTGCTGATCGGATTATGGCTCTCGGGCAAGGCCAGCACGCTCCTCGTCAGGGTGCTCGACCGGACACCGCATTTCGACGAGACGCTCGAGAGCTTTATCGGCGGCCTCACGCGTTACCTGGTGTTGACCGTCACCGTGCTCGCGGTGCTCTCACAATTCGGCATCCAGACGACGAGCTTGGTAGCCGTACTCGGCGCCGCGAGCCTGGCGGTCGGCCTCGCCTTACAAGGGACGCTCTCCGACTTGGCGGCGGGAGTCATGCTGCCGATCTTCGGCCGTTCAGGATCGGCCACAAGGTGCAGGTCGGCGCCAGTGTCGGCATCGTCAAGGAGCTATCGCTGTTCTGGACGAAGCTGATGACCGACGGCAAAGTGCAGATCATTGTACCCAATGGTGGCGTCTGGGGCCAACCGTTGCGCAACTTGAGCATCTACCCGCCCCCTCCGCCTGTCCTCGAGATGCGGTTCCGGATTGCAGAGAGCACCGAACTCGCGCCGGCGATCGAAAGCGTGCGTGCCATCGTGGAAGCACATCCGCGGGTGCTTTCTGACCTCGCCCCGAGCGTGCTGCTCGACCACAGCGGGTCGGATAATGCGATCGAGATCCTGGTCACCTGCTCGACCGTCGAGGGTGAGGCCGCAGCTGTAAGGACCGATCTCATCAGAGCGGTGCAGACCGCGCTCGATCACGATTCCGGCAAGCTGGCTGCCCAGTGAGAGACGACAGTGCAGGGCGCAAGCGCAAACGGCGGGGTCATTGCTGGCCGGGCGACAGTGTACGACATGCCCGCCTCGTCGACCGGGCAGGGAGAAATCCACGGCCGTGATTTCGGCTGGGTTGCGGCTGCGGCGGGGCCAATGCTGCTGCAGGGCTGATGCTAATTCCCGCCTGCCGTCGGCGGCGGCATAGCTCGATCGCCCGGTGGCGGCGCGGTCCGCGCAGGGAGCTGATCGATGGGCGGGTGGACGCGGTAGGGGTGGTTGGTGGGCGGCTGGCTTGACCCGCTGACGCCCAATTCTATCCGGCGCGGGGACACGACCTGGGGCACCATCCGAGCCGGCGGTGGAGGTTGAACATCCTCCCCGAGTTCCGCAGGCGGATATTGGATGGCTCCGCTGACCTGAGCATGGGCGCCGCTGAAGGCGATCTGGATTGCAATAGTGGCAGCGATCATCGCGACCCCGAGAGGTACGTGCATCGCTCTTTCACCTCATTCGGTCTAGCAATCCATCACTTATCACAGGGCTTAGACCTTCGCCCAACGCTTGATTTCTTCTATTTCGCGATGCAGTTCGTCTGTTTCGATCTCTATCTCGCGCGCGCGAATGTTGTAGCCTTTGTGATGTGCTTCTCTTAGGGCAAAGTACCGCTCAATGAGCAAATCTTATATTTCTTCTATTCTAGCCCTTTCTTCGGTAGTCAACTGATATGCTCCGTCCATTACGTTTTCTCCGCACCGATCGCACCCTGGATGTTGGACATCAAATTTTCAACACAGCGGAAGGAGAGTGAGTTCCACTCGTTGGTCGCGATCTTCGAAAGCGATTACTCAAATTTATCTAAAGTTATCCAGGGAAAATTTTAGGGTGTTTTAAATATCTGAGAGTAGCGGAAAGGTTGGTTGGACGGTCCCGAGTATCCGCCTTCGGATTGCACGGGGAACTCAAGGCTCGATCCGCTGTTGAAACGTATAGGGAGTATCCAGGGAGGACTGTAAATGTCGCAACGTTCTACATGCATTAGGCTACTTTGCACGGCTGGGCTGGTCGGGTTGATGGCGGCGGTGCCCAATGCACGCTCGGCTTCTGCTCAAAACCTGAACGACGCGGTTCGCTCGCTGAATAACATTGTAAATCCCGGCGATGCTCAACGGCTGGAGAACCAAGCACGGCGGAACGGTCGACTACAGGAGGAGCGTTATTGGCGCGACTATCGCGCTGGGCTAGCCTCTCCTGGCAGGTACCGTGGCGATTACCGCGATCCGCGCGACGAGGGCTTTCAAGGCGACAGCGGCTATCGAGGCTATCGCGACCCGCGCGACTATCGTGACCCAAGGGATTATCGCGACCCGCGAGACTATCCTTACGGGCGCTGAGCGGCTGCACTAGCTTCTCGGCGCGACCCGCACATAACCACGGCCGCGTCAGCCATTAAACTGGGTTTAGCCCCGCGCCCGACCCGAGGTCGCGCGGCAACCTTGCCGCCAATGTCGCCCCGTCGATCATGCCGATACGACAGGCCGACATGCTCATAAGCTGGCGGTCTCTGCCGGGACGCGCCTGAGGCGGCATCCCTAGCGGTGCCCTTGTGTAGCAGGAACAGCCAGGATGTGAAACGACACCTGGGTGTTCCTGCTTATGGCTAGATGTCCGGTCCAGACGACGCGCAGGACTTCTCTCCACGGCGCGGCTGTGTCTGGGCGCCCGCCTTGATCCTCGCGCTTGCTGTTCTCATTGCGGCGATCCTTCTCATCGCTCAGCATCGATTTCCGCTCTAGTCGACCTCCCGCCGGTACCCTCCAGGACCGCTCCGACTCAGCCCGCCCCAACCCAGCTGAGGTGACGGCGGCCGATCCATCGTGCGCGATGGTGGGCATTTCCTTTGTGAGGTTCTGGAGAAGGCGCACGCTTGCAGCCGCAGCGCCGGTCGAGTGGCCCGTGCCTTCCGTGTGTCATTTTTTGGACACCAGCGAGAAAGGAACATCATCAATGAATTAGCACCGGCCGGAGTGAGCAATTTGCGGACGGGGCCGCTCAACGATTTGCGCGCAGGAACGTTCCATGAATATGCGCCGCGATTTTCGAGATGTTGCCGGAGTGCAGCCCAAATCTCGGCCAGCCTTTCCGGAGGGATCCGTACGCCCACAGGCCGCGCCTTGGTTCACCGGGATTTTTCCAGCATTCCTTCAGAGATGGGCCAGCTTAGGCAAGAAAGCTATCTTCAGCTGGCTTGACGATCGCGCCCCGACCATCGGCGCGGCAATTGCCTTCTACACGATGTTCTCCCTTGCACCGATGCTCGTGATAGTGATCGCGGTCGCGGGGTTTGTCTTCGGTCGGGAAGCGGCAGAAGGGGCGCTGTTCGGCGAGATTGCCAAACTCGTCGGTCCGGACAGCGCGGGAGCTGTTCAGGCGATGCTGAGAAGCGCCAGCAGCACTCGGACCGGGATCATCGCCACCGCGGTCGGTATTGGCACCTTGATCGCCACCGCTACTGCCGTATTCAGCGAATTACAGGCGGCTCTGAACCTGATCTGGAAAGTCCCGGCGGCCCAGAATGTGGGCGTAGCGCATTTCCTCAAGTCGCGTTTTCTCAGCCTCTGCGTCATAGTCGTGATCGGCTTCTTATTACTACTTTCTCTCGTTGCTAGCACGGCATTGACGGCATTCGGTGACTATATTGATCGAACTCTGCCAAACTTTTCGATCATCCTGTACCTCTTACACCACGGGCTCTCATTTTGCTTCACGACCGTGTTTTTCGCGGTAATTTTTAAGATACTTCCCGATCATCCCGTAGAATGGCAGGACGTTTGGCTCAGCGCCGCGCTGACGGCCCTACTCTTTTCGGTCGGTAAGCATTTGATCAGCCTGTATATTGGAAGTAGTAACATGGCGTCGACCTATGGCGCTGCAGGCGCACTCATTATCGTCTTTGTATGGGTCTACTATTCGGCTCAGATCTTTCTGCTGGGTGCCGAGTTTGCGAAAGTCCACAGTGATCAGAGGCGGGCGCTCCGCAAATCACCACAGACAGAGCCGCCGTTCCTTTCGGCGTGATAAATGTGTGTAATTTGGAGAAACTCCTGATTGGCATGGCTAGCCTTGCCCTGCGCGCGCTGGTCCCGCCGGGCATCGTCCCGGATGGCGAGCAGTCGGAGATGGCGGCGAAGTGCGCTACGACGCCTTGGCGACATTCCTCAGCAGATCGACCTTCCGGTTTAAAGCCATCACGAGGCCGTCAATGCCTTCTCGCTGGAGTATCGAGTGGAACTCGGAGCGATGCACCGCTAGTTGACTGATCGATCCGTCGAGATACACGTCCGAAATCCGCGCATCCCGATCCTGGCGCATCAGATAGTCGAGCCGCGTCGCTTCACCGTTCGACTTGACGATTCTTGTCTGAACCATCACGTCTGCGCCGTGGGGCCGTTCGCCGGTGACCTGCAGCTGTTCGCCCGAATAGGTGTCAAACTGATCGGCGTAAGTGGCCGCAACATAATGCCCAAAAGCGGCGATCAGTCGCTGCTGCTCAGCCGGGTTAAGGTTGGCCCACGAGGGGCCGACCGCGAGCCGGGTCATTCCCCGGATGTCGAAGGTCTTGTCGACTACCGGAGCGAGCCTCGCAAGACGCCCGCTTTCGCCAAGTATGCGGCCGTCCCTCATATTGCTGAGCAAGACCCCGTAAAAGCTTTGAACGACGTCCTGTGGGGCCGAGGCTGTGGCCGCTCCCTGAGTGAGCAGGCCAACGATGAGCGACACGGCGAGACAACGGCTCGCAAGCCTCGCTGTCGAGACACAGCGCTTGAACCGACTAGACATTTTCGTCTCCTCGCTGTTCATTTTCCAGTACGATCGCCTGAAATGTACAGCAACGACTGGGCCCTCAAGGCTCCCTTTAATTAACAACAAAACCGAGAACCGAATGGTTCCCACCACACCACATGGATTAACTAACCAGATATTGTTCAACTTCGTTGGAATTTGTCATTGATCTTTAAATTAAAAATCAGCTTGCTATAGTCGTCGACAAAAATTTCACCTTTTTACGATAACTTTGCGGATGTTAGCGCATCATAAAGCTGATCATATAATGCCCAAAGGCAACGAACGATGGGATCTAAAGTCCCCGCATGCGCACATGGGCGTCGCCCCGCCGTGACCTTTCTTTATTTGGCACGTCCGACTGCATGCGGTCGAGATGAACGCAAGTTCTGCAGGGCAAATTGTGACATATAGAGACGGTGAAACACTCTTTTCGTCATGCGTCGTTGTGTCAGTGCCGGAGAGAGCGCCGCCCAAGTTCTGGCGCTCGCTATCACTTGGGGAGAAGACCCATGACGCATGATGTTGCTCTGACCCGCAAAGATGGTTCGCGAAGGAATTTCCGCGTTTATGGTCTGTCGTCGCTGGAGAACGGAGACATCATTACTCTGCCAGTCGATGGACAACTGATCAAAGCTCGCGTCAGCGCCCCGCCAAAGAGACCAGAAATAATCCAATCAGCCGACGCCGAGGCTGTCGAGGTCTGAGAGTGGTACCCGCAGTCGGCCCCGGGGAATAAGATGTCTCGGTTTACCGTTCCGGCCCGGGGGCAGCATGCGGGCTCGTTGGTTTGTTGTGATAGCGACGCTCGTCGTGGCGTCGGTAGCCGGCCGGGAGACCTGGGCCGATCTCAATTATCGGGCCGAGATCACCGGCGCCGAGGACAGCGATCTCGCCAGCCTGTTGGATAAAGTCTCCGAGCTGAAGACGCTCGAAGACAAGCCGCCGGCTTCCGAGGAGGCGTTGCGCCGGCGCGCCGACCGCGATCTCGAGCGGCTCGCCGATGCCGCGCACAGTCTCGGCTATTGGGACGCGGATTTCTCTTACGACATCGACACCTCGGCCGAGACCGCGAAGGTAACCGTCACGGTGAAACAGGGTCCACTCTACCACGTCGCCTCGGTTAAGGTGCTGGGACCCGACGGACAGCCTCTATCGATCCCGCAGGACGGCGAGAAGCTGCCGCTCAAACCCGGCGACCCGGCGCGCACCGCCCCGGTTGTCGCAACCGAGACGGCATTGGTGGCGGCGTTCGGCGACAGCGGTCACCCCTTCGCCAAGGTCGACAACCGCCGCGTCGAGATCGACCGCGGCACACAGACAATGGACGTGACCTACACCCTCGACCCCGGACCGGTCATGCGTTTCGGCCCGGTTGCGATCGCCGGGCTCGAACGGCTCAATCCCGCCTATGTCGAGGGGCGCGTGCGCTGGCAGGGCGGTGAAATCTACAATGCGAGCAAGGTTGAGGAGACGCGTCGCGCGCTGATCGAAACCGGGTTGTTCAGTACAGTGCAGATCACACCAACTGCCGATCCCGAACATCCCGGGGAGGCGCGGATGGCGATCGATGCAACGGAGCGGTTGCATCGCACGATTGGCGCCGGCCTCGCCTACAACACCAGCCAGGGCTTCGGCGCCCGCGCTTTTTGGGAAAACCGCAACCTCTTCGGCAACGCCGAATATCTGCGGCTTTCCGCCGATATCGGCCAGCAAATCGAGGCCTTCCGGGCGAATTTCCGCCGTCCCGACTTCTTGGCCATCGATCAGGATTTCCTGGCGACCGCCGAGATCGCCAATGACATACCGGTCGCCTATCGCAGCCGGCGCGCGATCGCCACGGCCGGGATCGAGCGCCGGGTCGACCGCTGGCTGACCGGCGGGCTCTCCTTCTTGGTTGAAAAAGCAAATGTCACGCAGCTCGCCGATGTCCCCGGCCAGGGCACGCAGCGTTACGAGCTGGTCGGCCTACCGGCCTATATAAAGTTCGACCAGACCGATAATCTGCTCAACCCGACAGCCGGTTATCGCGCGCAGCTCAGCGTCACGCCGGCGCACACGTTCTCCGGCTCGCACCTGACTTTCGTGACGAACCTGCTCTCGGGCAGCACTTACTGGGCGCTGGGTGCCGAACAACGTGCGATCCTCGCCGGCAAACTGGCGCTCGGCTCGCTCGACGGTGCCTCGCTGGCGCAGCTTCCCGCCGACCAGCGCATTTATGCTGGCGGCGGCGGATCGATCCGTCCCTATGGCTGGCAACTGGCGGGACCGCTCGCCTCCAATAACAAGCCAATCGGCGGGAGATCGAGCGTGGTCCTCAACTTGGAAGCCCGCATCAAGATCACCGAAACGATCGGTATCGTCCCATTTATCGATGCCGGCAGCTACTACGAGAGCCCGGTACCGCAGCTCGGCCGCACCCCGCTTTACGGCGTGGGCCTGGGGGCGCGCTATTACACCGCGTTCGGGCCGCTGCGGCTCGACCTGGCGACGCCGCTGCACAAGCGCAGCGCGGACTCGCCGATCCAGGTTTATATCAGCCTCGGTCAGGCCTTCTGATGCAAACCGCGGCGAGAATACTTCGCTGGCTCGGCATCACGCTCGGGCTCGTGATCGTGTTGCTCGCCGCTGCATTAGGGCTGCTGCAGACGCAAGCCGGACAGGCTTGGCTCGCCAGAACCATCGAGCGGACGATAAGCGATCCGGATTTCACAGTAGCGATCGCGGGACTGAACGGGACCGTACCGTTCCGACTGAAAGTCGACCAGATCGATATCGGCGACCGCGACGGCACCTATCTCACAGTTCGCGATTTCCGCCTCGACATCTCGGCGGCCGCACTGCTGGCTGGGCAGTTGTATATCCGCTCACTGAGTTTTGCTGAGATCGATATGGCGCGCCGGAGTATCGCCCCATCGACGACGCCATGGACAGACTACTTCAAGGTTCCGCGCGTCCCGATTGGCGTCGTGCTCGAACGGCTGTCGATCGACCGCCTTGCGCTCGCACCCCCGGTGTTGGGCGAAAGCCTCATCGCAACGGTCGAGGGAAATGCCCGGCTCACGGGCGAGACGGCGCAGCTCGCGCTCGACCTGCACCGCACGGACGACTTTGCCGGGAACATCGTATTGGCGATGGAACTGGCTGGAGCCACGCCGGTCTTGAAGCTTCAGCTCGAAGCTAGCGAGCCGACCGGCGTTCTGCTCGACCGGCTACTCGCGCGCACGGACCGCCCGCCGCTCGCGTTGTCCGTCAATGGAACCGGACCGCTGGCGGATTGGCACGGGCGGGTCGCCGCCTCCGCCGGCACCCTCGCCCGACTTGATGCCGATGTGACGCTGGCCGTAACCGATAACACGGTTCTCGGGCTCTCTGGCGCGGCAGCGATAGCGCCGTTGTTGCCGGCCGAGTTCGCACCCGTTATCGGGGATCAGCTGACGCTGTCGCTCCATGGGACGTTCGGCGAGCGGGTCTACCTTGACGCGCTGTCGATCGGGATTGCGGCGGGAACGTTGACGGGCGACGCGACGTATGGTGGAGCTGAAAAGGCCGTGACAGCGCATTTGCGGGCAAATGTGCCGGAGCTTTCCACGCTGGCGGGCCTGCTCGGCAATCAACTGGGCGGCTCGGCGTCCCTCACGGCCGACGTCACCGGTACGCAGAGCCGCCCCGCGCTCGCGCTGGTTTTGTCGGGGAGCGGGGTCCGCGTTGGCACCTCGGGGGCCGATCATGTCGAGGCGAATATGTCGGCTTCGCCGACCGACGCCCTCGACAACCCGGCTGCACGGATCGAATTTGCCACAAAAGGCCGGATCGAGGGGCTCGTCGCGCCGGAAGGTGTTGTGGTTCCACCGGAACTGGGGCGCGACATCGAGTTCTCGTTCGCCGGTAACGCTGCCCGCGACGGGAGCGCGGTCGATCTCAATCACCTTTCCGCCGAAGGCGCGGGCCTTGGTCTTACCGGGGCAGGGCAACTCGCAGGAGGCGGGCAGACGATCGAAGGGAATTTGCGTTTATCGGTCGCCGACCTGCGCCCCTTCTCCGGATTCGCCGGTCACCCGCTCGCCGGTTCGATAGAGCTGGCGGCCGATGCCACGCGGGAAGGCACATCCGGGTTCCAAGCGCGCTTGCAGGGCTCGGCCAATAGGCTTCGGACCGGCATCGCGGCCGGAGACGCACTTCTCGGCGATTCCGTGACATTGACCGGCTCCCTGAAGCGAAACTCTGCAGGCACACTCATCGCCGACAAGCTCGCCGTCGCGGGCGAGGCGGTGAGCCTCTCGGGCGATGCGCGGTTCGATCCCGCTTCCAACCGGCTCGCCGCGGCGGTTGTGTTCCAATTGCCGCGGTTGAAGCCGCTCGGCCCGGCGTTCGGCACCGAAATGGCGGGCGCAATATCGGGTCGCATCGATGCCGAGGGCGCGCTCGATCACCTTGGGCTCAAGGGCGAAGTCGCGGGGGACGATATCGCGGCCGAGGGAACACGGATCGACCGGCTGCGGCTCACCGGCGAGGTCGCCGACCTCGCCGAGCCGAACGCAACGCTCGACGGCACCTACCGCGCCTACGGGCTCGACGGAGCCTTGAGTCTGGCGGCGGCGGTGAAAGGCAATTCCGAGCTGGTAGTACCGCGCTTCCGGGCGACGGCGGCGGACAGCGCGATCGAGGGCAGTCTGCGCGTCGCTCTCGATACCTATCTGACCCAAGGCTCGATCGGCGGGCGGGCGCCCGATCTGGCGCGCCTGTCCAAACTCGCCGGGACCTCGCTCGGCGGCAGCCTCGAATTCGGCGGCAAGTTCGAGGATCGCGGCGGTCAGCTCGTCGATCTGTCGCTGACCGGATCGCGGCTCACCGTTGGGACCGGGTCCTCGCGCTTGGGGGTCGGCCGCGTCGAGTTGACCGCTAAGTTCGCCGATGTCTTGCGAGCGCCGTCAGGAACGGGGCGCCTGTCGCTGACCTCCGCCAACCTTGGTACGAGTGAACTCGCGACCGCGACACTGGCGCTCAACGCGCCGCGGCCGGGGCGCTTCACGTTCCAGGGCGACGCCAAGGGTCGGCCCTTG
>JBJMQW010000270.1:0-6309 GCA_045802495.1 Allostellaceae bacterium | reverse complement strand
GAAGCAATCTCGGGGGCGGTCGGTGATTATCCCATCGGGATTACCTCGTCGCGCGGCGCGCTTCTCGCAATGAGACACGTCGAAAGACAGCACTAATTTCCGGCGGCGCGCAGGGGTTGCTGCATAGCGCCAATTTGGCGGCGGATCAACCTGGCGTAGAGGCCGCCCTGGGCGAGGAGCTCGGCATGGCTGCCGGTCTCGACGAGATGTCCGCCGTCGAGCACCGCCAGGAGATCCGCGTTGCGCACCGTCGACAAGCGGTGGGCGATAACGATTGTCGTGCGGTCGCGCATCAGCGCATCGAGCGCGCTGCGCACCTGCGCTTCGCTGACCGCGTCGAGATGCGAGGTCGCCTCGTCGAGGATCAGGGTCGGCGCGTTCTTCAGGAATGCGCGGGCGATCGCGACGCGCTGGCGCTGCCCTCCCGATAGTTGGACGCCGCGCTCCCCGACCATCGTGTCGAGCCCGTCGGGCAGGCTCGCGACAAAATCGGCGAGCGCCGCCTGCTCCAGCGCGCGGCGGATCGCCGCCTCGTCGGCTTCGGGGCGGGCGAGCAGGACGTTGGCGCGCAGGGTGTTATTGAAAAGATAGGTGTCCTGCGACACGAGCGAGATGCGGGCGCGCAGATGGTCGAGCTCGAAGTCGCGCAGATCGACGCCGTCGAGCCGGATCCGCCCAGCGCTCGGATCCCAAAAGCGCAACAGCAGGTTGGCGATCGTCGTCTTGCCGGCGCCGGAAGGCCCGACCAGAGCCATCGTCGCCCCGGATGGAATCGCGAGCTCGATATCGCTGAGGGCAGGTCGGCGGGCGCCCGGATAGCCAAAGCTCACCCCTTCGAAGCGGATTGCCGAGCCGCCGACCGGCGCCGGCGGGCGAAGAGGCCCGTCGACCACCATCGGCTGTTCGCGCTGCACGGCATGGTACCGGCGCGTCGAGGCGATCGTATCGGCGAGCTGTCGGCTGACCTGAGCAATCTCGGAGATCGGCAGAAAGGACGCCAGCGCCAGCAGGATCAGCAACGGCAAGGTCGTGGCCATCAGCTGATGCTCGGCGGCGAGCCGGGCGCCGACCACCGCCACGGCCAGGCCGCCGAGCCCGGTCACGATTTCGAGCTGCGCCGTCTGGGAGGACAGGTCCCGCAACAATTCGAGACGAACCCGCTGGTAGCCGCGGACGAGGTTCATAAAGCCTTGTCGCCGAGAGGCGACCGCCTGAAAGGCGACGAGGTCGGAGAGGCCCTGAATGGTTTCGGTGACATAGGCGCTGAGCAGTCCGAGAGCGTCGCGGGCCCGGGCGCCGAGCCGATCGATCCGCGTCCGGGTCAATACCGGACGCAGCCCGGCGAAAAGCACAAAAGGAAGCAACGCCAGGGCGATCGGCCAGGAAACCAGGGCAAGGGTCACGACGACCGCCGATGGAACCAGGACAGCCACCAGGGCAGGCGCCACCGTATGCGCGAAAAAATACTCGATCGTTTCGATATCCTGATTGGCGAGCGCGATCAGATCGCCGGAGCGGCGCCGTACAAGATAAGCGGGCGCCAGCCTGTCGAGCTTTTCAAAGAGGCCGATCCGCATCTCGGCGAGAAGCCGATAGGCGATGTCATGCGCGAGCCAGGATTCGAGCCAGTGCAGAAGCCCCGCGAGCGGGGCTGTCAGCCCGAGCAGGATCAGCAGGTAACCAAAGGGCGCACCGGTCTTGACCGCCGCGACGGCGAGCGCGGAGATGATGCCGACCCCGATGAACGCCGCAACCCGCGCGATCCCCGATGTCACGACAACGGCAAAGCGGCGCCGCCACGGCTTGATGATCTGCACGAGCGTGCCGAGGGTAGCCGGCCATCCGACCGACGCGGCGGCGCTGGCCACGACATCGGTCGCGCTCGCCGAGGCAACGTCGGCGACCTCGCCGCCAGCGCCCTGGTGCGGCGTGGCAAGCTCATCCTCGACAAGGTCGACATCGTCCTCTCGCTCTTCGGCCTGCGCTCCCATCAGCCGGCGGTAGGGGCCGTCGCGGCGGATCAGCTCGGCATGCCGGCCGCTCTCGACGACCCGGCCCTGATCGAGAACGAGGATCCGATCGGCGCCGATCACGCTCGACAGCCGATGTGCGAGGATCAAGGTCGTGCGCCCCGCCGACAGGCGGTCGATCGCCTGCTGGATGACCGCCTCGTTTTCCGCATCGACCGAGGAGAGGGCTTCGTCGAGGATCAGGATAGGTGCGTCCCGCAACAGAGCACGGGCAATGGCCAAACGCTGGCGCTGCCCGCCCGAGAGCAGGATGCCGCGCTCGCCGATTATCGTTCGATAGCCTTGCGGCAAGAGCGAGATGAACTCGTGCGCATTGGCGTCGCTCGCCGCCGCTTCGAGTTCCCCGCGGGTGGCGTCGGGCTTGCCGAGCCACAAATTTTCTTCGACGGTGCCGTGGAACAGGTAGGTGTCCTGGTGGACGACCGCGATCATCCGATGCAGCGCTGCGGGATCGAGGGTCCTGATGTCGTGCCCGCCGATGCGCACACTCCCGCGCTGCGGGTCGAAAAGACGCAGCAGAAGCCGCGCCACGGAGGATTTGCCTGAGCCGCTCGGTCCGACGATACCGATCTTCTCGCCGGCGGCGACGGTGAAGGAGAGGTCGTCATGGGCAGCGCGACGCCCGCCGGGGTAGGCGAAGTGGACATCCTCGAAAGCAATCGTCGGGAGGAGCGGCCGATTTGCCCGTAGGCTTGGCGGCTGCTCGGGAACCAAGGGTTCGGCGGCGAGGAGGGCATTGATGCCGGCGGCGGCGGATTGCCCGACCATTCCCTGATGCAACACCGAGCGGAGATCGCGCAGCGGCCGGAAAACCTCGGTTCCGGCCATCAGCACGATCAGCAGCGCCTCGATGCTCATCAGTCCATGCGAAACCCGCCACGCAGCGAGCGCCAGGGCTGCTGCAGCGCCGATCGCGATGCCGCAATCGGTGATGCCGCGGGTCATCACGCTCGTCGCCAGCACTCGAATCGTGCGATCGCACAGCTCTCGCGCCCGTTCCGCGAGGCGCCTGCCATAGGCCGTGCTCTGGCCGAAAGCCTTCAATGTCGGCAGGCCTTGGATGCCGTCGAGAAATTCCGAGCCAAACGATTTGAGGGATTGCTGACGGCCGTGGCTGGAGCTTCTCTCGCGACGCGCGAACACGCCGGGCGCGAACAGTATCATCAAGGCGAAGAACAGCATCACCGCCGCGACCGGGACATCCCAGAACGCGATAAAGACAAAGATCGCGAGAGGCGTCAGCACCGCGATGCAGAGCTGCGGCACGTATTGCCCGAAAAAGGTCTGGAGCTGCTCGACACCGTCGACGGTCGACAGCATGACCCCGCCGGTGCGCTCGCCGGCGAACCATGCCGGCCCGAGCGCCGCGATCTTGTCATAAAGGCGGCCCCGCAGCTCTTCCTGCACCCGGGTCGCGGTGCGGTGCGAGACCATCACGCGATGATGATCGACCACGCCGCGCAGGATCACCGCCGCGGCGACGCCAAGGGCCGGAACCGCGATGGCGAGAAAGCCGGCGTCGTTGAACACATGCGACAGCAGCACGCCGAGGATTGCAAAGCGGGCGATGCCGACCACCGCGGCGACAAGGCCGAGCAAGATCGCCAGCACGACCCAGCCGCGCAATCCGCGCGTCAATTGCCACAGGCGCCGATCGAAATACATCAGCGCCACTTCTGTTCGACGGCGCCCGACAGCTGCGTCCCCGTCAAGCTTCGCGGATCCTCGACATCGACCGTGAGATGCTCGGTCGGCTTTGGTGTCGCGGTCACCAGGCTCACCCCCTCCGGCGAGTGGAAGCGGTGCCAGGCGCCTTGCGGCACGATAACCACCATCCCGGCGCTCAGCGCGTAGGATTGCGGTCCCTCCTCGGTCATGATGTGAAGTGTCGTCGATCCGTCGACGACATGCACGAGCTCGTCGCCGTTGGGATGGCGCTCCCACGCTCCGTCACCGGCGAATTTGGCGCTGAAGATATTGCCGTCGCGGAATGGGGCCAATGTCGCGAAGCCGCCGCTCGCCTTCCGCTCGGCCTCGGTCGTCTCCGGCCGGCGGCCCCGCAGCATCGCCAGCTTCCCGAGTTCAGCGTTCAGATCGAGTACTGTAATCATTCGTCTCCTCCCACACCCGCCGTCCGGCACACCCGATGGAACCGATGATTTGCTCCGCTCTTGCTCAATCGAGGGTCCGCGGGTCCTCGACGTGGACAGTCGGATGGTCTGTCGGTTGCGGAGTCGCCGTCATCAATGTCACGCCTTCGGGTGATTCGAAGCGATGCCAGGTTCCTTGCGGCACAATCGCTATCATCCCGGCACTGAGTGTAACAGGTTGCGGCCCGTCCTCGCTGGCCAGGTACAAGGTCGCCGCGCCGTCGATGATCTGCACCAGCTCGTCGCCGTTGCGGTGACGCTCCCAGGCCCCCTTGCCGGAGAATTTTCCGGTGAAGATGGCACCGTCACGATATGGCGCCAGCTGCGCTGCCGTTCCCTCTCGTTCTGCTCTGGTCGTCTGCGGGGTTCGCCCGCGCAGCATCGTCAGTTTTGCCAATTCGGCGTTAAGATCGATGATCGTGATCACGGTTCCGTCTCCATTTCTGAATGCACGCAGCATAGCGATACATTCTGATTTCAGGGATCGCCCAAATTCGGTATCCGGCGATACGATCTCGTATCATTGACCGCGAGCAACGATGCTGCTGCAAAATCCCCGCTCATGGGCTCCACCAGAACAGCTTTGAGCAGGCCACGATTTGCTCTTCGCGCGCGAGCCCGATATCGGCGAGCAGGCGGTCATCGAGCCGTGAGAGGGCGTCGAGCTCCCGTGTCCGGGAACGCCAATTTGCGATCTGCTCGCGCGCTCGGCGGCAGAGGTGGATCATGTTGTACCACGAGAGTGTCGTCATCCCGGGCTGTCGGCGAACCAGGGTCAGCATCTCAGTCTTTCCTTGCTCAACTTGTGTGTTCACAGGATTTGGTGATACGCAGCGAAATCAGGGATCGACAAATCTAGTCCTCCGCGATACACAATCGTATCATGACCGCTGTGAATGGCTCTGCGTCGATGGATTGGGACGATGTCCGCGTCTTCCTCGCGGTTGCGCGGCACGGTTCGTTGCGCGCTGCCGGTCGCGCGCTCGGTTTGAGCCAGCCGACAATTGGCCGGCGTCTCGCCGCGTTCGAGGCGACCTTCGGCGGGCCGACATTGTTCGACCGGCTGCCCGAGGGCTTGCGGCTCAACGCCGCCGGCGACGCGTTGATGCCGGTGGCGGAAGAGCTGGAGAGCGCCGCATTGGCGCTCGAGCGGCGTCGCGCAGCGGTCTCCCCGGCGCTCAGCGGCACTGTACGCGTTTCAGTTGGCGAATGGGGCGGCGCCTTCCTCGCTCGCCACCTCGACCAGTCGAGCGAAACGGGGTTGCCGCCGACACTCACGCTGGAATTGGTCGAATCCTGGGAAACAGCCAATCTCGCGCGCCGGGACGCCGACCTTGCATTGCGCCACGGTGTGCCCGAAGGCGGCAACCTGTACGTCTCCAAGGTCGGCGTGATCGCCTGCGCCGCCTATTGCCGACGTGACGGTCGGGTCGGCGACCGGCTGCGAGGTGCCGCCTGGGTGACCTATCCCGAAGAGCAGAGCCACGTCATTACCGCCCGATGGGTGGACGAGCAGCTTCACGCTATGGGAGGAAACGTGGCATTGCGGGCCTCGACCCTACCGCTGCGGGCGGCCGCGGTGCGTGCGGGGATTGGCGTCGGGCTGCTGCCATGTTTCCTGGGCGATGCCGACCCGCTGCTCGAACGTATAACGCGGCCGGTGCCGGAACTCGGCGCCGAATATTGGGTGATTGTGCACCGCGACCTTCGTCGCGCGGCATGCGTGCGTGCTGTGATCGACTGGATCCGCCGCATGTTCGACGAGCGTCGGGACGAGCTCGCCGGCACCACAACTCACCCCGTGAAGTCTCTCGCGGCCGCGGAATAAACCCTCTACACCACTATCGTCCGATAAATTTAGGCTTGCGCTTCTCCCGGAAGGCCGCGACACCTTCGGCATTGTCCGCGGTCATGTGCAGTTGTGGCTGCACGAGGCTCTCGATCTCGAGATAGTCGTCGAGGCTCGGGCCGACAGCGGCGTGGAACAGCTTCTTTGCCAGCCCCAGAGCGAAGGTTGGCGCCTCGGCCAATTCGGCGGCGAGTTCCTCGGTCTTTGCCATCAGCTCGTCGTCTTCGACGACACGGTTGACGAGACCCAGCGCCAGCGCCTCCTCGGCTTCAACAAAACG
>JBJMQW010000269.1:0-4122 GCA_045802495.1 Allostellaceae bacterium | reverse complement strand
AGCCGGGACGCCTCGAGGCACAGCACGGCCCCGACCTCGCCGGCGCAGAGCCCCGCCACCAGCCGCTCGAAGCCGGGCCGCGCCACCATCCCACTGGCGGAGCGACCGAGATCGTCATCGATTACCTCAATGTCATGGAAGCCCCGTTGCCGCGCGACATCAACAAGTTCGTATTGCCGCCGCTGGCTCTCGAGATTGGTCTCGACCTGTGCCTGGGTAGACTGCCGAATATAAACCACCGCCTTGCGCTTCAACACTGCCGCAGGCAGAAGCTCAGCGCTGGTCATCTTCGCGCTCCTCGGCCGCAATGTTGGCGGCCTCCAACAGCAGACTGGCCAGCCGGGCAACCGCGATCCGGCGCTCGGAGGAGGTCATCCCGCGAAGCCTTGCCGAATCGAATGCAATGCTGAGCTGGCGCGGGGCCGCGGATAGCACTGCCGGTGCGGAGTTCTTCATGTTGCTCCTCTTGGACGATGGTCGGATCGTCCCGGGAGCTTCGTCTGAAACCGCGCTCGACCAGCAGCTGATGCAGCTCAGCCAATGCCGCCAACTTGACGCGCGGCGCGCCGAGCGACATTCCGGCGCAGGCGGCAGGGTCGAGCATCCATGCCGCGACCACGATGACTACGCCGGGCGTTACTTCGACATGAACGACATCGCCGCCGGCGCGCCGCTCGACATATTGCCAGCGAAGGCGGCGCCTATAGAGTGCGTGCCAGCGATAATGGACCTCGACCTCCTGCCTGGAAAACAGCGTGGAAGAGTGACCCGGCTATTGGGGTGATCAGCGCCGAATAGGGACCCACCCCGGGAATCATATGAATGCTCCCTCTGGTTGTAGCGGGGGAGCGTGGCCGGGATGGTGACGGTGGAAACGATTGGCCGGATCAGGCGGGCGTTTTTGGTGGACCATAAGCCGATCCGCCAGATCGTGCGCGAGCTGCGGGTCTCGCGGAAGACGGTTCGCAAGGCGATCCGGGGATCGTCGACCGAGTTTCGCTACGATCGCCAGGCTCAGCCGCAGCCTCGACTGGGTGAGTTTGTCGCTCGGCTCGATGGCTTGCTGGAGGCCAACAGCAAGCGGCCGGCACGCGAGCGGCTAACGGCGCGGCGGTTATTCGAGCTGCTGCGTGCCGAGGGATACCAGGGCGCTTACGACAGCGTGCAGCGTCATGCGCGCGCCTGGCGTCGCGCCCGATCGCAGCAGGGCGCGGTCTTCATCCCGCTGTGGTTCGCGCCGGGTGAAGCCTACCAGTTCGATTGGTCGCACGAGGTGGTGGTGCTCGGCGGGGTGACGACCACGGTCAAGGTCGCCCACATCCGACTGTGCCACAGCCGGATGTTCCTGGTGCGAGCCTATCCGCGCGAGACCCAGGAGATGGTGTTCGCCGCGCACGACCACGCCTTCCGCCTGTTTGGCGGGGCGTGCCGTCGCGGGATCTATGACAACATGACGACCGCGGTCGACGCGGTCTTCCTGGGCAAGGAGCGGCGCTTCAACCGCCGCTTTTTGCGGATGTGCTCGCATTACCTGGTCGATCCGGTGGCGTGCACGCCGGCGGCGGGTTGGGAGAAAGGGCAGGTCGAGAACCAGGTCGGCAATATCCGCGAGCACTTGTTTACGCCGCGGCTGCACTTTGCCAGCTATCCCGAGCTCAACGCCTGGCTGGAGGCGCGTTGCCTCGCCCAGGCGCGGGAGAGCGTGCATCCCGAGCAGACCGACAAGACCGTCTGGGAGGTCTTCGAGGCCGAGCGGGCCAGCCTGATCGCCTATCCTGGCCCGTTCGACGGCTTCCACGAGGTCGAGGTCGCGGTGTCGAAGAGCAGCTTGGTGCGCTTCGACCACAACCGCTACAGCGTCGCGGTTAAGGCGGCGCGGCGCACTGCCCAGCTGCGCGCCTATGCCGATCGCATCGTCGTCTGGTGTGACGGCGAGATCGTCGGCGAGCACGCCCGCCGCTTCGGACGCGGCCAGACCGCCTACGACCCCTGGCATTACCTGCCGGTGCTGGCCAGAAAGCCCGGGGCGCTGCGCAACGGCGACCCGTTCCGCAACTGGGATCTGCCGCCGGCGCTGGCGCAGATCCGGCGGCGGCTGGCCGGCCACGACGACGGCGATCGCCAGTTCGTCGATATCCTGACGGCGGTAACCGAAGCCGGGTTCGACGCGGTCGAGGCGGCTTGTGCCGAGGCACTCTCGGCCCGGCTATTCGGCCGCGACGTCGTGCTCAACATCCTGGCGCGACAGCGCGATGTCGATCCGCCTCGGCCGGTAGCGACGCCGACTGCGTTGGCGCTGGCGATCGAGCCGGTAGCCGATTGTGCCCGCTACGACCAGCTGCGCGGTCCGCTGTCGGCCGAGGAGGCCTACTGTGGAGCGGCATGAGATCATCGAGCTGATGGGCCAGCTCAAGCTGGCCGGCATGCGCGCCGCCTATGATGAGGTGATTACGGCGGGACTGCGCGCCCAGCATTCGGTTCAGCGCATCATCGGGGAATTGCTGCTTGCCCAGCTCGCCGACAATCGCGCCCGCTCGACCGCCTACCGGCTAGGGGTGGCCCGCTTCCCGGTCATGAAGAACCTCGCCGAGTTCGACTTCTCGGTCTCGCCGGTCAACCAGGGGCTGGTGCGCGAGCTGCACGAGGGTGGCTTTCTGGTCACCCAGCGCAATGCCGTGCTGATCGGCGGCACCGGCACCGGCAAGAGCCATGTATCGATAGCGATCGGCGCCAATTGCGTGCGCAACGGCGCGCGCGTTCGGTTCTTCACCGCAATCGACCTGGTCAATCAGCTCGAGGCCGAAGCGCGTGCCGGAAAAGCCGGGCGCCTCGCCGATCAACTCGTCCGCGTCGATCTCGTCATCCTCGACGAGCTGGGTTACCTGCCATTCCCGGTCAGCGGCGGGCAGATGCTTTTCCACCTGATCAGCCGCCTTTACGAGCGCACCTCGATCATCCTGTCGACAAATCTCGCCTTCGCCGAATGGCCGAGCGTATTCGGCGACGCCAAGATGACGACGGCGCTGCTCGATCGCCTGACCCATCACTGCGACATTCTCGAAACCGGCAACGAGAGCTGGCGCTTCAAAAACCGCACCTGACCCCACGGTCCGAGCCCATCGCGGATCGCCCCCGGGGGTCCACAGCGCCTCCCCACGCGCGCCGCTCCGTCGCTTGTGAGGGCACTGCGCGTCGCGCGCGGGTCCCCTCCATGGACTCCGGGGACGACCGCTCCTCAACCGCCGGTGTGGGTCCCGATTGGGCGCTGATTCCGGGTCCCGCTTCCGCGCTGTTTGACAAACGGTGCCGGCACGACCACGCGCTCCCGCGGCATTTGACCCGGCAACGGCCACCGGCCTCTTACGGGTGAAGCTGGGCACCGAGGGGGCGTCCGGCTCGACCGAACCAGCCGCGACCGCGTCTTCCGTGGCATTCGGTGGACGCCACGGGACCGGTTCGTCGCTGACTCTTTGCTGGAGGGAACGGGATTCGAACCATCAGTCCCGCCCGCAACGGGAGCGGGGACTAACACCGGGCGGCAGCTCCGGCAGTTGTGGCGTCGGAAACATGCCTGCCGCATCGTCGGGATCGATGCCCTCGGCAAACCGATATTCGCCGGGCGGGGTCAGAACTTTCGGTTCCTCGGCGGAGAACGCTGGAATCAAGCGGAAGCGACATGAGGCCGGTTTTGAAAGCTTGGTCACTCGGGACTGATGGTTTGAATTCGGCATCATCCAGGAAGAGTCCTCTACCAAACTCCCAGAGCTGGCGGCTGCCGACCTCGTCGGTTAACCCCTTCAGCATCGTGTCCGATGATGGAGCGCGTGCTCGTCGACCAAACCCCTGCAGGACCGCGAAGCCGAGGGAGGCTAAGCCGCGCCGGGCGTTACGGCGACGGCCGACCAGCATTACCAAGATTACCGCGCCGGCCGAGGCGGCGGTGTACATCGAAGGCGTCGAGATACCCGATCATGTACCGACCGCCTATGGCCACCGGGAAGTGGTGATCCGCGGCTATGTCCATGAGGTGGTGATCTCCTGTGGAGCCGCGATGATCGCCCGTCATCCGCGCTCCTATGAGCGCGAGGGCTTTGTCTTCGACCCGCTGCATTACTTGGCTTT
>JBJMQW010000268.1:0-6632 GCA_045802495.1 Allostellaceae bacterium | reverse complement strand
TCGAGACCTCGGTTCTCGCCGATCAGGATGATGACATGCTCGATCGGGCTCGCCGTGGCGGTCGCGACAGCGGCGCCAGAACCGGGGCCTGCATCAGCGCTGTCGCCGGTCGCGGCATAGCCGAATACGGACAATGCAAAAATCGATGTGAACAGGGCGGTTTGGTAACCTCGCCTTCCCCAAATACCGGCTTTTGGCTGCATGAGTTTCTCCAATTATTAACCCTTGGCGGCGGGATTTGACGCAGCAATGATGACAGCGGCGTATCGCCTTTATGACAAATTTGAGAAGTTTGGCACAATTTGGGGTTGTGGAGAAGCCGAATACGCCACCAGCGTCAGCAAGCGGCTGCACGGCTCAATGTGAGGGCGCGTGGTTCGCGATCTGGAACATTTGCCGCAGCGCGGCGTAGTGGGCGGCGTGGATTGCCGGATTGAAGATCGACCACGGCTCCGCATTCTGCAAAATTACCGGTACGGCAGACGCGGTCAGCTTGCGAAAATTGGTGTATTCGGCAGCGGCGTCGTCGAATCGGCCGGCGTCGGAAGCGAGATCGAGGCGCCGCAAACAAAGTACCAGGTCTTTGAGTGCGGCGCGCCCGAGGTTGCGTTCCTCATTGCCGCCGGAAACAGCGGTGTCCTTCCAATTCGGGAAAGCCTCGGTCAGTTCGCGCAGCTCGCCGCCGACCGTGTCCACGGCGAGCGCAATGACCGCAGTATCCCGCGCCGGGATCGCAGTGCCCAGAACGCTCGCAAAATCAATGATCTCTTTCAGCCGCAGGATGACACCGTCGCGCTCGGCGGGCGTCTGGCCGTCGCCGACCGCCGTCAGATAGGCCACCAGATCCGCCCGACCCGCGGCTGTCAGACCCAGTTGGAAAATGCGATCGAAATGCGCAACCACCTGGTCGTAGCTAGCGTAGCGCCCGTCGTGAAAATAGGGCGCGTTGAAGTCGGCATTGAGCAATGTCGGCGTCTTGTACAATCCGCCGGAGCCGACATCGTGCTGGAGATGATCAACAAAGGCGGCGGATGGCACAGGGCATCCGGCGCAGCTGAGATTGCGATCATTCGGGAACGGCTTGGCAAACAGCGCTTCGCCCCGCCGCGCGGCGTCACTGGCTTGCGCTCTGAGCCGCCCTCCCGGGGCGAGCAGCGGGTTGGCGAGAAAATCGATGTCTTGAATGTAGACGACCATTGCATCGAGGATCGCCGGGGACGGTTCGGGGCCGGCGAACTCGTTGACGATGACGTTTGCGGATGAAGTCGCGCAGTGACGGTATGCGGCCGTCATGGCCGTAAGGGGCGAGATACCGTGCCCCGCGCAGGCTCGGGATCGTCACCGGGTCGAGCAGACGATTATTGGCCGCGGCGTTGAACAGCGCGTTCGTCGTAAGGAAGTTGCCGGGTCGCGTCGACAGGCCCGGAATATAGAATTTGGGGTTGGAAGCGCCATTGACGTGGCAGGTGCTGCAGCTGATGCCGGCCTGGCGCGCGACCCCGCCGAGGATTGCCGGCGAATTGAAGGCGATATCGCCCAAATTGACCAGATAGGATTTGCGGCCGCCCAGAGCCTCCGAGCGGAACACCTCGCGAGGCTTGGCGAGCGCATCCTCGTTCAGCTCAGTCCCGACGGGCAGCACTGTCTGGCTGCCATGGACGGGGAAGGCGGCGGCGGGCGCTGCCAGCAGCACAAACCAGCAGGCAAGTGCGACCGCCAGCGGCATCATTGCTGCACCAGATCGCGCAGCGACGGCCGCCTGAGCCAAAGCGCAACATGCGAAACCCTGCCAAGCGAGACGACGATCGATGTGAGGTGCCGATGTGAGGTGCCGATGTGGGGGGCGGAGTAAACCGCCACCTCCTTACGGAATTATGACAGCGATCGTCTCGGCTCGGCGCTGTCCGATTTGACACCGTCGGCGTAACATGTGCAGGCGAATCCCGCGCCGGAGCACGCCCGATGCTTAGAGACCACGTCGAAGAAGCCGCCCGCCTGCTATGCGCGGCGCGCGGCGGAACCCCCGTCCACGAATTGCCGCAGAACTGCCGGCCGCAATGCGATGCCGACGCCTATGAGATCCAAGAAGCCGTTATCAGCCAGCTCGGCGAGGCAATCGGCGGCTGGAAAGTCGGGGCGGCATCGGCCGCCACGGCCGCCTTCTGCGCGCCGATCTACATGCGGATGATCCGTCCGAGCCCGGCCGCCTACGATGCCGGGGAACTGAGGCTGATCGGCATCGAAGGCGAGATCGCCTTCCGCCTCGGCCGCGATCTCCCGCCGCGCGAAGCGCCCTACGCTCGCGCAGAGGTGATCGACGGAGCCTCGCTGCATCCGGCGATCGAAGTCGTCGATTCACGCTATGCCGATTTTCGCTCGCTCGACCGGTCGTCGATCCTGGCGGACAATTTCTCGAATGGCGGATTGGTCTACGGCGGCGCGGTCCCGGGGTGGGAGGCGCTCGACCTCGGCGGCACGGCGATCAGCATAACCGAAGACAATGAGCCGTTTGCCGACAGCAGAGGCGGCGCAGCGCGCGATCCGGTCGCCGCTCTGGTCGATTTCGTCAATCTGATGCAGCGCCGCGGGGGTGCAAAGGCCGGCACGATCGTCACGACCGGGTCCTGGACCGGCATGGTGTTTACCAAGCGCGGCGCGCATATCGCCGCGGATTTCGGTCCGCTCGGCCGCGTCGAAGTGGCTTTCCCGGCCGAGGAGTGACGGCCCCGGCCATCGCTGCGGGCGAGACGGTTTACGACCGCGTCGCCCGCGCGCCGCACTGGCTCGTCGCGGCGCTCGCGGTCTTTGTCCTGTCGCTGGGCTGGGCGATCGCCGGCGCGCCGCGCAATACGCCGACGCGTGACCTGTTGCTGGTCATGCACCGCTCCGTCGGTGTGACGATCCTTGCCGTCGTGCTCTTCCGCGCGATTTGGCGCTGGCGCCACCCTCCCCCGCCGCTGCCGCCGACGGTCATGGGTTTGGAGCGCGTGCTCGCCGGCTGCACCCACGCCGCTTTTGTACTTGCTGCTCATCGCAATGCCGCTCGCCGGGTATGTAGATGCTGTGGCGGCGGGCCATGCTGTCAGCGTGTTCGGGATCGTTTCGATACCGCCCATTCTGGCCGAGAACAACTGGCTCTCGCAGGTGGCCATTGCCGTCCACCTGGTCGGCAGTATCTCCTCTACCTCCTTGTCGTGCTGCACATCGTGGGCGCTTTGCGCCATGGCTTTGTCAAACGCGACGGCGTGCTCGACCGCATGCTCCCAGTGCGGCAGCGATAAGCCTAATGGTGCGAATCTAACGCTTGGTACCCGCAAGATTTTCCGTCATGCCCGCGAAAGCGGGCACCCAGGCCTGGCCCTGGCGTGAACAGGGCGCAACCGACTCGGCGCCCTGCGGCTCTGGGCCCCCGCTTTCGCGGGGGCGACGAGGAAGAGACGATGGGAACCAAGTGTTTGGTCCGTACCACTAGTGCTTAGACTGGCGGATCGGTCAGCTCGGCAATTTATCGCCGTCGGGGGGTGCGGGGATCTCGAAGGGATTAACCATGCCCGAGAGGAACGCGAAGTAGTTCGCGACCTCGGTCAGCTCGACCATCCACCGCTCGTCGTGTCGGCTCTTCAACCGATCGAACACAGCCTGCTCGACGCGGTTGGTGCGCATCAGCTGCCGAACATAGGTGACAATGTCACGTTCCTCTTCGGGCAGCGCGGCAGCGTCGCCCTTGGCACGGATCAGGTCGATGACCTCCTCGCGCAGGCCGGCGCGCCGCGCGGCGCCGACTTGCGCCGCCCATACATAGGCTGCTTCGCGTTCACGCACTGCGGACAGGATTGCGACCGAGCGAAGCTTGGGTTCGACCATATTCTCTTCGCGGTTGAAGGTAACGAGCCTTAACAGGCGCGCAGCCAGCTCCGGGCTGTGCAGCAGAATGCTGAACGGGCCGCGGATGCTGCCAAACACCTTGAGCACGTCGTCGACGACGCCGTGGTATTCGGCGGGGACGTCGGATTTGCCGGTGACGGGTGCAATTCTGGGCATCGTTTCCTCGCTGACCTGGTTAAGCTCCGGGGACGACCGGAGATCATGGGTTCTTAGGGTTGGGCAGTCGTGTGATTAATGCCGGAAATGCCGAATGCCGGTAAATACCATCGCAATCCCGGCGTCGTCTGCGGCCTTGATGACTTCGTTGTCGCGCACCGACCCGCCCGGTTGGATGATCGCGCTGACCCCGGCCTCGATGGCCGCCTCGACGCCATCCGCGAACGGGAAGAAGGCGTCCGAAGCAAGGACCGAGCCGATTGTCGGCGATTGCGGCAATCCGGCCGTTCTGCCAGCCTCGGCCGCCTTCACCGCGGCGATCCTGACGCTGTCCACCCGGCTCATCTGGCCGGCGCCGATGCCGACCGTCGCCCCGCCGCGCGCAAAGACGATCGCATTGGATTTGACGTGCTTTGCGACCTTGTCGGCGAACAGGAGATCGGCGACCTCCTGTTCGCTCGGCGCCCGGCGGGTCACCCTGCGCAGCGCTTCCGCGCCGACCGAAAGGCGGTCTCGCTCCTGGACGAGAATGCCGCCCGTGATCGAGCGAAAGCTGAACGCCGCCGCACCGGTCGCCGGCGTTGTCCCCGCAACCAGCAACCGCAAGTTCGTCCGGCGCGCCAGGACCTGCGCCGCAGCCTCTTCCACAGCCGGGGCGATCACTACCTCGACAAAGAGCCCGGCGATCGCCTCGGCCGTAACCGTGTCGAGCGGCCGGTTTAGCGCGATCACGCCGCCAAAGGCGCTGACCGGATCGCAGGCAAGCGCCTTCTCCCACGCCTCGGCCAAACTGGCCGCGACCGCAGCGCCACAAGGATTGGCGTGTTTGACAATGGCGACGGCGGGAGCCTCGAATTCGCCGACCAACTCCATCGCTGCGTCGGCGTCACCGTAATTGTTGTAGGACAGCTCCTTACCCTGCAGCTGCCGCGCGGCCGCTATCCCGGAAGATCCGTTTCCGGTTCGGTAGAGGACGCCCGACTGGTGCGGATTTTCGCCATAGCGCAGCCGTTCTGCCAACCTTCCCGAAAGGACGAGAGTCTCGGGAAAGGAGGGCCCACCCTCGCCGCCCATCCATTCGCCGACGGCCGCATCGTAAGCCGCGGTTAGGGCGAAGGCTTTACGCGCAAGCGCTCGCCGCGTCGCCACGCTGATCGCGCCGTTGCCCGCCTTGAATTCAGCCAGCACGTGCTCGTAATCGGCCGGGTCGGTCAGCACGGTAACGGCATCGTGGTTCTTGGCGGCAGCGCGGATCAGCGCCACACCACCGATGTCGATCTTCTCGATGCAATCCTCCGCGGTTGCCCCAGAGGCAACCGTTTCCTTGAAGGGATAGAGGTTGCACACCAAGAGATCGATCGGGCTGATCCCGCGTTCGGTCAGGGCAGCGAGGTGATCGGGCCGGTCGCGGCAAGCGAGCAGTCCGCCATGAATTGCCGGGTGCAGCGTTTTCACCCGACCGTCGAGAAATTCGGGGGAGCCCGTGACTTCACCGACCTCGATGACAGGAACGCCGGCCGAAGCGAGGATCTGCGCCGAGCCGCCGGTCGAAACGATCGTGACCCCGCGGTCGACGAGCGCGGCGGCGAAAGGAACGATCCCCGTCTTGTCGCTGACCGATATCAGCGCGCGGCGGATCGGCTGTGGGACAGGGGTCGTCATCGGCGGCATATAGGCCGCGGCCGGGTGGCCGGGCAAGCCTCAACGGCCACGGACCAGCGCCAACAGCAGAGTTGCAACAGTGACGGCTGCAACAATGAGGGAGATCGCGCCCCAGCCGTTCTCCGCCGCCCAGCCACAACCGATCAGCACGGCATCGGCAGCGATTATGCGTTTGACGACGGCGGCGTGGCTGAGGCCGCGTCGCACCGCGAGCTGGTAGAAGTGCTCGCGATGCGCCTGCCACACGCGCTCCCCGCGCAACAGTCGGCGACCGAGCGTAATCGTCGCGTCGGCGAGAAAATAGAGCGGCAGGATCAGGGCAATTTTCCAGAAGCCGCGAACCGCGAGCCCAAGCAGCAGAAAACCCAGCAAATAGCCGAGCGGCGCGCTGCCGACGTCGCCGAGAAAGATCCGCGCCGGCGACCAGTTCCACACCAGAAAACCGATCGATCCGCCGAGAAGGGCGGCGCACAGCAAGGCGAGGACGGGGTCGGCGCCGGCCCCGAAAGTGGTGAACACCAATAGCCCGGCGCCGATCGAGGCGGCTTCGGTGCCCGCGATGCCGTCGATCCCGTCCATGAAATTGAACAGATTGACCGCCCACACCCAAACGACGCCAACTATTGCAAGCTGAGCTGGGGGCCAAAGCCAGCCGTGCAGCGGGTCTTGCGGCTGAAGCAGAACAGAAACGCCGATCGCCACCGCGGCGGCCTGCGCCGCCAGACGCGGAGCGGGTGAAAGGCCGCGAAGATCGTCGACCCAGCAGACGATCGCCAGCAGCGCCGCTCCGAGCGAAATCGCGATCACATCTCCCGCGACCAATCCCTGCCAGGCGAGGAGCAGCCACGCGAGAAGCACCGAGCCGATCGCCGCCACACCGCCGCCTCGGGGAATCGGCACCATGTGCGACGATCGGTTGTTCGGGCAAT
>JBJMQW010000267.1:0-32538 GCA_045802495.1 Allostellaceae bacterium | reverse complement strand
GTCGGCCGGGTCGTTGTGGCGAAAGATGTGTTTCTCGGCCCGGCTGTTGCGGATGCCGGCGATCATCGAGGCATGGTTCGCGGCGTCGGAGAACACCGCCATGCCCGGTAATTCGCGCGCCAGGGTCGACAACGCCGCGTCGTTGGCGACATAGCCCGAGGTAAAGATCAGCGCCGCCTCGCGCCCGTGCAGATCGGCCAGCTCGCGCTCGAGCAGCAGATGCACATGGCTGTTGCCCGAGATGTTGCGCGTCCCGCCCGCCCCGGCGCCGACCGCCCGCAGCGTCTCCTCCATCGCCGCAAGCACCGCCGGGTGCTGACCCATCCCGAGATAGTCGTTCGAGCACCACACCGTCACCTCGGCCCCGATCCGGTGGTCATAGGCGCGCGGAAAACCGCCGCACCGCCGCTCCAAATCGGCAAACACCCGGTACCGACCCTCGGCCCGCAACGCCCCAAGCCGCTCGCTGAAAATCCCTTCGTAATCCATCGTGGATAATAACCCAGTGAAAAAAGTCGCGCGGTGAATTGCACTCACCGCGCGCTTGCAAGTCCGACGTTGCGTCCCGCGAGTTAGGGAACCGGGCAGGTACCCTGCAGTCTTAGGGCGTCCCTAAAGTCATCTCCCTCGGAACGGAAGGGCACCGTGGTCCCGTCAATCGATTTCAAGAACACTAGCAGGTCGGATTGTTCCGCCGCGGTCAGCGTGTTCGCAATCGTCTTCATCGGCGGGAACAGCGCCCCATCAGGCCCCAGCCCGTGCAGCGGAAAGACCTCCTCGAGCGTCTGGGCCTGACCGCGATGCAGGTATGGCGCGCTATAGTTGATACTGAGCAACGACGGAACGTTAAAGCCATCCGCCCCGAGCGCGATAGCAGCAGCAGCATTGTCGCGGATCTCTATGGGGTCGTTGGGATCAAACGTCCCGACCTTTTCTAGATAGCTGAAGGTGAGGCTGCCCGTCGCTCCGGTACAGGTGAACGATCTGAACTCGTTCGCCGTGTTCATGACTCCGGGATCTATGGCCGCCCCGTTCTGAGCGATCGCCGCAGGATTATCGCGGTGAAAGATCTCGCTCTTCGTCCACTTGACGCCACCATGGCAGGTGGCACACGACGTCCCATCAGGAAGCAATGGCTTAGCGAAAACATCTCTACCGCGGTCACGGGCAGCCGTGTCAACCGGCGGAGGCTGGAGGAGTGGGCGCACGGCAGCAAAAATCCACAATGTCTGCGCATCGAGGGCATCGCTCCCGCCTTGCGTGATGCCATGGTCGTAGATCGCCGGGTTGCGGGTTGTCATATTGCCCATGGCGAAACACTGCCCGGGAGCAGTTATGTCGGTCGCAAACCCGCAACCTCCCTGATTGACACGGGAGTTGGTGTCAAAGTCGGTGTTGCTGCCGCGCACAGCGCTCCAATTCATGAGCTCCTGATCGGACGGGCTCTGTTTGTTGAACATCGCGTCCAATGATTTGGTCTGGCGCGGTCCGGTTCCGAAGATATGGGTCACTCCGTCGACGAGCCCGTCCAGATGGCAGGACCCGCAACTGCTCCATGCGTCCTTCGACATCTTGCCCTTGAAATTCCGTGGGATGATGTCGCGGATATCCGTGCCCTGAAAACCGTTGTCCTGGATGCCGAAAGCGGTGAAGAAAGCGACCTTGCCGACCAGGACATTGTGCTGAAAACTGCCAGGGGCGGGGGGGTTGCTGGAGGCGATGTCGAGTTGTTGCGTGAGGCAATTCACGGTGTCCATCGACGTCACCGAGAAATTGGCCTCGTTGTTTGCATAGGCGCGCGTCCCGTCCCCACGCATGGCCACCCCGCTCGGCAGATTGCCCGTCTGAAGACGGCAATCCACCCGGCTGGCGGCTGCATTCAGGATATTGAGCTTTCCGGCCGCGTCGAGGGTGGCGCGGAACACCTGGTTGCCGCCTCGGCTGACGATCACGAAAGTGTTCCCGGCGGCGTTGCCGTCAATGGCCACAAGATCGTTTCCGAAAGTTCTGTCGAGACTGGGGGGCGGTTGGGCTGTCTCAACGGCGATCTGGCTGTTCAGGTTGACATGTTCGGCCGGCACTTCTGCCAGGGCATTGGTGTCCACATTGTAGACGAGCGCCTGTACGTTCGTGTTGAAAACCTCGGGCGGCTCGGGCTGGGAGCCGATATTGGGCAGATACAGCCGATTGCCGCGAATCAACGCCGAGGTGAGCTGGTTGGGGAACACTCCCTGCGGGTTCGCCGTGTTGATGGGGTTGGCTATATCGTTAGGATCGGGGCAGAAGATCAGGGAGTGGGCGACGGCCCCGCAGAAGTTATTTGGTGAAATCCGGTTGGCGTCAAAGCCGGAATCCGCAAGGGGTTTTAGGGTGATTTTGGTGATCGGCGGATTGGCGTTGCCCGCCGGGAAGGCGTAAACGGCGCCTTGTTTTCCGAGGTCGCGCGCCTCGCCATTGCCATCAAACCCTGGGTCGGAGAAATCAGGGTTGAGTTCGGCAAGGGCGTCAGTGACGAAGACCGTGTTGTCCGTGATCGCGATCGCCCAGGGCCTGATGCCGACTGGCACGGCTGACGGCGTGACGATCGGGTTGAGCGGATTGGTGGTGTCGATGATCGACACGGTCCCGGCGGTATGGTTGGTCACATAGAGGAAGGAGCCGTCGGGCGTCAGGGCGCAGCCGCGCGGCTCGGTGAACCCCGCAAGTGTCCTCACCACTCTGTTCTGATTGAGGTTAACGACCGAGACGGTTCCGCTGATGGCGTTTGTAACGTAGGCTACTCGGTCGCTAGGGTGGACCGCGACGCAGCGTGGCTCTTCGCCAACCGGGATTTCATCAATCTTTTGGCTGACATCCTTGCCGTTTGCATTTTTTACTCGGATGATCGAGACACTGTTGGCCTCGCGATTGACGACGACCACACGCGTCTCGTCAGAGGTCAGAGCGATCGTCGTCGACCGGGTCGGTGTTGCGTCAGCCTTCGCTGCTATCGAAACAGGAAGGATAGCTGCTAATGCCGCAAATAGCGTTGCGCGGCCAAGTGATGCCGCCGTCAGCCATTTACAAGACGGTGACATTTGTGAATTTTTCATGTAACGCCCCTCCGAGCAAGCTAGCGAAAGCGACGCGAATACCATTCACGGAATACACCCATTGTGCCATTTACGACGGCAGTAGTAATCAGGGTACTTCCCTACATTTGCGTAAGGGAAACCCCGGACACGCTTGCCGCAAAGACAACTATGGCGGGGATCGCCGACGAAATCTTCCCTCTCACCGGCCCTTTAGTCGCCGATCAGGACGGCTCATTACCAGCTGCGTAATAAGGAGCGTTAGCGCGTCTGTCTCAAAAATACCGAGTTCCCGTCTCAACCCCACAACCCGTTGCGCCGCCTTGCCCATCGCGAACTGGTGCCACAGCCGACTGTGTGCGGAGATCTCTCGGCGCTCTCGACGTTACGGGAACCCGGGTACGACGTCCGGCATGCTGCGTTTGCAAGTGAATTATCGCGATGGTAAACGAAGGTGTAGGGCGTGCCTTTCTGAGTAACTGGGAGTAAATAAATGCCTGGACCGGCGCGCATCTGTTGCACCTATGACGAAGTCGACAGCGAAGCGTTTGCTGTCTCCGAGCGCTTCGCCTTGTGGCGGGAGACAGGGCGGCTGCCGATGACGGCCGAGCCCCCGGATGCTGAGAGCCGCCGGCGCTTTCATATCCGCCTCCGCAAGCTGAGCGGGACCTCCGGTCGCTTTGCCGATCTTACCGCAACCCCGATGATCCTCAGCCGCGAGCAAAGCCACTATGCCCGAGACGGGTTGGATATGGTGAGCTTTACGTTGATGCTCGGGCCTCGCGTCCGGCACCAGTTCGGGGGCGGCGCGCGGTCGACAGTCGTCCAGCCCGGACAGATCCTGGTCAAAGATTTTGCTCAGCCGGCCACTGCCTGGTGGCAAACATCCTCCCGCAGCCTCAATCTTCACCTGCCGCGCCTGACTGCCGAGGCGGCGGTCGGCGAAAAGGTCAAGCACCTGCACGGCACAGCGCTGTCTCAGGAGGGCCTATCGTCAATGCTCCAGGTGCAATTGCTAAGCCTGGCGAACATAGTCCCGCGTCTAAAGGACACAGTGCGCGCCGCTGCCCTGGATGCGACGGTCGAGTTGGCCGTGAGCGTGCTTCGATGCGAGCTGGGGGTGCGGATCGAGGATGAGGCGAACAACCCTGGCCTGTTCGCTGCAGCGAAGGTGTTTATCAGGCGACACCTGACGTCGCGCCATCTGAGCCCGGAGCTGATCGCTCGGCAACTCCACTGTTCCCGCGCTCATCTCTATCGCGTGTTCGCCGCGCACGGCGAGACCGTGGCCAATTATGTGCGCGAACTGCGCCTTCAGCGCGCCTACGCCTTGCTCTCCCGTGATAACGCCAGTAAGGAGCAGATTGGCGGCATTGCATACGATTGCGGCTTCGAGGACCCTGTACATTTCACGCGACTGTTCCGCCAACGCTTCGGCGTCACCCCCAGCAATCTGCGGGCCAGCGTTTCTGCCCCGAATGCTGAGACGGGTGCGCCGGTGGACCATGGGCGCCCCGAGGAATTCTGAGAGTCAACCCTGGTCTGGTTCCGTCGGCCGCCTTTATGAGCGGCGCCGAGCGCTTTCGCTATGGGCCGCTGAGCCAGCCCTTGACGAGCGCGTAGCGGACGAGTTCGGAGCGGGTATCCAGGCCGAGCTTCACCATTCCACGGGTTTTGTAGGTCTCGATCGTTTTCACGCCGACTCGCAGCCGGGTAGACACTTCCTTGTTGGTATACCCGGCGGCCGCAAGCTGCAGGACTTCTGCCTCGCGGGCACTAAGTTCCGCTGAGCAGTCACTGCCTCGCGCGATCCCTGACTGCTCCGCGCGCCCGACAATCAATCCGGCGATCGCAGGGTCGAGATACGTGCCGCCGGCGGCGACGGCGCGGATTGCCCCAATAAGTTCCTCTGGGGCCGAGCGCTTGAGAACATAACCGGAAATTCCAATTTCGAGTACGCGGCGCAGATAGGCCCGGTCTTCATGCATTGAAAGAACGATTATGCGGCAGCCAGGAAGTTGCAGCCGCAATGCTTGAGCCACTCGGACGCCGCTCATTCCCGGCAGCGATAAATCAAGCACGATAACATCCGGCTTGCGCTCAATAGCCAATTGTACGGCCGACCGGCCATCGGTGGCTTCGCCGACCAAGTCTATTGTAGGATCGCTCTGCACCAGCGCCCTCAGACCCGCGAGCACCAAACGATGATCGTCAACGACCACTATCCGGATTTGGGTTATCGATTGTCCGCTGCTCGTCATGTGGGAATGCGGCAGAAAAGCACCGTGCCACGGCCGGATGCCGGCCCGATGATCAGCGAGCCGCCGACATACGCCAAACGCTCGCGGATCCCGAGTAGACCAAGTCCGCTGGTCGGAGTGACGCGCCGGGCTGTGTGGGCATCAGTGACCCCGATGCCGTCATCCTCGACGGTGAGCCTTATTTCGCCGGCTTCAGCCTGCAGAACAACGCTTACTTTTCCGGCCCGCGCGTGCTTCGCGATGTTGGTCATTGCCTCCTGCAGCGCCCGATAAAGCGTGATCTCGACGGGCGCAGAGAAGCGCCTTCCTCGAAGATTGCCCGCAAAATCCACATTCAGATTGAACCGTCCACCCCATATCTCAAGGTAACTGGCCATCGCAGCTTCGAGACCAAAGTCATCGAGCATCGTAGTGCTGAGTTCCCACGAAAGTTGGTGAACCTCCCGGCTCATCGCAGACGTCATAATCTTCAAATCGGCTATTCGGTAACACTCCCCATTGTGCCTATTCGATACTTTGTCGGCTGCATCCAGGCCAAGCAACAACGCTGCGAAGTACTGCCCGAGTTGATCATGCAGCTCACGCGCAATCCGCTGACGCTCGCTCTCCTGCGCGGAGACAATGCGGTTGAGCAATTCTCTCCGCTCATCAAGGGATTGGCGCAAATCGTCCGACAGTTTTCGAAGTTGCCTCTCGCGATGGCGCAGCGCTTCCACCGTTTGAGTCAATTCCGCAGTACGTTGGTTTATGGCCTGCGCGATCAGATCCGCTTCCTTGATGCCCATGGATAGAAAGGCCAGCCGCCCGCCGCCTCTAACGGATGTGGCAATCGTAGCGAGATGCGTCAGGGGATTTATGATGCGTCGACCGATGGTGACGGCAATTATCAGCACAACAGTAAGCGTTCCGCCCTCCGCAACGACAAGAAAAAGCAAAGCGCGTCGGACCGGAGCAGAAAAAATCTCGCCAGGGACATTGATGGCTACTGTCCACCCGGCAAGATGGACGGGGCTGGAGGCGCTGTACCCTGGACCGGCGCCTCCCAGGGCTAATCCCGAGGGGGCAATTAGCGAATCATTGGCCGCTATGGGCGTCGCACCCTGATCGTCGCCGACCGCCGTAAAGGTTCCGCCCGCGAATCCTCGTATGCTGGCGATGGGCCGGCCTTGGCTGTCGGCTATTGCCACGGTCCAGCCATCGGGCAGAGGCTGCTCGATCAGGATCTGGAGAATACGCGGCAGCGGGCAGAGGCTGAGAACCAAGACTGATTCATCGTCACGCCAGACTGGCAAATCTATCGTTAGAA
Source organism: Allostellaceae bacterium (assembly GCA_045802495.1). Lineage (GTDB taxonomy): Bacteria > Pseudomonadota > Alphaproteobacteria > ATCC43930 > CGMCC-115725 > AP-15. The sequence continues at coordinate 25,900 of JBJMQW010000267.1, read as the reverse complement.
GCGGTTCTCCGCTGACGGGTTCAGCCATCAATTCGGAGATGTGCGGCCTGTTAGGATTGACGCTGTAGAGAAGGTCATTAAAACCCCTGCTTATGGGAAACGGTCGGCCGCCTACAGTGCACGTATCGAGCAATGGCTGGCCTGACAGATCTCTCAGAACGAACCCCAAAGCGGGGTCTTTCAGCATATTCGTCGGGTAGCGACGGGGCATAGCGGCGTCGCCGACCAAAAGGTAATAAGAGCCGGCAAGGATAGAGACGATCTCTTGCAGGTTGCGCAGCTCACGATCGAGATCTGCTGCCGCGACTTGTGCTCTTTCGTGGATGGTTGTCGTAATGATCCGCTGCTCGCTATCCGCCGAGCGGATGACAAGAAACGCCCCGAAAACGATAAGGGGTAGGACCACCCCGACTACTAAACAAACTACATACACCCGAACGGAGCGGCTCTGTCTCATATGCCGATGCCCCCCAAGCACCTTCACGAGCCAATCGGATGTTTACACTGCAGCTTTACTCGTCATGCCAAGTCTTCCGAATTTATGGTTAATTTTATCCTTCGGCTAGCAGGCAGGCTCGCACGCTTGGCGAAGCTATACGAACCCTTTTGCGTAATGGTTTGTAATTTATTGTAACGCCGGGTAAATCGGGCCGGCGAAAAATTTGATCACGGTGGAAGTAAGGACAGCCTGAGCCGCCATTGCTCGAGGATACCCCGCTGGTCCGGACACGCCTGCTGTCGGGCTAGCGGCTCGTCTCACGTGCTTTCGCGCCGGCATCGTAGCCGGCGCACAAGGGTCAGGCGGCGCGGCGGAGGGTCAGGCGGGTCCAGACGTCGGTGAGGCCGGCGACCAGCGCGTCGATGTCGTCGTCGCTGTGCAAGGGGGTCGGGGTCAGGCGCAGCCGCTCGGTGCCGCGGGGCACGGTCGGATAATTGATCGGCTGGACGTAGATGCGGTGGCGCTGCAGCAGCGCGTCGCATGCGCTCTTGCACAGCTCCGGGTCGCCAATCATGACCGGCACGATGTGGCTCGCCGAGATCATCACCGGCAGCCCGGCCTCGGCGAGGCGGCGCTTCAACGTGGCCGCCCGCTCCTGGTGACGGTCGCGCTCGCTCCGGCTCTCTTTCAGATGGCGGATCGCCGCCAGCGCGCCGGCCGCGATGGCGGGCGGCAGCGAGGTCGTAAAGATGAAGCCGGGCGCGTGGCTGCGCACAAAATCAACCAGACCCGCCGAGCCCGCAATGTAGCCCCCGATCGTGCCAAACGCCTTGCCCAGCGTGCCCTGGATCACCGTCGGGCGGTGCATCACCCCGTCGCGCTCGGCGATGCCGCCGCCCCGCCGCCCGTAGAGACCGACGGCGTGCACCTCGTCGAGATAGGTCATTGCGCCGAAACGCTCGGCGATACTGCAGATTTCACCGACCGGGGCAATGTCGCCGTCCATCGAATACACCGATTCGAAACAGACCAGCTTCGGCCGGTCGGCCGGCACCCGGTCCAGCAGGCGCGCCAGGTCGGCCGGGTCGTTGTGGCGAAAGATGTGTTTCTCGGCCCGGCTGTTGCGGATGCCGGCGATCATCGAGGCATGGTTCGCGGCGTCGGAGAACACCGCCATGCCCGGCAATTCGCGCGCCAGGGTCGACAACGCCGCGTCGTTGGCGACATAGCCCGAGGTAAAGATCAGCGCCGCCGCGCGCCCGTGCAGATCGGCCAGCTCGCGCTCGAGCAGCAGGTGCACATGGCTGTTGCCCGAGATGTTGCGCGTCCCGCCCGCCCCGGCGCCGACCGCCCGCAGCGTCTCCTCCATCGCCGCCAGCACCGCCGGGTGCTGACCCATCCCCAGATAGTCGTTCGAGCACCACACCGTCACCTCGGCCCCGGTCCGGTGGTCAAAGGCGCGCGGAAAACCGCCGCACCGCCGCTCCAGATCGGCAAACACCCGGTACCGACCCTCGGCCCGCAACGCCCCAAGCCGCTCGCTGAAAATCCCTTCGTAATCCATCGTAGCCGCGATCCCCAACCGGGAGCAGAATAGTATATAGTAAAACCGTCAAGCAGCCGACAGAAGACGCGACGCCGCAGCCGGTGTCCTACTTGCTTGCCGAGCAGACAAACGTCGCCCGTGCCGGCAACAGCAGCGGGCAATATTGCATGTACCAGTCTGTACGAACCGGCGTCGCCTGGATGTTTGGGGCGCATTCCTGCTACGCCGCCGCTTGCACCTGGTCGAGAGAGCTGACGAGCGTGTCGTAGCAAATGGCCACGCGCGCACCAGCAGCGGGCTCCCCCGGCAGCGCCGCCGCTGGAAAGGTCGCGTATGGATCGAGGGCGGAACAGCCGATCGGCGAGATCCCGGCGACGGCGGCGAGAGCGCGCGCAATCGCCATCCTCACCCTCATGCCGGGCCCGCCAGCGCCTGCTCGAGGAAGGTTCCGCAGCTGATGAGGCGCGCGTCGTCCCCCAACCGTCCGACAAGCTGAACCCCGGTTGGCAAACCATTGTCTCCCCACCGCGCCGGCAGCGCTGCACAGGGCAGGCCGAGCAGGGTCCACATGCGATTGAAAACCGGGTCGCCGGTGCTGCCGAGCCCCGCAGGGGCTTCACCTGATGCAGCGGGCACCAACACGGCGTCGCACGATCCGAACCACGCATCCAGCCCGGCTCGCGCCTCGGCGGTGCGGGCGAGCGCCCGATCATACTCCTCGGCTCCGATCGTCAGGCCGCTATCCATCATCTGTGCGAGGCGGGGAGAGAGCTCGGCACTGTGCTCGATCCGTTCGTAGGCGAGGGCCCGAACCATTTCGAACCGCATGATCTTGTCTTGCGCGTCGCTCAGCCCGTTATGCTCGGGGGCGATGGCCAATTCGGTCACGATCGCACCGGCCTGTTCGAGCGCTGACCGCGCGGCGTCGAGAGCGGCCGCCGTCGCCGGCTCGGCTTGGTCCCACATCGGGGTCCGATAGAGCCCAAAATGCGGAGCGGTGCGCGGAGCGGCGACGCCGCGGAGCGCCGGACGCTCCGCCAGCACTCCGGCAAAAAATGCCGCATCGTCGACTGTCCGGGCAAAGACGCCGACCGTGTCGAGACTGTCGGCGAGCGGTTTCACCCCGGCGCGGTTGATCAGGCCAAAGCTCGGCTTGTATGCGACGCAACCGCAATACGCCCCGGGGCGGATCACCGACCCGGCGGTCTGAGTGCCGAAAGCGAGCGGCGCCATGCCATCGGCCACCGCAGCGGCCGAGCCGCTCGACGAGCCACCCGGCGTGTGCGCCAGGTTGCGCGGATTTGCGGTCTTCCCCGGCGTGAATGCGGCGAATTCGGTCGTCACGGTCTTGCCGAGAACGACCGCGCCTGCGGCGCGCGCGAGTGCCACGCAGGAAGCGTCCGCAGCAGGCCGGTGCCCGCGATAGATCGCCGATCCATAGGCGGTCGGCATGTCCATCGTGTCGATCAGATCCTTGACCGCGATCGGGATACCATGCAGCGGGCCGCGCGGCGGCTCCGCGTCCCGTCGGCGCGCGGCAGCGTACGCCGCTTCCCGGTCGAAATACTGCCAAGCACCGACCGCGCCCTCGCGCGCCTCAATGCGCCCCAGATATGCCGCCGCCAGCTCCTCGGCGGTGACCCGATGCTCGGCGATCCGCCGGGCTGCCTCGCGAACGCTCAGGGAGCGAAGGTCGGTCACCGGGATCTCCATCCCCTCGTATAAACTGTTCCGAAGCCTAGCAAGCGGCGGTAGGCTCGTCGACCGTCAATCCCAACGGATAGAGGCGATGATCGAGATCCCGGCGCGCCAGGGCAAAGCGGTCCGTGTTGCCAAAGGCCAGCGGATCAAAGTGGTTAACACCAAAGGGCAGCAGGTCGTCGACACTTGGGCCTTCAATGCGGAAGACCTGCGCGAATTCATGTCGATGGAGCATAGCCGGGTCGCGATCGGGCGGATCATCCCGGCGGTCGGCGATGCGCTGGTCACCAACCGGCGGAGGCCGATCTTGACCCTCGTCGAAGACATTTCGGGCGGCGTCCACGATACGCTGTTTGCCGCCTGCGACCGCTGGCGTTACGAGATGCTCGGCTGCGCCGAATATCACGACAATTGCGCCGACAATCTGTGGGCGGGGATAGCCGCGCTGGGCCTCGCCCCGCCCGAAACCCCGGCTCCGCTCAACCTGTTCATGAACATCCCGGTCGTCGCCGGCAATCGCGTCGAGATCCGTCCGCCGGTGAGTAAACCGGGCAGCTATGTCGCGTTGCGCGCCGAGATGGACTGCATCGTCGCGTTCTCCGCCTGCCCCCAGGACATGCTGCCGATCAACGGTCTCGCGATGCGCCCGACCGAGGCGCATTTCGAAATCCTTGATTGACCGGGTCGGTTTCCTTCGTCCCGGGTTAGCCGATCTCACCGGGCCGCAATTCGACGCCTGGCGTCAGCAAGGATGCCGCGGCTCAGAAGCCGGGCGGCTGGTCGTCGGGAGGAGGTGGGGGAGCGGCTGGCTGGAGCAAGCCCTCCTCCGACTCGCGACGTTCGCCTTCGGAGCCGTTCATCTCAGTATCGGCCGGAGTGACCGGGCGAGGCGCGCCGTGCGCGTTTGGATCTCCGTTTGCATTCATTACACGGAAATAATGTTCTGCGTGCTGATACAGGTTTTCGGCGGCAATTCTGTCGCCACTTGCCGCGGCCTCGCGCGCAAGCGCGACATAGCGCTCGAAAACCTGGTAGGCGTTACCGCGGATCTTTACGTTCGGACCGTTGCTGTCGAAGGTCTGGATCCGGTGAGGCATGCGCGGACGATTATAATGCGGGCCGTTTCCGTTGTTTCGACCGCGCGAGCGCTTGTTTGGTCCTGGTCTCATGACACCTGTCTTATTGCGGTGGACACTGTCGGGCCGCTGTCCGGCGGGAGCGTTCCCCTGGCCGCTACTCGGGCGGTTTCGGGCAGGTGTTTGCCGCTGTTTGTACGGCATCAGGCCCCCGAGCAGCGTCACCCTAGACGGGACGGAGGCGCTTTCCAACCATTTTTTGAGTTCAGTGAATCTCGACCCCGTCTTGACGCGCGATCACGCACCGCTCGATGCCCGCAAGATCTTTGTCGATCTCGTCACAAGCGAGTCCGGTCGCCCTCATCATGGCGACAACCGCACCGGCCTGATCAACCCCGACCTCGGACGCAAAGATGCCATTGGCCGCCAACAGCTTTGGAAGCGCGGCGGCGATCGCCCGGTATGCGGCAAGGCCGTCCGTGCCGCCGTCCAGGGCCAGTGAGGGATCGTAACCTATGACCTCCGGCGGTAGCCGCGGGAGGTCCGCGCTCGCGATATAAGGCGGGTTGGCGACAATAGCGTCGAACCTCCCGGCAAGCGCCGCTCCCCAATCAGCCACTAAAAAATGCGCCCGATCGGCAAGGCCCAGCGCGGCCGCATTGCAAACCGCCGTCCTAACGGCACCTTCGGCGATGTCGACGCCGAGCCCAGCTGCCCGCGGATATTCGCTGAGAAGAGCCAGGAGGAGGCAACCGGTTCCGGTGCCCAGATCGAGAAAGCGCAGCGGCGCCTGGCGGTACGGCTTTCGGCTGAGCACGGCATCGACGACAGTCTCCGTCTCCGGCCGAGGGTCAAGGGTATCGGCTGAAAGGACGAACTCCATCCCCCAAAATTCGCGACGCCCGAGGATGCGGCTCAACGGCTCGTGCTGCAAGATGCGGGTCAAGATCGCCCGAACACGGCGGGCTTCCGCTGCATCCACCGGCCAGTCGGAGCGGCCAAACAGATCTGTTTGCGAGACCGCGAGCGCCGCGGCAAACAACCGGCGGGCCTGGCGGCGGGGCTCCTCGAAGCCGGCGGAGTACAGCGCGCCGGACGCCTCGATGAGAAGCTCGCCGAGGGTCTCCGCCACCGCCTCACCCTTCCACGGAGGCCAGCCGTGCGGCCTGATCTTCCGTCAGGATCGCGTCGATGATCTCATCGAGCGCTTCCCCGCTCATCACGCTGTCGATCTTGTACAATGTCAGATTGATGCGGTGATCGGTGACCCTGCCTTGCGGGAAATTGTAGGTGCGGATGCGTTCCGAGCGGTCGCCGCTGCCGACTTGGCTCTTGCGCTGGGCAGCGCGCGCGCTATCGCGCGCCTGCCGCTCCAGATCATAGAGACGAGAGCGCAGGACCTTCAGCGCTCTCGCCTTGTTCTTGTGCTGCGATTTCTCGTCCTGCTGGATCACCACGAGACCCGTCGGCAAGTGGGTGATCCGCACGGCGCTGTCGGTCGTGTTCACCGACTGACCGCCGGGGCCGCTGGCGCGGAAGACATCGATCCGCAGATCCTTCTCATCGATGCGGACATCGACTTCTTCCGCTTCGGGGAGCACTGCGACGGTGGCCGCCGAGGTATGAATGCGGCCGCCGGCTTCGGTCTCTGGCACGCGTTGCACGCGGTGCACGCCGGACTCGAATTTCAAACGGGCGAACACCTCCGGACCGCTGATCAAAGCACTCGCTTCTTTGAAGCCGCCAAGGCCCGTTTCGGAGAGGTCAAGGATTTCGAAGCGCCAGCTCCGCCATGCGGCATATTTTTGATACATGCGAAAGAGCTCGGCGGCAAACAACGCCGCCTCCTCGCCGCCGGTTCCGGCCCTAACTTCGAGGATCGCGTTGCGTCGATCGTCGGCGTCCTTTGGCAGCAGCGCCAGCCTTACCTGCTGCTCGAGCACCGGAAGGCGCTCCCGCAGCGAGCGCAATTCCTCTTCCGCGAGCTGTTGCAGTTCGGCATCCTCGCCCGAAGCCGCCATATCCGTCAGCGAGGACAGTTCGTAGCGGGCGCGGCGTAGCTCGTCTATGCCCTCGACGATGGGGCTGAGGTCGCTGTATTCCTTTGACAATTTTGCGAACTCCGCACCTCCTAGCCCACGGCTGGTCAGGGCCTCGCGCAGCTCCGCATGGCGCCGCACGAGGTGCTCCAGGTGACCTTCAAAAGAGCTTTCCATGTTTCCCGGCTCAGTCCGAGAGGGCCGCCAAATGCGACGGCAGCTCGCCTAAAGGTACATCTGCCTGGGCGCCGCTATCGAGGTCGCGAAGCGTGACCATGCTGCGCTCAATTTCGCGGTCGCCGATCAGCACGGCGGCACGAGCACCGATCTTGTTGGCGCGCCTCAGGCGCCGCGCGAGATTGCCGGAATAGCCGAGATCAACGGGAAAGCCGCCGCGACGCAGCTCTTCCGCCAGCTGCAGCGCAGCTGATTCTCCTGTCTCGCCAACCGGGACCAGCGCAACCGGTCGGCGTGGCGCCGGCGGCTCGGCGATCAGCATCGCCAGCCGCTCGATCCCCGCCGCCCAGCCGACACCTGGCGTAGCGGGGCCGCCCATGACTTCGAAGAGCCCATCGTAGCGCCCTCCGCCAATCACCGTCCCTTGCGCTCCCAAATCCGAGGTGACGAACTCGAAGGCGGTATGGCTGTAATAGTCGAGACCGCGAACCAGCCGAGAATTGAGACGATATTCTATGCGCAGCCGATCGAGGCCGCGGCGCACACGAGAAAAGAAGTCCTGCGCCTCGGCGCTCAGGTAATCATCAAATATCGGAGCCTCGATACTGACCCGACGGTCCGCTTCCTCCTTCGAATCGAAGATCCGCATCGGGTTGCGTTCAAGCCGTCGACGGCTGTCATCGGACAGTTCGGAAACCCGCTTCGAGAAGTATGAAACGAGCGCTTCGCGATAGGCGGCGCGGCTGGCAAGGTCTCCCAGCGTGTTGAGTTCGAGAGTCACGCGCGGCGCAATGCCGAGCGCTTCGAGCACGCGGTTCCCGAGGGCGATGACCTCGATGTCCGCCTGTGGCTGCGCCACGCCTATCAGCTCGATACCGATTTGGTGAAACTGCCGGAAACGCCCTTTCTGCGGCCGCTCGTAGCGAAACATCGGCCCGGAGTAAAAAAACTTGACCGGCACACTCTGAAGCAGGCCGTCCGATAGCACCGCGCGAACGACACCTGCCGTATTCTCGGGTCGTAGCGTGATTTCCTCGCCGCCCCGATCGACGAAACTGTACATCTCCTTAGTAACGATATCGCTGGTCTCGCCGATCGGGCGGCTGAAGACCTCGGTGAACTCGAAAATCGGCGTCGCAATCTCGGCAAAGCCGTACAGCTCGGCGGCGTTACGCGCGGTTTCGACAATGTGCCGGTGGCGCCGTGCCGCCTCTGGGAGGAGGTCTTGGGTGCCGCGGACCGGCTGCATGGAGCGCATGCGCAATTCTCCGAACATCCCGCCGCGGGCACGGCAAGACGCCTCTATTTGATGCCCAAATGTTACTTGGCGACCCGCCGCTCAAGGGGCGCAGGACACCCTGCAGCTGCAGCCTCGGCGCATTCGGACAAGTCAGTCGACCGGCACGAAGATGGAATGGCGAATTTTACCCTCGACATGCTGGGACAAGTGTCCCTTACCGGTCGTATCCTCGACCAAGATTACCTCGCCCGTCCCGATTATGCGGCTCTCGCCGTCGCTGGCGGTGATCTTCACTCCGGCATCGAGGTTGATGATGTATTGCCGGCGCGGCGCCGGATGCCAGTCGATGTCGTGTTCGGCCTGTGTCTCGCGGAAGATGATCCCCGTAGCCGGCAGGCGCTTGGACAGCTTGCTGCCCCGCCGCTCCTCGATCCACTCCACCTCGATGTCGCGGAAATGCGACTGGCCATCGGAATCGGTATACAGATTGTGTAAGCGCATGCGTATCTCCTCGCCAGCGAACCTTCGTCGAATACTTGCCGCTTGCTCGCCCGCCACGGCTCGGGGCACCGGCTTTCGGGGCATTCGACATTGCGTTAAGACGAGCTGAGCCACAACACATTCTGGACACCATGAGTGCTGCTGTCACGACTTCGCTTAGCGATCCCAGGGCGCGCGCAGAGGCATGGCTGGCCGCATGGGATGCGCAAGGACCTCACCGCACCGCGACACGTGGTGACGAGCGGGGCGCGCTCTGGCTGGCGCGTGAGGCTTCCGGGTTCGGGGTCCACGTCGCGCGCGAGGAGTTCGCGCTGGATCGCCTGGATCCGGTTGCCTGCTATTTGGAGTTCGATGGCCGGCGCATCCCGGCCGTGCCGGTATTCGACGCCCCCTCGACAGGAGCCGCCGGCGCTTCCGGAAGGCTCAGCCTCGCCGGCCATGACGGCGCCGTTCTCATAACTGAGCTAACCCCCCGATCGGTCTATTCCGGAGAATTCGAAAGATTACGGCGCGGCGATCCGCACTGCGCGGTCGTGATCATCTGCAGCGGCGACCGCCCGGGTATGGGGCTATTGAACGCCGAGCAGTTCCGCAACCCGTACGGCGCGCCGGCGATTCACGTTTCGAGCGAGGCTAGGGAAGTCGTGCTGGCTGGGGCACAACGCGGCACCGAGGGGCGGGTGGTCGCCGATAATCGCTATGTCCGGGCGAAGGCGTGCAACGTGGTCGTCGCGATTAACGGGCGAAATCGGGGGGCTCCGCCGCTGGTCGTGATGACCCCGCGCAGTTCCTGGTGGGAATCGACCGCCGAGCGTGGCGGCGGTATCGTATGCTGGCTTGAGGCCTTGCGGGCACTGATCGCGGCGCCTCCGTGCTGCGATGTGGTCTTCACCGCAAATAGCGGCCATGAGCTGGGCCATCTCGGTCTCGACGACTTTGTTGCGCGCCGTCCGGGATGGGATCGTCCGCTCACCGAGGGCGGCGCGACCTGGGTCCATTTCGGCGCCAATATCGGGGCCACCGACGGGGAGCTGGCTCTGCAGTCCGCGAGCGACGATTTGCGGGATTTGACCGCCGCCCAACTCGCCCGCTTCGGCCAATCGCCGAACACGGTCGCCCCCATAACCCTCGTGCCCAGCGGCGAGACTCGCGATATTCATCGCGCCGGCGGACGGTACGTCACGTTGGTCGGCAGCAATCCGTTCTTCCACTTGCCGCAAGACCGCTGGCCACATGCCGTCGACGCGGGGGCTGTGGCCCGCATAGGCGCCGCGGCGGCCGCCCTCGTTCTTGCCCTGACACGCTGACCACTCCTACTCACTCGCGGTTGAACGCCGGCATTACGTCCTGGGCGAACCAGCGCAGCTGATCCTTGAATTCATCGGGCGGCAATCCCTCCGCCCAATGTATCATGAAGTCTTCCAGCCCCGGATACTTCGCCTCGATCGATTTGATGCCATCGATGACTTGAGCCGGGGGACCGCAGAACCACGCCTTCTGCTGCACCCCGTCACGCAAAGACGGGACTCGCGCCGGGGCCCCCGGCGTACCCCAAGTCCGCCCCTGCTCGTCCGCGTAGCGCACAAACCCAAACGGGGCAAACCACTTGTAGCGCTCGTCATGCGACGGTTCGAGGCGGCGGATCGCCTCCTCCTGGTTCTCGGCGAGGTAGATCCCGGCACCCCATATCATGTCCTGGCCGAGCCGGACAGGCCGGCCGTGGTTGACGCAGGCACTATGGAACGCGCGGATGACGTCATCGAGGATTTTCTCGCCATTCAGCGTGACCATCGCTTTGAGGCCGTATTTGGCCATCATGTCGATGGTTCTGCCGCTCGCTATCGGCATCCAGACCTCGACCGGCAGATGCTTCGGCCGCGGCACCATCGTGATTTCCTCGAGCTGATACCCGCGATAAGGAACCGGCGGCGGGCACTCGTAATACTTCCCCTTGTGGTGGAACGCCTCCTCATTGAAGCATTTCAGGAGCAGTCGCAGCTGTTCCTCGAACATCTCGCGATTGGCATCGGCATCGAGCAGCGGGGCGCCAAAGGTTTCCACTTCACGCGTGTGGTAGCCGCGACCCACCCCCATAATTACGCGGCCATCGGTGACGATGTCGGCCATCGCGTAATCTTCCGCGAGCCGGATCGGATGCCACATCGGCAGGATGTTAAAGGCGCAGCCGAATTTGAGATGACGTGTCTGGGTGGCGAGCCAAAGGCCGAGCTGGATCAGATTAGGCAGACATTCGTAGCCTTCACGCTGAAAATGGTGCTCCGCCGTCCAGAAGGCATAGTACCCAAGCTCGTCCATCAGCTGGGCGACATCGCGGGCGCTCCAGAACACCTCGCTGAGCCGGTCGTTCGAGTAACGGCGATCGTTCGCCGGCGTGCCGTCGATACCGATATTGTCGAGCTCGATCTGACCGACGTAGAGCGCGTGAAACCGCTTGATCATGATACTCGTCTACCTCCTGAGTGGGACCGCATCCCCCGTGGGAAATCAGTAGCCCGGTCTGAAGGGTGCAGAATTAGCCGACGGCCAGCGATAGGGATAGTAGTTGCCGTAGCCGATGGCCGGAGCGCCCCCGGGATATCCCGGAGAGTACGGAGGGGGCATCGGCGGCGGCTCCGCGTTGGCCGGGGCGGTGTTCGCCGTCCGTGGAACGGGGTACGGGTCCGGCGGAGGCGAAAGCCGGCCGGGCTGGTGCAAGGCGGGTGCCGGGTTGCGTCGCCGCTCGTCCGGAATGAGGGCTGAGCGGCGCACAGGGGGCGCGGCCTGGGTTCCGGCGTGTTCTTTTAACGAACGGTTGTCCTTCTTGCGAACGGCGCGCGTAACGTTCGGCGCTGCCGATGAGTTGACTTGCGGCGAGCCGGTCTTGGGTTTGTCGAACTCCTTCTCGGGCGGATCGGCCTTTTCTGGGGCTGGTTGGCCCGAGGGCTTGACGTCCATCGGCGGCGAGGGGGCCTCGGCTGGGGCGGCCGGGAGCGGCGGCGGGAGGGGCGCGCTTGCCTTTGGCCCCTCTTCGGTCATCGCCGGGCCGGCCCATAGGAGGAGAACGGCAACGATGGCCAGCCGGGCGGGCTTCCTCACTGTACCGCGGCTCAAATAGGCGGGCGCCGACACGAGGCGGCCTCAATGATAGGGATCGGCGGCGTCGCGCAACCCGTCTCCGAAGAAATTGAACGCGAGCACGGTGATGATGACACACGCAACGGGCAGCATCAGCCACGGATAGAGCGCCACAACGTTGATGTTTTGCGCCTCGCTTAGCAGCACCCCCCAACTCGTCATCGGCGGGCGCAATCCAAGTCCGAGAAAAGAAAGTGCCGTCTCACCCAGGATCATCCCGGGAATCATCAGAGTGGCCGAGGCAATCAGATGGCTCATAAAGCTGGGCAGCAGATGGCGGCCGATGATCCGCGAGGGTCGAGCTCCCATCAACACCGCGGCGGTACAGAAATCCTCTTCGCGCAATGCCAGCAGCTTGGAGCGTACCGCCCGGGCGAGGTGGGTCCATTCGATCATCCCAAGGATCAGCGTGATGCCGAGATAGACGAGGATCGGACTCCAGCTGACCGGCAGGATCGCCGAGAGCGCCATCCACAGCGGCAGATGCGGAAATGATTGTATGACCTCGATGCCGCGCTGAATGAGAATATCGGTCCATCCGCCGTAATAGCCGGCAATCCCTCCGATCAGGATGCCGAGAGTGAAGCTGACGGCCACGCCGAGAAGTCCCACGGTCAGCGAGACGCGCGCCCCGTAAATCATGCGCGAGAGGAGATCTCGACCGAGCCGGTCGGTCCCGGCCAAGAACAGCTGCCCGCCACGAGCCGGGCAAACCACATGAAGATCGGCCGGAAGCAACCCCCATAGCCGGTACGGTTCACCACGACAGAAAAACCGGAGCGGCTGCCGGTTTTGCGGATTTGGCGTGTATACCCGCTCGAGATTGCTCATCTCGAGCCGGTAGTCAAAACCATAGACAAAAGGCGCTACCAGCCTCCCATCGTGAAAAATCCGGACGAGCTGGGGCGGGGTATAGATGAAATCCGTATTGCGCGTGTCGAGCCCGTAGGGTGCAAGAAACTCGCAGAAGAGGATGGACACGTACATCACCAACAGGACCGCTCCCGACACGACGGCGACGCGGTGGCGGCGCAGCTTCCACCACACCATTCGCCATTCCGACGCCATGTAAAAGCGCTCCTGCGCAGGCGTCATCTTCTCGATCAGATACGGGTCGAATGGCGCGTCCGAAACGAAGTGTGGCAATGGCTCCGAGGGTTTTGCCGGCGGGGCGTTGGCGCGGTCCCGCGGGGCGTCCCCGGCGAAAAGCAAATCGGTCACTGGCTTCGGCCCGCTTGCAGGCGGATGCGGGGATCGAGCACGGCAAGGGCGAGATCGGAAATGAATACGCCGATAACCGTCAGGAATGCCATGAACATCAGGAACGAGCCGGCGAGGTACATGTCCTGGCTGCGCAACGCTTCGAGCAACATCGGTCCGGTTGTCGGTAAGGACATGACGACCGACACGATGGCCGCGCCGGAAATCACATGAGGCAAAAGCGAGCCAATATCGGAAATGAACGGATTAAGCGCCATGCGAAGGGGGTATTTGAACAACAATTTCATAGGCGGCAGCCCCTTCGCCCGCGCCGTAACGACATATTGCTTTTGCAGTTCGTCGAGCAGATTGGCGCGCAACCGCCGGATCATGCTCGCCGTTCCCGCCGTGCCGATAACGACTACGGGGATACAGAGATGCGCTGCCACCGAAAGCGCCTTGGCGACGCTCCAAGGCTGGTTAACGTATAGCGGATCCATCAGCCCGCCGATTGATATGCCGAGATACACATTGGCAAGGTAGAGCAGAACGAGCGCGAGCAGAAAGCTCGGCGTTGCGAGCCCGAGGAACCCCAGCAACGTCAAAGCGTGATCCGACCAGCTGTACTGATGGGTCGCCGAATAGACGCCGATAGGGAAGGCGACGATATAGGTAAACAAAATGGTCGTGAACGATACGATAAAGGTCATCAATAGACGGTCACCAACAACCTGGTTGACTGGCAGGTTATATGCAAAGGAATAACCCATGTCTCCATGAAGAAGGCCACCGGCCCAGAAGAGATATTGCTGCCAGATCGGTTTATCGAAACCATACTGCATCTTTAGAAAGTTGATCTTGGCCAGGTCTGCCGCCTCGCCTGAGCTTTGCAGTTCAGCGATGTACGTCGTGAAGTAATCGCCGGGCGGAAGATTGATGATCGTAAAGATCACGATGCTGATCGCGAGCAATGTCGGGATCATGATCAAAATCCGGTGAACGATATAACTGAGCATCTCCGCCCGTTCCTACCGTTGCGCGGCCGGCGACGCATCTATCGACGCGGATTTCGCGGGCGTCTCCGAGAGGTCGAACCAAAAGCCATCAGGCTTATAGATGCCAAAATAGGCTCCCGGATCCCAGTTGTAGATTCCCTGCTCGGGAACATTCCGCAGCTTGGCATTTACCACGATCGGCTGCAGAACCCCGGCGACGGTGCCGATCGAAAACACCTCGTCGGCCCAGATGCGAAGCATGTCATGCCAGATGCGCGCGTGTTCCTCGTGCGAGGACGCCGCTAGCCATTCCTCGTAGAGTTCCTTCAGCCGGATAGCGGACGGCAGATCAGGAGGTTCGCCGGCCGTTCCCTTCGTTTCATAATATTGCCCCCATTTTGGCCATTCGAGCTGCTGCTGACTGGTTGGGGCGAATTCCCACGGTGACATGACGGCGGTCGCGAGGCCATTTTCGACGCCCTTGTCGATGGACATCAGCGTTTCACCGGAGAATACCCGCCGCCGAAACAATGTCAGCTGGGACGGTTTGGCGAAGAGCTTGATTCCAATGCGCCGCCAGGAATCGCGGATCAGTTCGAGCACGTCCGACTGCTCGGTGGATTCTCCCGAGTTCTCGACAATGATTTCAGCCGATCGCCCGTCGGGAAGCAGTCGAATTCCGTCCCCGCCTCGCTTCAGTCCGACCAAATCCAGCAAGCGGTTGGCCTCGGGGAGATCGAAGCGCCCCCAAGCAGAACGGTAACGCGGCTCGTAGAGCGGGCTTTGCGGCAATAGGGTATTTTGCCCTTCGATGGCCAACCCGAAAAAGATCACTTGGTTGATCTCATGGCGATCGATTGCCAGAGACAGCGCCCGGCGAAAGCGTACGTCGCGCACCAGACCGCGCCAAATCTCGTCGGATACATTGAGGTTGGGATAGAGCGCCAGTTGGCTTCCCGGACCGGTGCGCCACAGCCTCACTTTGAAATCGTTGCGCTGCTCGCTCGCCCTGAGAAATGTGTAGTTATCGAACCGCAAGTAGCGCGCCTGAAGATCGCTCTCCCCGGCCCCAGTCTTTGCCGGGATGATCTTGCCATCGGCGATCGACATAATGACCCGATCGATGTATGGAAGTTGCGTTCCGGCCTTGTCTATACGGTAATAATACGGGTTTCGTTCGAACACAAATCGATCTGCCGGCGGTCTTGTTTTCAAGATCCACGGTTCTAGTGACGGAAGATCGGGATTATCGTTGCGATACATAGTATCGAATTTGTTGTGAAGCGCTGCCCAGTTCCGTTGATTTGTTTCCTTAACGAGAGCGTCTAATGCAGCTTTGTCGGCATATTTCTGGTGAAATTGCTTCAGATACTGGGAAGGACGATAAATATAGAGCGGGCTCGGCCCCGCCAAGTCCGGCAGGAAGAGCGGGTTGGGATGGGTCCAGCTGTAGCGGACCGTCGTCTCGTCAAGCACCTCAAAGCGCGGCCCCTCACCTTGAGCCAGCATGGTTACGGGGATGCCAGAGGGAGACAGGCGCGTGTTTTGCGCGACGTCCTCGAACCAATATCGGAAATCTTCCGAGGTGAAGGGCTTCCCGTCCGACCATCTGTGGCCCTTGCGCAAGTGCAAGGTGAAGACGCGGTTTTCCTCGATATCGATCGATTTGAGTATATCCGGCGCGAACTCCAGCTCAGGGGTGAATCCGACCAGCCTTGCGTAGCCGTAAACAACCATCATGCGGGTGTCTTTGGGACCGCCCATCAATATCCGCAGTTCGCCCCCTGGGGTCCCGAGCGTCTCCAACTCGGCTACAGCCGGCTCCTCCGGCACCCTGTCTTCAATCTTTGAGAGCTTACCGCTGGTCACCTCGCTCCGGAAAAAAGGCGTTTCCCGAAGCTCGCCCCGCGCTCCCTGCGATGTCGCCGCCGTTAACACCGCGGCGAGGCTCTGCTGAAGCGCCTCTCGCCGACTGAGGCTGAGACCGCTCACGAGTGGAGCCCCGAATTCATGCCCTGGCCAGATCGGTCGCCCTGATTGTCATCGAAACGGGCGCGGCTCTCGCTTCGATAGAATGACCTGGAGCGACCTCGATCAAATGGGGTGGGTCTGCCGGATCGCGGCGGAACGGATCCGGCCACGCGCTGGGGTCCGACGCCTTGTCCTCCATCAGCCGGTTGAAATCGAGGCGGTGCGATGGATCGGGTGTCGGCACAGCGGCCAGCAGAGCTTGCGTGTAGGGATGAAGCGGGTTGCGAAACAAGGTCGCGCGATCGGCAATTTCCACGATGCGCCCGGCGCACATCACGGCAATTCGGTCGGCGATATAGTCGACGACCGCGAGATTGTGTGAAATAAAGAGGTAAGTAAGGCCCAATTTCTGCTTCAAATCCATCAACAAATTCAGGATCTGCGCCTGAATGGAAACATCGAGCGCCGAGGTCGGCTCGTCACAGATGACAAGATCGGGCCGTAGAGCAAGCGCCCGCGCGATCCCGATACGCTGACGCTGGCCTCCCGAAAAACTGTGCGGATAGCGTTTGACGTGCCTCAGATCGAGGCCCACCAGGGTGACAAGCTCGTGCACCATTTCTCGGCGAGACCGCGCGTCGCCGATGCCGTGAATGATCAACGGCTCTTCGATAATGTCGTAAACCGTCATCCGAGGATTCAAGGATCCGAAAGGATCCTGAAAGATGAACTGCACTTGACGTCTAAAGCTCTTCAGAGCCTCGCCTTCGAGCGAGAGTATATCAATCAGCTTCCCGTGGTCATTGAACGTGATCGACCCCGAATTGGGCATTGTCGCCCGCAACAAAAGCTTGCTCAAGGTGGTCTTGCCGCACCCGCTCTCGCCGACGAGGCCAAGACACCCGCCACGTTCGATTTTGAGGCTGACGCCATCGACGGCGGTTACCCGTGCCCCGGCATGCCCAATCCCGAACACCCCGCTCTTGCGCAGCATATAGCTCTTCATCACGTCGACGCATTCGAGCAGGGGTCCGACCGCACCGATGGGCCACTTGCGCCGCTCCGCCATCAAATGCGGTGCGTCTCCGGGGGGAATGTCGCGTATCGGGACGAGGCGCTCTCCGGGACGCATGTCGAAGCGCGGCACCGCGCGCAACAGCGCTTTCAGGTAGGGATGCTTCGCCCGGGCGAAGATGTCGTCCAGGGTCCCGCTTTCCATTACCTCGCCGCGGTACATCACCACGATCTCTTCGGCGACATTCGCGACCACGCCAAGGTCGTGGGTAATCAGCAGCACCGCCATGCCGAGTTCGTGCTGCAGCTCGATCATCAGCTTTAGGATCTGCGCTTGGATAGTCACGTCGAGCGCGGTCGTGGGCTCGTCCGCGATCAGCAGCGCAGGACGGCAGACCAGCGCCATCGCGATCATCGCGCGCTGACGCAATCCGCCCGATAGCTCGAACGGATAGCTGCGCAATGCCCGCTTTGGATCGGGGAAGCCGACGAGACGAAGCATGTCCGCGGTGAGTTCGGTAGCTTCCACTGACGTCACCGGCCGATGGAGGCGCAATGCTTCGCCCACCTGATCGCCGATCGTATGCAGCGGGGAGAGCGAGGTCATCGGTTCCTGAAAGATGATCGAGATCCGACCGCCGCGGATCGCCCGCATCTCCGGGCCGTCGCTCGGCAATTTCGCGATATCGACGACCTTCCCGTCGTGCCGGGGATCGGCGAACAGCACTTCTCCGCGGGTGATCAGACCGCTGCGCGGGAGTATGCGCAGGATGGTTTGGCTGACGACCGACTTCCCCGACCCCGATTCTCCGACCAAGGCGACGATGGATTGCGGGCGAACGCGAAATGATACGCCCGTCACCGCACGGATAAAGCCGCCCGGTGCCGCGAAACGCACGTGAAGGTCGCGAACCCGAAGAAGATCGATCACGCCGCGCCTCCCGCCGCCTGTGCCAGGGCAGTGCCGATTGCCGGCTGCTTGACCCCGAGCGCCTCAAGGTTAACCAACGTTGTGGCATCAAGTGCCAACCCTCGGATCTCGGCGGCTCTCGCCGATGCCTTCACCAACTCCGCGAAACCCTCGATCCTGCTGTCGACGCACACCCTCGAACGTCCGCCGCGAAGTTCGAGCTGCATCCAGCCGCTTCGGCGGTCGCGTCGTGTTGAGTAATAGGCGAGCTTCATGCGATCTAGCTCGCGCCACGAGATCGAAGCCGGGAGCAGGCCGAAGGCGCGCAATGCCTCTCCTGTCATCTCCAAGCGGGTTGCGTGCCGCAATGCGGTGCGTATGCCGAACACCGCAAAAAGGAGGCTAAATCCACCCAGCACGACCCCGCCAGCCATCCCGACAGGCGACATGGCGAGGATCGCGGCAGTTGGAACGAGCCCCGCTGCAGCGCGGACATAATCTCCAAGCATGGCAGAGGTCGGGTAGACGAACCGGGTCATGCAGGTTCGAGGAGGGCTCGAGCAAACACTTCGGTAGCGTCGAGCCAACGCGCCGCCGCATGCGTGCCGGTGACCTCGAGCAACCGGCGAAGAAAGGTCTCGGTCTTCTCGTCGTGAACGAGATGATGAGTAAGAATTCCGGTGGGCTCATCGATACAGACGCGCCCGAGCCGGCGCTTCCGCAGCTGCCCGACGATACCGGCAAGTGCCGCACCCTCGCCGATAAAGCCGCGGCCGCGCAGCCATGCAACGCAATCGACGTGCACGTTCACTTCGATCAGGCCAGAAGCCGGACGCAGGGCGGGAGGCGAATTCATTCGCGAAATACCGTGGATTCCGCAATCGGGGAGAACGGTGAGAAAGCAATCGTCCAGACGGTTCCACGGAGGCACCAGGATCGGGAGGGCGCGGTCACCAAAGAACTCGCCCAATCGCGCCCGACCTGCGGCCAATTCGAACGCGACGTCCTCGCGTCGGCGCTCTGCAGGAAACTCGCTCTTCTTTCCCCGCACGGCGTGGTTCGAATGGCGCCAACCGTGCTGAAGGACCGTAACGCCTGCTTCCGGGCGTGCCTGTATTTGCCGAGCGAGCCAGTCGGCCAAGGCCGGTTCCGCGGCTCCTGGTATGACCGCGAGGGCGATCGGCACGTTCCCGGCGATCGACATCACGCGCTCGAGCCTGTCGCCCGGCGCTACCGCGTCGTCATCACGCCACCATAGCGCTGCCGCCCGCTCCGCTTCTTGCCAGCGGTCGAGCTCGTCGACGAGGTCGGGCCATCCCGCGGTCGCGACCACGGTAACACTCGAAAGACGGCGCATCGGCGGATCATAGACCCAGTCCGCCACAACGCAAAATTTGCGGCGATGCGCCCGGGAAGGATTGGCGATATCGTATCAGCTCAGCAATCGCTCTGGCGGATCGCCGGGCTCCGTCGGTGGCGACGCTGATCGACCCCGGACCGCGCGCGATCGCCCGAGCTATCGCTTGGTCGAGGCACTCGGGGGACAACTCGGCTTCGCGCACCATTTCGAGCACCCCCCGCGCGGCAAGCCGTTCGGCCCGTAAGCTCTGTTCGGTTTCGCGCTCCGCAGCGAACGGCACGACCACGGCGGATACGCGGGCCGCCAAAACGTCGAGAATTGTGTTGTACCCGGCTTGGCTGATAGAGACGCGGCAGCGCCGCAACAGGCGCGGGAAATTTGGCCGAAAGCGTTCGAGGACCACGCCTGGCGGCAAGCCATGAGCCAAGATGCCGAACTCCGTTTCCGGCAGGTTAGGGCCGCAAAGCAGGCGCCATTTTAGATCGGGCAGACACCCGCGTCGGCGGCACTCGAGTGCGGTCGAGAGTAACGCACCACCAACTGCACCGCCGCCGACTGAGACGACGACCTCATCGGTCCCGGCGGCTTCGTCAGCAGACGCAGTCTCGTCCGCCTCTACCGGTTCCTCGGCTCCGGCAACATAGCCGGTATAGATCAAGCGGTCGGCGATTTCCGGTGCGGGGGGGAAGCTGGCTTCAAGAGGGATGAAGGCGGGATCGCCATGGATAAGCACATGGTCGAAATCCGCGCGGACGCGGTCGACGATCTCGCGGGGCCGCCTCGCGTCGTCGTGAACGACGACAATATCGCGAAGCGAACACAGAACGAGCGGCCGGGGCTGGCGGGATCGGGCCGCATCGATCAGCGCGTCGAGTTCGAAGCGAAACGCCCGCCGGCCAAACGGAAAGGCCTCGATCAAAACAGCATCGGGCTGTGTGGCGGCAAAGACCGACAGCAGCGTCGCCCGTCGGATCGTCCGTAGGCTGTCATCGACCGGATGGCCCGCGGCATCGACCAGCTCTTTGAAGGCCGCGTCGCGGGCTCTGATCGGCGGCAGCTGGATGATCCGCGAGTTGCAGACCCGCCCCGGGATCGGAACGGGTTCGCCCCCGGAGACGAGCGTCACCCCGAGCCCCTCTTGCGCGAGCCCGTCGGCAATCCGCAGGGCGCGCCGCCAATGACCAATCCCGAGCAGGTGCTGAACATAGAACAGGACGGAGCCGCTCACGACGAAAATCCAATTTCCGATCAGGCAGAATGTGTTTCCCGGAGCCCGGCGACGACCGCGGCAAGACGGCGGGCGGCAATCGGGATGTCGTGCTCCTCCCTGACGCGCCGTCGAGCGGCCGCGGCGAAGGCGGCGCGCTTGACGCGGTCGACGATCAAACTCCGCGCCGCGACGGCGAAGGCTGGTGCGTCTCCGGGGGAGACAAGGAGGCCAGTCACGTCCGGCATAACGATTTCGCGGATGCCGCTGCCATCTCCCGCTATTACCGGCAAGCCGCTCGCCTGCGCTTCGAGCAACGCCATACCGAACGCCTCATTGACCGCGGGCCATACGTATAGGTCGGAGGCGGCCAAGCGGTCGGCGATCACCGCGGGGCCGAGAACACCGGTCCAGAGGATGCGTTCCTTGAGGGGGGCCAGCGCGGCTTCGACCTCCGTCCTGGCGGCCCCGTCACCGATAATCTCGAGCGACCAGGGCAAGTCGAGGAGACCCGACAGAGCCTCTCCCAACAATCGGTAGGAGGAAAGCTTGTCGCCATAGCGCATCATCGCGACGACAATCAAGCGCGGCGGCTCGCCACACTTCTTTCGACGCGGACCGTAAGAGGCCGCGTCGACAAACGGCGCGAAGGGGACCCATCGGGTCGGTTCCCGCAGCAAGGGCAAGACACAATCCCGATCGGTCGGGTTCAGCCCAATCACCGCGTCGGCGCGTCTGATCGCGTTCTCCGCTGCAGCGCGGCCCGTGGCCCAAGCGCGATAGGCCTGCTTTGGTGCATCCGAGGCCTCGGCAACAACATAGGGAATGCCGAGTTCGTCGGCGATTAAGGGGCCGAGCCAGTCAGGCGCCTTGTGATAGAGGTGATAGGTAAACCAAAGCTGCGGCGCAACTTCCGGTGTCTCCCGGCAACGGCGAAGAAAGCGTCTGGCGAGGCGCTCGCCGATGGCCGCCAGTCGAGCTTGCCGCAGCGCGTCTCCGCTTCCGTCATAGGTGCGAAAGCGCGAGGCGATGAACGTGTCGTAGCCGGCAATCCGCAAGGCTGCGAGCAGAAGCTGCGCTACCCGGCGGTCGCCTGAGGGAACCGGATGGTCGGGCGGCTTTAGCGGCGCGTAGAAGGCGATGCGCATACCGCTTGGGCCGAAGGGTGTCCAACCTATCGATCTTGGCCGACGGCATCGGCGAGGACGAGCACCTCGCGCACTTCACCCCCGGCAGGCAGGTTATCCAGGCCAAAGCGCTCGGCCAGTGTGGCGATACCCGGGTCCATAGCGAAAAGGCTGCGCACGCGCGCTTCGCCGGCAGAGCCGAGCTGTGCGCGCTTGGCAGGGTTCCGGATCAGGCGCGTCACGGCTCGAGCGAGCGCCGGCGCATCGCCTGGCGGCGTCAGCAACCCGGTCGCTTCATCGTCTATCAACTCCGGGATCGCCGATACATGGGTGGAGATGCAGGGGACCCGCTGGCTCTGCGCTTCGATCAAGACGTTGGGGAGACCGTCCCGGTCGCCGTCATCCGTGATCTTGCAGGCGAGAATGAAGAGATCGGCGTCGCGGTAGGCGGCGAGCACCTCCGGTTGTGTCCGGGCTCCACGCCATTCGATTTTCCGGGACAGACCCAGACGCTCGGCTTGAAGCTTCAGGGCCGAACCGAGCGGACCGCCGCCGATATGAACGAGACGCCATTCGAGATCCGGCGGCAGGAGCGCAAGCGCCTCGAGCAGATCGTCATAGCCCTTCTTGGGAACCGCGCGCCCGACGGAGAGAATTGTCACCGGGCGGCGCCGGTCGCTACCGTCGCAGCGGTGCGCGCGGCGCGGGGCGGGCGGAAACCTGCTGAAATCGATCCCGTGATAGCACAGGACGACGGAGGCTGAACGGGGGGCCAAACTCGCCAGATGGCGGCGCGCGGCTTCAGTGCAGGTCACCACCCAGCCGGCTTCGGCGAGCTTCGTGCGCTTCTCCCATTCTGGCAAGGTCCAGATATCCTTGGCATGTGCCGAGGCTGTCCAGCCGAGGCCGCCGATCAGTCCGGCATATCGGGCCACGGAGGCCGGCGTATGCAGAAAATGGGCATGCAGCCGGTCGACATCGGCAGGGAGTTCAGCCGCCAGCACCAATGCCTGGCCGAAGCGGCGGACGCGATTTGGGGTTGGATCCCGCCGCAAATCCGCAAACCAAGCTGCCCGCGCCCGACGATAGCCGTTCTGTCGGCGCGAGCGCACCCAGCCCCGCCAGACCCGGCGTGGCTCTTGATAAAGGTATTCCGGAAGATAGACCACGGCCGCGCGGATCGAGTCGATGATGGGATGTCTGACGCGATCCGTCGGATGCCGCAAAGACACGATTAGAATTTCTAGACCACATCGCTCGAGAGCGAGAATCTCCTGCGCGATGAAGGTTTCGGAGAGGCGCGGATAACCCTTCAGGACGAAGGCGACACGGCCGGCCAGCCGGGGTGGTGCCGCCACGTTAGGTTCCGAACCGCGTGCGGGCCGCGAAGCAGCCGGCCCGCCCCCGATCGAGCCAGTTCCGCGCCAGCCGATTGACCTTGGGCATACCGTCGAGCAAGCCGGGAATATCTATGGCGGACGGTGGAGGCTGATGCGTCAGATGGCGGAGCGCCGCAGCCATCACCTGCGGGTCGCGCCCGTCTTGTTCGGATAACATCGTCAACAAGCCGAGTTCGGCCGCGCGTTGCGTCCGGATGAATTGCTCTAGGCGCGGCGCCGTCCGCGGAACTATCAGCGCCCGCTTGTCGAACGACAAGATCTCGCAGAAGGTATTGTAGCCGCCCATCGCGACCACCCCCGCGGCGCGGGCCATCAAGCTCTCAAGCCGTGAGTTGAATGTTATCGCCTTCACATTTTCGAGCCGGGCCGCTCGCCTCGCAAAGGACGCGCGTTGCTCGGGCAGCATAAATGGGCCGAACACGAGGAGGGCGGGGTTCGGGATGGCGCGGTCGTGCTCGTACGCAGACAGCACCAAATCGATCAACGCTTCGCCGTCGCCGCCGCCGCCCGGGGTGACCAGAAGGAATTCGGTGTTGATGACGCCTTGGATCTCCGGCGTGAGTTGCAGCTCTCCGGCGGTGCGCCGCAAATAGCCGGTGTAGGTCATGCGCTCGCGCACGCTGAGCGGCACCGAGAGGCCGGCCAGCGGATCACAAATTTGCGGCAGGCCGTAGACCCAGATTTCGTCATAGTATTCGCCAAGGGCCGGGACCGCCTGCTTGCGCTCCCACTCGCTTTCCAGTGCCTCGGGATCATCCATTACATCGCGCAATCCGAGGATCAACGCCGTACCGCGCCGCTGCAACAGATCAAGCGTCTCGCGCACCTCCCCGCGCAATCCCAGCGGCTCCTTATCGACGATCAGCAGGTCGGGATCGAAGATGTCGGCGGTATGCCGAATTATCGACGAGCGCATGGCCAATGTGTCGTCGATATCGATGTGCAGGTTCAACGAGACATATTCGCCGTTACGGAGCTTGATGACGCCGGGGACACGAACAAAATCGACCCGTGACCGAAAGTCGAAGCTGCCGATGATTGGTGACCCGGATAAGATCAAGATCGAAACGGCAGGATCGGTATCGACCAGCGAGTGCGCGATCGCCCGACAGCGGCGCAAATGCCCCAGTCCAAAGCTATCATGACTGTAGATGAGCACCCGTTTATGATGACGGCGAACGGTCACTCGGGATCTCTCTATTAACCAAGCGAGGTGACTATTGCATAAGCGACTGGATGGCGAAATGATCTTTTCGTGAGGCCATGATGCTGAAGGAAATGCCGGCCGTCCTTGCCTCAGCTGCCGAAACTATTCGGCCGGCTAGGGATACTGCCGGACTGCGCGCAGGGACGCAAACATCTATTGCGTCTTTGCCGGCAGCCAAGCTCGCGGGATCCGAAGGCGGAGATCCCAACGCGCTGGAACCGAGCATCTATCGCTTTATCCTAAAGCACAGCGTGCCTCACCAACTTATGCTGCTCGGGCTGACGCTGGTATCGTTTCCTTTCTTATATTTTTCGCTCGATTTGCCAAAAACCATTATCAACCGGGCGATTGGCGGTAAGCAATTCCCGCAGCAGATTCTTGGTTATGAATTTGACCAGATCACTTATCTGTTGTTGTTGTGTTCCTTATTTTTGCTGCTCGTATTCATAAATGGGGGATTTAAATACTACATAAACACACTTAAAGGTCGGCTCGGCGAGCGAATGCTGCGACGTTTCCGATATCAGTTGTACCAGCGGATGCTGCGCTTTCCGCTATCCCAATTCAGCAAAACCTCCTCCGCCCAAATTATTCCAATGATCACGTCCGAGTGCGAATCTCTGGGCGGCTTTATCGGCGACGCCTTTGTGACACCCGCATTCCAGGGCGGAACCCTGCTGACGATCGTCCTTTTCATGTTCATGCAAGATCCGGTGCTGGGGGCTGCCGCGGTCGCGCTTTATCCGTTGCAGGGCTATCTGATCCCAAAATTGCAGCGCAAGGTGAACCAGCTCGGCAAGCGTCGTGTCCGCACGGTGCGGCAAGTCGCCGATCAGGTGCAGGACTCGGCGGCCGGCATTATCGACATCTACGCCAACGACGCTGTTAAACGACAACTCGCGATTTTTTCCAATTTGCTGGGGACAATTTATGACATTCGCTTTGAGATTTATCAGCGTAAATTCTTTGTCAAATTTCTGAATAATTTTATCGCACAACTGACACCTTTTTTCTTTTATATGATCGGAGGTTATTTGGTGATCCGCGGAAATCTCTCTTTTGGCGCTCTGGTTGCCGTGCTGGCGGCTTACAAAGACCTGGCGTCGCCATGGAAAGAGCTCCTTGATTTTTATCAGATAAAAGAAGATTCGCGGATCAAGTATGAGCAAATCGTCGAGCAATTTCAACCCGTTGGGATGATCGATGCGCGGTTGCAACTGGCCGAGCCTGAAGTGCTGGAGCCCCTGACCGGCGATCTCGCGGTGTCTAATTTGTCGCTCGCCGAGGATGACAGCAGCCGAGTGCTCGACGCGGTCAGCTTCACCGTATCGCTGCGCGAGCATGTCGCCATCGTCGGCCAGAGCGGCAGCGGCAAGAACGAACTCGCTTTGCTCCTCGCCCGCCTGATCCAACCCAGCAGCGGGCGCATCACGATCGGCGGGGCCGATATCGCCGCACTCACGACGGCGGTGATCGGACGTCGGATCGGTTACGTCGGCGCCTCGCCGTACCTGTTCGCCGGGACACTGCGCGACAGCCTGCTCTTTGGACTGAGCCACGTCCCGGTCCGCCCGGCCGATTATGAAGGCGCGGCGGCCAACCGCCGCACCAGGCAGCTCTACGAAGCTCGGCAATCCGGCAATATCGATTTTGAT
>JBJMQW010000266.1:0-17727 GCA_045802495.1 Allostellaceae bacterium | reverse complement strand
CCGTCCATGACACACCCGGAAACAGTCTTTTGCCCCTCTTTCACGGCGGTAACAGGGGTTCGAATCCCCTTGGGGACGCCACACCAAAATAACCGGTTGTCGCAGGCGGCAAACTCGACGCCCGATTCCAAAGCGGCGCTGTTCTAACGCCTCGACTCACCGCGGCAAACGGACGTTTCAGAGTGAGGCAGCTTTAAAATGCCTCACCGGGCCGCGCCGCGCTGCGTGGCGCCAGGTGTTTCCCAAACCTGGCAGGAAACCCTATTCATTCCCCCAACGGGCAACTGCCCGCAGGTAGTGTGCGAATGGACAATTGCCGGGTGCACGCCGCCAATCGCACCGGCTTGGGCGACGACAGCATGGCCGGACAAGCAGAAGAACCACCGATGTCGAGCGAGATCAATTAATGTGCTGTGCCGCTGAGCCCGATCGGCCCCTGCCGAGCCGCCGGCTCCTCGCCCAGTGATAACGGTCGGCCGTGCGTCTCTCTCGCAAGGAAGACAAACGACAGCCCGACCAGCAGCATGCAGAAGGCGAGGAACAAATAGGCCGGCACCACCGCATCCGAGGTCGCATGCGGCGATACGACGTTGCTGGTGCCAGCGATTAACGCAAGGCTCAACGGGCCGACTATCTTGCCGACGCCGTTCGCGGCCTGTCCGAGGCCGGAGGAGCGCGCACCGAGGCTCACACCATAGCGCTCGACCGTGTATGGCGCGAAATTGGCGAAGCCGCCTTCAATGAAGAAGGTAGCAGCACACAACAAAATCACCATCGCCGGCAAACCTCCGACAAGGACATTGCTGTAATAGCCGGCGGCGGCGAGGGCTGCGACACCGCCGAACCCCCAAGCGACACCCAACCAGCGCCGGCCGGTCAGCGGTGCTAGAAGGGTGATCACGATCTTGCCCGTGACCCCGCCAAGGGTAACGAAGACAAAATACTTGGCGGCCTGCGGGACCGGGACGCTCAGCACCATCGCGACGATCGTCGGTCCCCACAGGTAGACGCCATAGCCCGCTATCGACGAGCCGCCCCATATGATTACGGTCTCCCAAAACATGCTCGGTTGGCGATACAGCTCCGAAAGACGCCCGCGCGGCGGGGCGGTGGGCGCTTGGGTCGGCAGCGGCACCGACTGGAGCGGTGCACCGAGGTGCTTTGCGACTTCGGCGCGCGCCTCGGCGAAGCGGCCCTTCGCCGCGAGCCAGCGCACGGATTCAGGCACGTAGAACCAAATCAGCACGCCGGCGACCGCCGGCGCCATGCCGAGCATCGCAACCCCACGCCAACCTAGCGGCTCGAGTAGTGCGGCGGAGGCAGCAGAAGCGAGAAAGCCGCCTGCAGAGGCAAAGACCAGATAAAAACTCGTCAGCAAGGTCCGGTGACGCGTCGGCGTCAGCTCGACTTGGATTGCCAGAGACGGCGTGACCCCGGCTGTCAGCCCGACCCCGATGAAGAAGCGCAG
This sequence comes from Allostellaceae bacterium, assembly GCA_045802495.1. Classification (GTDB taxonomy): domain Bacteria; phylum Pseudomonadota; class Alphaproteobacteria; order ATCC43930; family CGMCC-115725; genus AP-15. The sequence goes on along the minus strand of JBJMQW010000266.1, from coordinate 16,259 downwards.
GATCGCAAACACCTCCCACGCGCCGCTCGGGACGATGCCCATCAAGCCTGAGCTCGCGGCGCAGATTAATGTGCCGACAATCATCGTAATCTTGCGTCCCCAGGCGTCGGACAGTCCGCCAAAGACGAGCGCGCCAAGGATCGCGCCAACCCCGCCGCTGTAGAGGATCACAGCCGACTGCCCATAGGTCAGATGCCACTGCGGCGCCAACACCGCCAGAAGGTAGCCGACCACGAGGAAATCAAAGAATTCGAGAACGAACAGCGCTGACAGTAGCGTGAAAGCCACCCAGTAGCGGCGATTGAGCGGCGCGGCGTCGAACAGCGCCAAGAGATCGTCGGAGGTCTGTCAGGCATCGGTCCCTCCCGCCGGCACCCTTCCCGGTCTCCGGCTTCCTGTTTGTTCTACCGATAGGGATTATGTTCCCCGCCGGTAGATCGTCAACGTCCGACCTAACGCCTGTTGGCTTAGGAGGCCTTCAGCCTTCCTGGGTAACCGCTCTGGTCGCTAAAATCGCCGGGTGACCATCTCTTTACAATGAGGTCCGAGCCGCACCGAGCCGTGACGGTGCTGGACTACTTGGGGAACGTATCCGCTGCGGTCGGATCGCTGGCTGCCTCGGCAATTCTCATGGCGAGGCGCTATTCTCGAAGGGCTCGTAACGTCTACATCATGTGCGCAGGGTAGAAGGTGCAATTCGATCTCGCGGATAGTGGGCGATCAGTGTGACGCCCCGGCGCGGATATTCAGCGTGCCGGCGAGCCAACCCGAGACTCGTTCGCAGATTGCCGCTTCCCGGCCGACATAGAAGTGGTTGCAGTCGGGTACGATCTCGACATCGCAGGGCCCGCCGGCGCGCTCCTTGAAGCGTTCAGCTGGATAGGTTTCCGGGCTCTCGTCGTCGCCGCGAATGAAGAGCGTTGGGCAGCGGATCGTCGGTGCAAGTTCCAGAACATCTGGCATCTCGGTCATCCGGTCGAGAAAGCTCTCGGCGCTGATGACGTACCACCATCCGGGCACTAGCATCAGCTCTCGACCTCGGCCGGCAGCGACGAGCCCGCGCGCCTGGGCGGTTATCTCGTCGAGGCGGTCGCCGGCGAGCATCCCGGCGCGCGAAGTGCGCTGAACCCCATCACGCCCTCCGCCGTGGGCGGACAACAGGACCATGGCGGGTGTCTCAGGATGATCGGATACGTGCTTGACCGCGAGCATGCCGCCGTTGCTGTGCCCGATCACAACCGGGTGGGAGAACTCGCGCTCGACGAGCCAGCGGGCAGCGTAGTTGTTGTCTTCAATTCCCTCCTTCGTCAGCTGGTAGGCGGCGCCCTCAGCAGCTCGACTGTCGCGGATGCTGAGAATGTCGTGCCCGCGCCGGTTGAAGGCCAGACAGGCAAATCCGAGGCGGGTCAGCACCGGCGGCAGAAACCGTGGCGCACCCACGTAGAAGTTCATTGTGTTGCCGTGGAGCAGCATCACCGCACCGCAGGGCTTGCCCTCGGGCAGGTAAAAGGCACCGTCAAGCGGCAATGTATCGGTTGCGATGGAGATGAGTTCCGTACGCATGTCATGTTGCCTCTGATGGCTGCGTACCCAGAATTCGACCCTGGCCGCTCCAGACGCGGCAACTTGGAGTGTAATACGACCTAAAGGGTGTCGGCCCGTCTCGTCTGACAGACAGACCGAGTGGTTACCTGACCAAACGTGTCCTGAACAAATATAACTGAAGCCTCCGGCGCTGCCCTTGCCAATGTTACTCGAGAAATTGCGGACCGCATTTTCCCTGCTCTCAGTCGAGACGGTAGAGCCGCTTCGCCGTACCGCTATAGAGGCCGAGCTTCTCGGTCTCCGAGCATCCGGCGGTGATGCGCTTGAACGCGTTCCACAGCGTTGCGTAGCCGGTTCCCATTTTGTCCACGGGGAAATTACTCTCGAAATTGCATCGTTCCGCACCGAATAACTCGATACAAGCTTCGACATAGGGCCGCCAAGCAGCTGCCCACGCCGCAGAATTCGGCGGCGCTGAAAGCTCCCGAAAATTGAGCGCGGCGCCGCGGTTCAACATGCCTCCCAGTTTGACGGAGACATTCGGGCACCTGGCCAACTCCGTCATGCTGGCCCGCCACGCGGCATGAACCTCGTCCTTCTTGCCGGCATAAGCGCCGTAGCCAAGTACGCCGCCGACGTGGCACATCACTATCGTCGCTTGCGGCACCGCCCGCGCCAGCGCGATCACATCGGCGAGTTGCGGATGGTAGCACCAGGCATCGAGCGCCAGCCCGTGCGCAGCAAGCTGCGCCACCCCGGCGCGGACTTCGGGCCGAGCATAAATATGGGGCGCCGAGTCCGGCCGACTGTACCGATGGTCGGATCGGCGTCGTAGCCGACCGAATAGCGGATGCCTGAAAGCCGGCCGCCGCCGGCGCGGATTAGCGCCTCGAGCACCGGCTCAACCCGATCGCCGAGCGCGAGATCGGCGAAGCCGACGATGCCTTGCGCCACCTTGATCGGCCCGTAACCGCCACTTGCGCTCATCGAGGCGATGCCGGCAACGAACTCGACCTCGCCGACGGGGCGCATCTCGACTGGCCCATCGCCCCGATACATCGAGCGGCATTCCTCGAAGACAGTGGCGACGACGTTGTGACCGGTATTGAGGTCGGCGAGCAGTTCGGGCAGCAAATAGGTCCAGCCGTCACGGTCCCACAGATGATGATGCGTATCGATGATCGGCAGCTCCGGTTCGAGGATGGGTTCCTTTTCCTGCTTTGCGAGCCACCCATCATCGGGCTTGCCGCTATGACCAAACCGGCCTGGTTGAATGGATTGCGCCATGGGGAGTTTCCTATTTTGTTGATATTGCCCGCATTCCGGGGTCCATGACGACTATCGTCTCGCTTTTAACGTTCGCAGCAAAGCTTTCCCTCGTTACAGCACAGCGCGGGGCTCGCTAAGCCGATTTCCGGCGCTGAAATGGCCTATAGTCCGCGACCATGGCAGATGTCCGTATCGCCGCCGGCAGGTTCTCATTCAGGGCTCGCTTTGAACGGGACGCGGCCCCGCGGACCTGCGCCAGATTTGAGAGCATGCTGCCGTACCGAGATCGGCTGATCCACGTGCGATGGAGCGGCGAAGCTTGCTGGATCCCGCTCGGTGGGCTTGACCTCGATCTCGGCTATGAGAATGCGACGAGCTACCCCGCCCCGGGTCAGCTGCTCGTCCATCCCGGCGGCATCAGCGAGACTGAAATCCTGCTGGCCTATGGCAGCGTCCGTTTCTCCAGCAAGGTTGGGCAACTCGCTGGCAATCACTTCCTGACCATCGTCGAAGGAGCCGAGCAATTGCCCGAGCTCGGCCGCTTGACCCTCTGGCAGGGCGCTCAGCCCATTGAGTTCGCTGCGCTCTGAAGCAGACAGCATAGCCCTCGCATGCGTATAGTGAGCCAGCTTGAGCACCCATGAATTTCGCTGCTCGCTTTGTTTGCGCTTCTCTGCCGGGTTAGCGGTCGCCCGCGCCGTGGGGCGCCGTGGTGCAAAGCGCGCCGTGACCCGGCTCGTCTTGCACCTGCGTATGGATCAGCGTGTCGGAACGGCGAGGGAATAGGCCAATGAAAATTACGCGAACTAAGGCTTTGATCGCGATCATCACCACCATTGTCCTTCTCCTCGGCATATACACGACGCAGGCAGGACAAGACACGCCGCCGCTTTCGCCAGCGCAAATCAGAGAGATCCTATCAAGCCCCGATCGCACGGCGGCGGACCGGACGAACGATCTGCGCCGCAAGCCCGAACAGATGCTGGGCTTCATCGGCATCCGTCCAGGTATCGTGGCACTCGATCTCAGCGCCGCCGGTGGCTACACGACGGAGTTGCTGGCCCGTTCAATTGGACCTACCGGCAAGGTTTATGGCCAGAGCCGGCCGCGCGATCCCAACCAAACGCCAGCATCCTCCTCCGTGCGAGAGGGCGACAGCCGCCCAAATCTCGCGCCGGTCGCGACCCCGGCGGCGCCACCGACCGCATCGCGGCCGTCTCCGGTCGCATTGGCCGATCGCGACGCGAAGCTCCACGAAGCCGGCATCCCGGCCGCGCCGATCGTCGCTCTCTCCCGGCCCTTTGAGGATCCGGTTCCTTCGGACCTGGTGTCGGAGCAGATTGATCTGGTGACCCTGATGTTCAACTATCACGACCTTGGACATTTGGGTGTGGACCGTGCGGCGATGAATTGGGCCGTCTTCCGCGCGCTCAAACCCGAAGGGCTTTACGTCATCGCCGATCATGCGGGCCGACCGAGTACCGGCATATCCGAATCCGGTACCCTGCATCGCATCGAGGAAGTCTTTCTTCGCCAGGAAGTCGAAGCGGCGGGTTTCAGACTAGCGGAGGAAGGGACTTTTCTGCGCAATCCCAACGATCCACGGGATAAGAACACGCCGGACCCGCCGCAGCCAAAGGATGAATTCGTGCTGAAGTTCGTCAGGCCTTAAGCATTGAACCCAGGCGATGGCGACTCGCCGACGCCCATTCGGAGGGCTCAGAAGCCTCCGTCCACCATGTGAGACCACGCCGATCCGTCGATCACCGCACCGCGGCAACCCGATGACGGGAACGCTGCTCCCTTCGCCTTTGCCGCCGGCGTCAGAGCAGGGCTGTGCGGTAAGCCGCCCCCTAGGTGCCGGACGACGGGTAAGTACGTAGACCGCTTCGACCCTGGTGACGCATCAGGCTTTGGCCGATGCGATCGCCTCGATTTCAATCAGCCACTCAGGCCTGACCAGGGCTTTGACAATGATTGTGGCCGAACCTGGACGTGCATCGCCAAAATGCTTTGCCCGCGCGGCACCGGCCGCCGCGACGTCTTCAGGCCGCACTAGGTAAGTCGTAATCTTCACCAAATCTCCGATTCCCATGCCGGCATCTGCGAGAATGGCAATGATGTTTCTCCAGCAAGCTTCTGCCTGAGCTTCGATCCCTTCGGGTACGGTGCCGTCGGGCAAGACACCCACCTCGCCGGAGATGTAGAGGAGTCGCGAACCCTGGGGTACCTCAACGGCGTGACTGTAAGGGCCAAACGGGGCGGCAATGGTTTCTGGCGTGTGGCGGATGTTCATATGACGCGCTTCCCTCGGTTGATCAGACCGGCAGTATATGTGCACCGCCGAGCATATCGCGGCCCCGGCAACGAACCAGCTTCATTCGCAGGCCCCATCCCGCTACGGTACTGCAAGACCCGGCCCGACACGCACGCCGTTTCGGGCGAATGATCGGAGACTGCATGCGCGACGTCATTCCTGCCCCGGTGCCGGGCCTCGATCTGCGCCGCGAATACGGACACCATCAAAGTCCCGCGATACGGGCCGGCGGGTTGATCTTCTGCTCGGGCATAGTGGCGATCAATCCGGAAACCGGCGAGCGCGAGCACGGTACGGTGACCAGCGAAGCGCGGCGCATCTTCGAAAATCTGAAATTCCTTCTGGAATCTGCGGGCTCGTCACTGGACCGCATCGTGCAGGTGCACGCGATGATCTACGACCGCATCGAATACGACGTGCTGAACCGCTTGTACCGTCAGTATGTTCCGAACGCGCCGCCGGCCCGCACCGTGATGAGCGTGCAGATCGAAGCGGGGTTCAAGGTGATGCTCGACGTGATTGCCGCGGCATAGCAGGAACGAGGACATCGAGATGACGTCCTCCCGCCGAGTGATCGAGCCCCGGAAGCCGACGCCGAACGCCGCGCGGAATTTCGGTCTGCCCTTGTCGGCGGCGGTCCGGGCCGGCGATTTCGTCTTTCTCTCCGGCATGGCGGCGACCGACCCGGCAACCGGCGACCGGCTGAACGGCACCGTGACCGCCGAGACGCGGCAAATCCTGACCAATATGGCGCAACTGCTGGAAGCCGCAGGCTCGTCGCTTGCCAAGGTCGTCAAGGTCAACGTGCTGATCTATTCGATGCTGGAATACGAGAACATGAACTCGGTCTATCGCGAGTTCTTCCCCGCGGATCCTCCTGCCCGTACGGTGTGCGGGGTCAAGCTGATCGGCGGCCATAAGGTCGAGATCGAATGTGTGGCATTGGCCTGAGTAACGGAGCCTGATTGCGATGACCGGCCGCCTCCTCCGAAGCGTGATCGAGCCGGTAAACCCGAAGCTCAACGTCTCGCGCAATGCCAACCTGCCACACTCGCCCGGAATTCGGATCGGCGATTATATCTTCCTGTCCGGGATGGGGCCGGTGGACCCGGTGACCGGCGGGCGCAATCTCGGTCCGATCGCAGAGCAGGTTCGGCAGACGTTGCGAAACATGGCGCACATGCTCGAATCCGCCGGGTCTGGCCTCGACCGCATCGTCAAGATGACCGTCGTGCTCGCCGACGCTGAGGATTACGGCGAGATGAACCGGGTATGGCGCGAATTCTTCCCCGTCGATCCGCCGGCACGGACGGCTTGCGCATTGCAGCTCAGCAACGGCAGCGGCGTCGAAATCGAATGCATTGCTCTCGCCGGGGAAAGCCCGCCCTAGGCCGGTTGCGCATGGGGTCGGGGATTTGAGTGGAGATGACCATGCCGGGCGATCTGCTATTCCGTCCGCTGATCGAGATCGCGCGCGAATTGCGCGGGAAGCGGACGGGAGCTCGGGAATTGATCGAGGGGGCCATTGCCCGCCACGAGCGCTTTGGCGAGCGCCTCCATGCCTACTCGCAGTGGGCGCCACAGCAAGCCCGCGCTGTTGCCGAAGCGGCCGATGCTGCCTTTGCCGCCGGGGTGACGGTCGGTCCACTGCAGGGCATGCCCGTTTCGATCAAGGACCTGTTTGCGGCGGCCGGCTATCCCTGTTTTGCCGGGTCGAGCATGCGACTGCCGGAGGACCCTTGGGAGCGCGACGGGCCGCTGGTCGCGAGATTGCGCCGGCAGCTCGGGGTCATCATGGGCAAGACCCACATGGTCGAGTTTGCGTTCGGCGGCACCGGACAAAACAGCCACTGGGGGGCACCCTACAACCCGTGGGACACGGCCGCGCACCGCTCGGTCGGCGGCTCGTCGAGCGGCGCCGGCGTCAGCCTACTGGAAGGCTCGGCAGCGCTCGCGCTCGGCAGCGACACGGCGGGTTCGGTGCGCATCCCCGCTTCCATGACCGGCAATGTCGGCCTGAAGGTCACGATCGGACGCTGGTCTACCGAAGGCGTCGTGCCGTTGTCCTTCACCTTCGACACGCCGGGGCTGCTGGCGCGCAGCGTCGCCGACGCGGCCTTCGGGTTTGCTGCGCTTGATCCCGCCGGGATCGATCCGGCCGACTTCCTCGCGCAGGCTGGCACGCGCGACCTGGCTGGGGTTCGCATCGGCGTCGGCGACCCGTTCCTGTGGCGCGACTGCGATCCAGGAATTGCCGAAACAGCACAGGAAGCAGTCGGTGCGCTGGCGGGCGCCGGCGCCATCGCGCGCGATTTCATCCTGCCGGAGGCGGAAGCCGCCTATGCCGTGTTTCTCGAAGGCGGGCTCAGCGCGATCGAGCTGCGCAGTTTCCTGGACGGGCACCTGCCGGAATGGCTGGCGCAGCTCGATCCGGTCATCGCGCCGGCGGTGCGCAATGCCGAGACCCTGAGCGCGAAAGACTACCTATCCCGAATCGAGCGGCTGGGGGCATTGGCGCGAAGCGCGGTGCCGCGTCTTGCCGCGGTCGACATCATCGCCTCGCCGACACAGTGCCTGACCCCGCCGCTTATGTCGGAAGTCGCCGACGCGGACAACCACCTCCGGGTCAACCGCCGCATCGTCCGCAATACCGTCGCGGTCAACTACCTCGGCCTTTGCGCGATCACGATGCCAGTCGGGCGCGACCGCGCCGGCATGCCCGTCGGACTGCAGCTGACCGCGCCCGCCCATGCCGAGGAGAAGCTGCTCACCATCGCGCTTGCGGCGGAGCGGGTCCTGGGCACCGCCGCGGACCGGCTCGGAACACCCCCGCTGCTCGCTCGGTGAAGCTGCGCTGGGCCCGAGGGCGTTTGGGCGGCGTTTGTCGGTCGCCAGTGCTAAGCTTCGCTGCGGCATCCACGAGAGCGCAATGAACCGCAAGCTCGTTCCACACCACTCGCATTGGGGCGCTTTCAACGCCGTCGTAGAGGACGGCAAGGTGGTCGGCGCCGTCCCGTTCGACTTCGATCCCGACCCCTCGCCACTGATCGAGGCGATCCCGGACGCGGTGCATTCGCCGCTTCGCATCGCTCGCCCAATGATACGAGCGGGTTGGCTGAAGGCCAGTGGGCTAAAGGCCGGTGGGCTGAAGGAGGGGCGGGGGAGTGGCGAGGGCCGCGGCCGCGAGCCATTCGTGCCCGTCGACTGGGAGCAGGCGCTTGAAGTCGTCGCCGGCGAGCTTGCACGCGTGCGGCGCGAACATGGCCCTTCGGCGATAATGGGCGGCTCGCAAGGGTGGTCATCGGCCGGTCATTTTCACGAGGCGTGCGGGCAATTGCGGCGGTTGCTCGCCGTCTCGGGCGGATTTGTCGATCAGACCAGCAATTACAGCTTCGGGACGGCGCTGACCTTTCTGCCGCATATCCTCGGCAGCGCGCAGGCGGTCACCGGGCCGCTGACCTCATGGTCTTCGATCGCGCGGCATACCCGGCTTTTCGTCATGTTCGGGGGCGCCAACCCGAAGAACACCCAGGTCGCCAAAGGCGGGTGCGCCTGGCATGGAACCAGCGGTGCCTTGGCGGCTCTAGTTCAGACCGGGGTTCGGGTCGTCAATATCAGCCCGATCCGCGACGACGGGCCGGAGGCGGTCCGACCGGAATGGATCCCGATCCGGCCCAATACCGACACTGCGATGATGCTGGGGCTGGCGCATACGCTGATTGTCGAGCGCCGCCATGATGAGGCGTTTCTCGGTCGCTATTGCAGCGGCTTCGAGCGCGTTCTGCCGTATCTGACCGGCGAGACCGACGGCCAGCCGAAGGATGCGGAATGGGCCGCTCCGATCACCGAGGTGCCGGCCGAGACGATCCGCGGCCTGGCGCGGCAGATGGCGGATACGCGCATCATGCTGACCGCATCCTGGTCATTGCAGCGCGCCGATCACGGCGAGCAGCCTTATTGGGCGCTGGTATTAGTCGCGGCGTGCCTCGGCCAGATCGGTTTGCCGGGCGGCGGGTTCGGCTTCGGCTATGGCTCGGGCGCCAGCCTGGCCGAGCCGCCGCGCCTGTTTCCCGGCCCGGCAATGCCGACGCTGCCCAACCCGGCACGCCTCGCGATACCGGCGGCGCGCATTGCGGATTGCCTGCTCAATCCCGGAGCGCACTACGACTATGACGGAAAGAGCGCCACCTATCCCGACATCCGGCTGGTCTATTGGGCAGGCGGCAACCCGTTCCACCACCATCAGGACCTGAACCGGCTGCGCCGCGCCTGGCAGCGCCCGGAAACGATCATCGTGCACGAGCCGTGGTGGACGGCGACGGCGCGCCACGCCGATATCGTATTGCCGGCAACCACCTCGCTCGAACGCAATGATATCGGCGGATCGCCGCGCGACCGGTTTGTCATCGCGATGCACCAGGCGATCGATCCGGTCGGCGAGGCGCGCAACGATTTCGCTATTTTCCGCGATCTCGCGCGGCGCCTCGGCTGCGAGGATACTTTTGCAGAGGGGCGCGACGAGGCGGTATGGCTGCGGCACCTCTACGACGCGTTCCGCGATAGCGCGCAGAGCAATCTTGTCCCCGAGTTCGACACCTTCTGGGAAAAAGGCTGGGTCGAAATCCCGCCGCAGGCCGAAGAATACGTGCTGTTTGCAGAGTTCCGCGCCGACCCCGATAAACGCAAGCTGCGCACGCCCTCGGGGCGGATCGAACTGTATTCCGACGAGATCGTCGGGTTTGCTTACGACGATTGCCCGCCGCATCCGGCCTGGATCGAGCCAGGCGAATGGCTCGGCGGCGGCGCGGCGGGGCGCTTTCCGCTGCACCTGGTTTCAAGTCAGCCGCGGCACAAATTGCACAGCCAGATGGATGCCGGCCCGGTCAGCGCTAGGGGCAAGACAGCCGGACGAGAGACCCTCGCGATCAACCCAGCCGACGCCCGTGCGCGCCGCATTGGAGACGGCGAGGTGGTGCGCGTATTCAATGAACGGGGCGCGTGTTTCGCCGGGGTCGTGATTACCGACGCCATGCGGCCGGGGGTTGTTCGATTGTCTTGCGGTGCCTGGTATGACCCGGCGAGCGATGCCGACAATGCGCCCTGCGCGCATGGCAACGCGAATGTATTGACGCGCGACCACGGCACCTCGCGACTGAGCCAGGGGCCGAGTTCGGCGACGGCACTGGTCGAAGTGGAGCGTTGTGCGGCGCCGCCGCCGGTCAGAGCCTTTGTATGGGGCGGCACAGAGCGGGATCCCGGGCACCAATCGCTGTTATCTACTCCCGCTACACCGGCGAATGCCGGCGCCCACGGCGGCCGTGGGTCCCGGCCTTCGCCGGGAAAGCAAGAGCCGTATTCGCCGTGAGCTTAGTGCCGGACAGGAGGGATATTATGAGATTGCCGCAGACCGGTGGCTGCCAATGCGGGAAAATCCGCTACGCGATCACGGAGGAGCCGCAAACGGTCTATACGTGTCACTGCACCGCTTGCCAGCGGTTGACGAGCAGCGCCTTCTCGATAGGGCTTGTCGTCGCGGAGACGGCGTTTCGTCTCAGCGGTGTGGAGCCCAAGCCTCTGCAGCGCATGGCCGATAGCGGACGGGTCAACACCCGGCTGGTGTGCCCGGAGTGCGGCTCCTGGATTTGCGGCCTGCCGAGGGATGGCTTGGTCCGCGTGCGTGCGGGTAGCCTCGACGATACGTCATGGCTGCGGCCGACGCGGCACATCTGGACCCGCAGCAAGCAGCCCTGGATCACATTTGCCGCGGGCGACGAAATTTTCGAAGCGCAACCACCCGCCTGACGCTGAACGGACTGACCGACGAAGTCGGCAGCCGCCAGCTCTACATGAGCTCGGTGAACGTCACACTCTGCAAGCGTCGACCTTGGCGTTGTTTACAACCGAAGCTACGGCCTCATAACGATTGCTGATGCCCTCGAGACCTGCCAGCTCGGTTGCCCTCGGGTCGGATGCATCGATGGCCAACCTTATCTCCAGCTTGCCCCTGGCTTGAGGAGGGGCCAGTGATGGCGCATATGGCCCCTGGATTCCCGCTTTCGCGGGAATGACGGTGTAAGCTGCCGAGGGAGCGGCGTCATTTTCTTTTCAGGGGGTGTCATGGAGTTCTGGACAGAACCACAGATGGCGTCGATCCACAAAATGCTCAACCCGCGCTCCATTGCGATCGTCGGCGCGACGCCGCGGATGCAGTATGGCGGGCGGTTTCTGGCTGCGGCGCTCAAGGCCAAAGACCGGGTGCGGGTTTATGCGGTGAACCCGCGTTATGACGAAATCATGGGGGTGAAGTCCTACCCGAGTGTGGCCAGCCTGCCGGAGGCCCCCGATGTGGTCGCCATCGTGGTGCCCTGGGACCAGGTGCTCGATGTCCTAGAGGAGAGCCACCGCAAGGGGGCGGGATCGGCGATCGTGATCTCGGCGGGCTTTGCCGAGCGCGGCGTCGACGACCGGCGTGATTTGCAGGGGAAATTGGGCGCCTTTGCCCGCGCCTCGGGCATTCGCATCAGCGGCCCCAACTGCCTGGGGCTCGCGAATGTCAAAGACGACATCTGGGCCACCGCTTCCTCGCGCGGGGCGGAGGGTCTGACCGGGCCAATCAGCCTCGTTTGCCAAAGCGGCGCGACGGCGTTCGGGCCGTTCCTGGTGCGGGCGGTGGAGAACGGCATCGGCTTCAGCTACATCATCTCGACTGGGAACGAGGCAGACCTCGACTTTACCGATTTCGCCCGCTATCTGCTGGACGATCCGGATACCCGGGTCATTGCCGGCTTTGTCGAAGGCTTCAAAGAGGCCGACAAGTTTCTCGAAGTCGCAAAAATCGCAGCAGAGCGCGGCAAGCCGATCGTCCTCATCAAAATCGGGCGTTCGGAACTGGGAGCGAGGGCGGCACGCTCGCATACCGCGGCGCTGACCGGCGCCGATGCCCGGTGGGATGCGATCTTTGCCCAATACGGGGTGATCCGGGTCCAGGATTACGACGAACTCCTGGAGGTCGCGCACCTGCTGGCCCACACCCCCAAGCCCCTTATGTCCGGCATTGCGGTGGTATCCCACTCGGGCGGCATCAGCTCGCTGACCGCCGACATGTGCGGTCAGGCCGGTCTCGATCTGCCGCCGCTCGGGGACCAGGCGCGTGACGGCATCAACGGGGTCCTGAAGGGCTTCGGCTGGGCGGCAAATCCTGCCGATGTGACAGGCTTTGCCAACAGCGAGTCCTTCCCGCAAATCATGGAGCATATGATCAATGATCCCCGGATGGGGACGCTCGTCGTGGCGAGCGCCGGGGCGGATACACAAGCCCAGCAGGTCATCAAAGAGCGTGATCGGGCCGACAAGGGCGTGGTGTTCTTGTGGACAGGAAGCCGGGACACCAAGGCTGGCTTGGCGCAGCTCAAAGAAGCCCGGATACCGATCTTCTACACGCCGGACAAATTGGCCCGAGGCCTGCAGAGCCGCCTCGCGTACCATACATGGCGCGAGCGTCGCCTGGCCGATGGCTTTGCCACGGCCCCGCCGCGCACGGCGGCGCAGGATGCGGCCATCGCCCAGGCTCTTGGGCGGGGGCGTCCGACACTCTCGGAGTCCGAGAGCAAAGAGCTGTTGGCGGCCTGGGGCGTGCGGAGTGCGCGCGAGCGCCGGACAAATTCTGCAGAGGCCGCCGTCGCGGCCGCGGAGCAGCTCAGGTTTCCGGTGGCTCTCAAACTCGATTCGCCGGATATCCCGCACAAGACGGAGGCCGGGGTCGTTCGGCTGAACCTCGGCGATGCGGCACAAGTGCGAACGGCCTACGCAGAGATCTTGGCCAGTGCCAAGGCCTATGCTCCACAGGCTCGGATCATCGGCGTGTCGGTGCAGGAGATGGTAGGAGAAGGTGTAGAAGTCATCATTGGCGTGTCTTGCGACCCGCAATTGGGCCCGGTGCTCCTGTTCGGCAGTGGCGGAGTGATGGTCGAGGTCTACAACGATGTGGCCCTGCGACGCTGCCCCATCACGCGCTCCGAAGCACAGGCGATGATCGCCGAGGTCAAAGGAGCCCGGTTGCTCCAGGGCTTTCGCGGACGGCCGGCGGCGGACCTCGAGGCGCTCGCGGATACCCTGGTGCGCGTCTCGCACCTCGCCTTGCACCTTGAAGGACACCTGGCAGAGTTGGACATCAATCCGATCATGGTGCTGCCGTTAGGTCAGGGAGTGAAGGCGGCAGACGCCCTCGTCATGTTTCGCGGTACATAGTGATTAAAATTTGACACTTGGCATCCTGCGGCTACCGCTGAGTCCGGCTCATAGCAGATTTTCAGCCTTCCCGGCGGGAGCTGCTCTTCATGCCCCACGCCGGATCTCGATCTGGTGGGGGCAGATCGACCCCCAATGCTTAAGCAGCCCGACGACTTCCGGCACCTGATGGCCCCTCTGCCATTTCCGGCCAACGATGCGTCTAAAGGTCAACCCCGGGGTTGCCCCGGCGGCTCGCGTTCTGCCATCGGCCGCCGCACCGTATGCAGGTGTGACCAGATCTCGGCGTCGCGGTTGTAAACATCGGGGCGAAATTGCAACGTATCGTCGGCACTTACAAACGCGGTCTGGTAGACCACGAATACCGGCACGGGCTCCGGCAGATCGCTTCGGTTGGTGCTGCCCGTCGCAATCGCTCGATTGATCGCGCCGATCGGTTGCTGCATGAGCAGAGCGGCCAATTCGCGCGAGTTCTGCACCCGGATGCAGCCATGGCTAATGCGGCGGTTATCGCGGCTGAACAGATTTTTTGACGGCGTGTCGTGTAGGTAAACGTCGAACCGGTTCTCCATCTCGAACTTGATCTGTCCGAGCCCCGAGCCGGGTCCCGGCAGCTGCTGCAGCCCGCCCTCGGGCCGCAATACCATATTGTGCCGCGTCAAATAATTCGGGTCGTGACTCATTTTCGGCAGGATCTCCTCCGTGGTGATCGTCTCCGGGATGTTCCATGGAGGGTTGAACAAAACGCCGTCGATTATGGTGCTGAGCTCCGGGCTCTGATTGGGCTCGTTATCTTGGCCGACAATGACCCGCGTCGAGAAAACCGGCCTATCGGCGCGGTACAATACCAGTCGGGCGTCGGCAACGTTGACCCAGACGCGTTCCGCCGGCAGCTCTCGCGGCAGCCAGCGTTCGCGTTCCAGGTTTACCTCAATCGCGCGCAAGCGGTTCGTCGTGTCCTTGTCGCCGGCCGGGGTACTCGAGCGATAGCTCTGCAGCGCCTGGCGCAGCATCCGATAGGTTGGCGTCGTCGGCGCCAGCCCTTCGATCGTTGCCGCCGGATCGGGGCTGCGGATAGCGGTGTCGAGCGCAGCAGCGACATCGATCGGCTCAGGCGTCAGGGCCTCGTCATCTGTTCGGCGGTCGACCGGGATGGCGCCATGGGCCAGCGCGTCGGCATAGGTTAGGAAGGCGTCCGACAGCAACAGTTCGCGGTCAAGCGGCGGCAATATCGCTGTCTGCCGCAGCAGGTTCGCATGAAACAACTCGGGGCCGAGACCGTGATCGCCGGCGCGCAACACGGCATTCACCAGCGAATTCGCCTGTGCCTGCCGGTTCGTCCATACCGGCTGGAAGCCGTGGCCCGAATAAAAGCGTCGCAGCAACCCGAGGTTCAGCCGTTCACCGGCGACGACTAACCCGGGCGCGCGGTTGATCAGCATGCCGAGTTCAGTGTTGGCGTACCGCGCCATAGGGGTAGGCGGCGTCAGCCCGAAGACTGCCTGGGGCTGCGGCCCCGCCGCAAGGACTACCGACGCGGCAAGCGCACATGCTGCGGCGAACGCGATCGTGCCGCCTGCAATCGATCCGACGGATGCTGGACGGAGGCTCGTCGAGAAGCCAAACGATCGGGACAAGGCAGCCTCCCTAAAGCGTGATCCCGCCCCGACCTGCGCGTTAGCCGGTAGAAAACATCGGCGCGAATTTGCGGTTCCGATCGAGGTTAGGGACACCATTACACGATAAACTCTGGAAGCATCGGCCGATTGTGCTCACCAGCACGGCGTTTCTGCAAGCAGCAGTAATAAGGAAGATGCTCATTGATCGGCGCCACTGGCGGCTTCAGGCGTCCGGCCCGTGAGGGGAGGGCCTCATTTTTTAACTGGGCAACGCCAACTTGTGCCGCGGCGCGGGAACTATTGCCACTTATCGACGTTTTCCCCATTCGGTGTCGCTTGGAAATTGAGGTGTCCACCATTGTCTAAACCTGGGAGGAAGCAGATGTCAGAGGTTGCCGAAAAGTTGGCCCGCTGGAGGCTGTTGCGTAATGCGGCGGTGGTTGCCGTCCTGGTTCCCGCGGCGCTCTTCGCAGGCTGTGCCCAGCAGCAGCCAGCCCCGCCGCCGCAACCGGTCGTCTCTGCGGCCCCGCCGCCGCCTCCGGCTCCGCCGCCTCCGGCTCCACTACCCCGCGGCGAACGGGGCTAATCGGCGGGGCCCGGTAAGGCGCAAGAACCCGAGCCTCGCATCGCCGACCCAATACCTGACCGCGATCGAAAGGGCCTCCAGGCGGCCGTCAAACAGGCGTGCAGGCCCGAAGTGTTCTCACTATGTTCCCCGGCGGCGGCTACGTAGGTTGCTACAGTGCGCCCCGAGTGCATTGGCCGTCGCAATTGGCCTGGACGCGCCGGCGACCTTCAGGAGCGCGCCCAGACCTTACGGGGGCGCAGGGACTGGGCCGCCGGCATCGCCTGATCACCGCTGCATAGCGGTAGGTCGAAGGGCAGCAGGCCGCTTGCGCTGAACCCAGGGTACCTCGACCTCGCCATTGTCGGGTCGAGGCGGCAATGGCCAGAAACGGCGGATTGTGTTGAAAAACTCCTCAGTAGGATAGAGGACGAAATATGAAATCGTCAGAGACCGAGTATTGGAAATAATTGATTAAGCCTGATTAGTTGGCGCAATAATAATACCCGAACCAGGTCGCTCTTGAGCGGCTACCGACTTTTTCAACATTGGGTAATGGGCGGTGGCTCTTCCCCAGAGGCCGATAGGATCGGCTTCGTCATTGGAAGAGGAAACCGAGCATGGAGTATTTTGCCGGCCTGGATGTCTCGATGAGCGAGACGCATGTGTGTGTCGTAACGCAAGACGGCACCGTCAT
>JBJMQW010000265.1:0-3009 GCA_045802495.1 Allostellaceae bacterium | reverse complement strand
CCAGTAGATCCGATGACGCTGATGATCACGATCGACGAAGCCCGGCGCATGCTGGCGAGGAACCGGGGGACATGAAACAGGGGTCAGGTAGACAGTTTTCTCGCGTTCAGCCGTCAGCTGGTTGTACCGATGCCGGTGCCCGTGAAGGTATCCTTTCCGGTCGTGCCAATTACTGTGAAAACAGAAGTAAGCGTGTCCTCGGCGGCCGTGCCACCCGATCTCTTTACAACCGTATCTCCGAGGCGGAAAAGGTAACATTAATGGGGGTGCCCGGCGTTAAGGTCGAAGCGCTCAGTCCGGAATAACCGAATAACCAACAGTGTCGTCGCCATCTCCGCCGCCGATTGTGTCAGTGCCTGTCGTGCCGTAAAAAATGTTGTCGTTATTATCGACAAACTGGTGGTTGTGCGAGACGAAGGGTAATGGCTCGGTGAGGAGCGCCTGCCGCTGAGCCGTAATTGGCGCAATGATCAGCGAATGGCGGATCGAGTAGAACAAGTGTCCACTACCGAGTTAGTGGACACTAAGCAGGAGCCGGGCGCGCCGAAGCGGCGACAGTATTCGGAAGCGTCGAAGCGCCAGATGGTGGCGGAGACGCAGTTGCCGGGGGCGTCGGTGTCGACCGTGGCGCGGCGCCACGATGTGAACAGCAACCAACTGTTCAGATGGCGGCGGCAGCTGTTGCCGAAAGCAGGGGTCGAAAGCGGCGCCATGGTGCCGGTCGAGATCGCGCCGGATGACGGTCGGGCGCGGCGGACGGATCGCGAGGGTGTCATCGAGATCGTGTTTGGCTGTGGGGCACGGGTGCGCCTGCGCGGCGAGGTCAGCGCCGAGGCGCTACGGCAGGTGATTGAACTGCTGCGATGAACTCTCTGCCGGCGGGCACCCGGGTATGGCTGGCGGCCGGCGCCACCGACATGCGCAAGGGGTTCGACAGCCTGGCGGCGCAGGCGCAGACCGTGCTCGGGCAGGATCCGTTCTCCGGTCACGTGTTTTGCTTCCGCGGCCGCCGCGGCGATCTGGTCAAGCTGTTGTGGTGGGATGGTGATGGCCTATGCCTGTTCGCCAAACGGCTGGAGCGGGGGCGATTCGTGTGGCCGCGGGCGGAGGAGGGCGTGGTGGTGCTGAGCCGGGCACAACTCTCGATGTTGCTCGAAGGGATCGACTGGCGGATGCCGCGGCGAACGTGGCGGCCGGAGCTGGCCGGCTGAACCTGGTCCGGTACAGACTGCGGCAAATCGACTCAACCGTTGATTTAGCCAACCCAAGGGGCTGCGGCTCTGATCCACTGCGGGCGTGCCGATCGCACCCGACAATCTGCCCGACGACCCCGCTGCACTGAAGAGCATCATTGCCGCAATGGCGCAGGATGGGCTGACTGCCCAGGCCGAGATCGCCCGGTTGAAATTCCAGCTAGCCCGTTATCGGCGGGCCGAATTTGGCCGTTCCTCGGAGAAGCTGGCGCGCGAGACCGAGCAGCTCGAGCTGGCGCTCGAGACGCTGGAGACCGACCAGGCGGAACGGCTGGCGACGGCATCGCCGACAGTGGCCGCGACAGTCGAGACCGCGGCCGAAAGGCAGAAGCCGGCGCGGCGCGCATTGCCCGAACACCTGCCTAGAGAGGACCTAAGGCATCCCGCACCGTGCACCTGTCCCAGTTGCGGCGGTGCGCTGCGCAAGATCAGCGATGAGGTGACCGAGACCCTCGATTACGTGCCGGGTCGGTTCAAAGTCGTCCGGCACATTCGCGAGAAACTATCCTGCCGGGCCTGCGACACGGTAGTGGCAGCGCCGGCGCCAGATCACGCGATCGCCCGCGGGCGAGCCGGGGCGGGGCTATTGGCCCATATCGTCGTGTCGAAGTACGACGACCACCTGCCGCTCTATCGCCAGGCCGAGATCTTCGCCCGCGATGGGGTGAGCCTGGAGACCTCGACCCTATCCGGCTGGGTCGGGGCGACCGCGGCGGCGCTGCAGCCGCTGATCGACGCCCTCGCTGCCGACGTCCTCGCCAGCGACACGCTGCATGTCGACGACACACCGGTGCCGGTCCTGGCGCCGGGTACTGGCAAGACCAAGACCGGCCGGTTATGGACCTACGTTCGCGATGAGCGACCGTTTGCCGGCTCGCGGCCGGCAGCGGCCCTGTTCTTCTACTCGCCCGATCGCAAGGGCGAGCATCCGCAGACGCATCTGAAGGACTTTCGCGGCGTCATTCACGCTGACGGCTATGCCGGGTTCAATGAACTGTTCGCTGGCGGTCGGATTGTCGAGGCTGGCTGCTGGGCACATGTGCGGCGCAAATTCTTTGACGTCCACGCCGCCACCGGCTCACCCCTCGCCAAAGAAGCGCTCGATCGCATCGGCCAGCTCTACGCAGTCGAGAAGGCCATCAACCGATCACCGACCGACCGCCGACGACAGCAGCGCCAGCTCCAGTCAAAGCCGATTGCCGAGGCATTGGCCGCTTGGGCCGAGAGCACCGTGCGCCAGCTCTCGCGCAAATCCGAGCTCTATGCTGCTTTCCGTTATATGCGGGCGCGCTGGACCGCCCTGGTGCGCTGCTTCGACGACGGACGCCTGGCGCTCGACAACAATCCCGCCGAGCGCGCTTTGCGCTGTGTTGCCATAGGCCGAAAAAATTATCTCTTCGCTGGCTCCGATGCCGGCGGCCGCCGCGCCGCTGCGATCTACTCCTTGATCGAGAGCGCCAAGCTCAACGGTCTCAACCCGCAGCAATATCTCGCCGACCTGCTCGCCCGCATCGCCGATCATCCGGCGCGGCGCATCGCCGAACTCCTGCCCTGGAACTGGCAACCGCTCGATACCACCCGCGCCGCCGCCTAAGCCGGCCCACTCGCCGAGCGCTTACCCATCAATGCGGCAGCTGTTCTTATTAATCAAACCCATACTTTTAAGGATTTGGTCTTACCTATTAATAACCTTGAAAGATTATTGTTTGAATCGATAGACAACTCAAGCAGTATCAAAATGCTTATAGAAAGAACT
>JBJMQW010000264.1:0-9770 GCA_045802495.1 Allostellaceae bacterium | reverse complement strand
CTCATTTCCTGTTGGGCGGGATCCTTGTGACGTATCTGCCCGAGGCACATCGCCGGTTTGGGGTCGCAAAGGTCACGCAGACGGGGGTCGTCCTTGCCGCGATCGGCATTGCCGCTTGGGCGAATGCCCAACAGCCTGGCAACTTTTCCCAGCCGCTTTGCTCAGCGGGATTGGCTGGGCGGCAACGAGCGGTGCAGCGATAAATGACATGGTCACGCTCTGGTTTGACTGCGACCGACCTTTGTGATGCAAGCTTGTGGAACGATACTATTTACGGTTGCGAGCGGCGTGCCGCTTCTCCTTTGCGGCTGCATCCTGTTTGGTCTTGGTGTCGGCAACCTGGTGACACTGCCGCCGCTGATCATCCAAAAGGAGTTTCCCGTCAATGATGTTGGCCGCGCCGTGGCGCTGACGGTTGCAATCAACCAAGCCGTCTTTGCCTTTGCGCCGGCTGCAATCGGCGTATTGCGCGACATCGCGGGCAATTACGCAGTTCCCTTCGTGATCATTGCCGGCATACAACTTGCCGCATCATTAATCGTGATCGCTTATCGCGCAGAGTGACGGAATTATTGCCCCAATAGCCGGCGGGCGATGATGACGCGCATGATCTCGTTGGTGCCTTCGAGGATCTGGTGCACGCGCACATCGCGCAGGTAGCGCTCGATCGCGAAATCCTTGAGGTAGCCATAGCCGCCGAACAGCTGCAGCGCGTCGTTGCAGATGCGGAACCCGGCATCGGTCGCGAAACGCTTGGCCATTGCGCAATGCATTGTTGCTTGCGGGTCGCCGCGGTCGAGGCTCGCCGCACCGCGCGACACCATCAGCCGCGCCGCGTCGAGCTCGGTCGCCATGTCGGCAAGCTTGAACCGCAGCGCCTGAAAATCGGCCAGAGGCTGGCCGAATTGCCGGCGCTCCAGCATATGGCCGCGAGCCGCCTCGAGGCAGGCGCGGGCGCCGCCCAGCGAGCAGGCGGAAATATTGAGCCGGCCGCCATCCAGCCCCATCATCGCGATCTTGAACCCCTCCCCCTCTTCACCGAGGCGGTTGGCGACCGGGACGCGGCAATCCTCGAAAATCACCATCGCAGTGGGCTGCGTGTGCCAGCCGAGCTTTTTCTCTTGCTTGCCAAAAGAGAGACCAGGGGTGCCGTTTTCGACAACGAGGCAGGAGATGCCGTTTGGTCCCGCCTCGCCGGTGCGCACCATCGTCACATAAAGATCGCTCGCCGAGGCGCCCGAGATGAACGCCTTTGTCCCGTTGAGCACGTAATCTGCGCCGTCGCGCACCGCCTTTGTGGCAAGCGCGGCGGCATCCGAGCCGCTCGCCGGCTCGGTCAGGCAATAGCTCGCAAACCGCGCCATCGTCATGAGCTCGGGCAAAAACTGCGCCCGCTGCGCGCGCGTGCCAAAGCGGTCGATCATCCACGCCGCCATGTTGTGTATCGACAGGTAGGCGGCGGTCGAGACGCAGGCCGCGGCGAGTTCCTCGAAGATGATCGTCGCGTCGACCCGGCCGAGCCCGCTGCCGCCAAACTCCTCGCCGACATAGATCCCGGCAAAGCCCAAGGCCGCCGCGCGGCGCAGCGCTGCGACCGGAAATTCCTCCCGCTCATCCCAGCTGGCAGCGTGCGGCAGCCATTCCTCGCGGGCAAACGCTCGCGCCGTTTCGGCGAAGGCCCGCTGCTCGTCCGATGGTTCGAAATTCATACCCGCGAGATTAGGGGTGGCAAGGAGCTGAGCGCAACGGGAGATCAGGCCGGTGCAGAGACGGCCACCGGCTCATCTTATCCCGTTTTGCCCGTGGAAATGCTCGAGCCGCTCGAACTGCATCACCACAGTCTTGCATGGCGGGATCAGCGCGCGGCCACTGCTCTCCGCTTCCGCGCTAGCGCGAAAAATTTCGGCGAAACGTGACTTGGCGGCCTTTCTTTCGCTCTCGTCATCGGAGGCGGCGGCGATCAGGTCGCGGATCACCTTTCCGGCGCGCACGACCCGCTCGTCGGCGACACCGCAGCGATGCGCGTTCCCCAAAAGATAGGCCCCGGTCTCGGCAATCCGGGTCGAGCTGGCCGCCGCGAGGGCTTGCGTCGCCGACAGCAGCAACGCACAGGCGGTAGAGAATAGGATCATCCGCATGGCAAGCTCCAAATGTGGTGCTCGCCGGTTGAGCGCCGGCCCGGCACCAGCCCGGTTCCGGCAACAGTCCAGCCCAAAATGGGAATTTGTCGGGTCGCAGCGGTGTCAATTTTTGGGCCGAGCAGTGGCGCGCGCGGCGCTATCCGCCATTTTTGGCAAAATAATGGATTTCATAGAGCAGACACCCGCCATTCGATTTGAACGGGCCGTGCACGGCGCCGGGCGGGCGACAGGCATAGGTGCCGGGCGGGAAGTTCTCGCCGCCATTTCCCGCGGCGTCATTTCCGACAGTCAGATCACCCTCGATCAGATAGACCTCTTCCCAATATTCGTGGACAAACGGTGCGGTCGTGAAGACTCCCGGCGCGAAGCGCAAGAGTCGCGTGCGGCTGCCGGTTCGCCTTCCCTCGTCAAGGGCGCCGGCAAGGATCTTCTGCTCGATGCCGCGCGGATACCCGGCTGGCGTCGTCCAGCCTGAACCCATGTCGACGCGGTGGAATTCGAGATGGGGTTTGTTGACCGTCATCGGATCATCCTTGTTGGAGGCAGCCCTCTGGCTCTAACCCGCTCGGCCGAGTGGAACAAGCCGCGAGCGCGGAGCAAGCCGCCGATCGTGCGTGGCGCCAATAACTGTGTGGCACATAAACGAGCCGCTGTCGCGCCGCCGGATGAAAGAGCGTAGGCTCATGCCCCCTTACCCTTGTGACGAAGTCGGAGGAAGCGATGCGCGGGGTGGTGTTTACCGGTGATCGCGAGGTCGAGCTGATGGAATTTCCGGACCCGACCCCGGGTCCCGGTGAGGTGGTCGTCGAGATGAAGGCCTCGGGCATGTGCGGCAGCGACCTGCACCAGTATCGCCGCCCGAAATCAGGGGGAGAAGCGATCGGCGGGCTGCCGGTCAACCCGAACCCGGTCATCGGCGGCCATGAGCCCTGCGGCGTGGTCGCGGCAATCGGCCCCGGCGTCAGCGAGAAGATGGCGCAGGTCGGCCAGCGCATCATGGTGCATCATTACAAGGGCTGCACGGTATGCGAGCATTGCCGCTCAGGCTGGTCGCAGCTGTGCCAGGAAGTGCCCGTCGTCGTATACGGAAACAACGCGCATGGCGGGCACGCCCGCTATTTGAAAGTGCCGGCCTTCACCCTGGTGCCGTTGCACGATGAGCTGTCCTTCTCTGCCGGGGCGGCGATTTCTTGTGGCACCGGGACCGCCTATGGTGCGCTGCGCCGTCTGAACATCTCGGGCAACGACACGATCGCGCTGTTCGGTCAGGGGCCGGTCGGGCTGTCGGCGACCCAGCTCGCGGCGGCGATGGGCGCCCGCGTCATCGCCCTCGATGTCAGCCCGGAGCGGCTCTCGCGGGCCAAAGAGTTCGGCGCGTGGGAAACCGTCAATCCGCGCTCGAACGACCCGGTCGGGGCGATCAAGGATTTGACCCATGGCGGAGCGGATTTCACCCTCGACACATCGAGCCAGCCCGAGGGCCGCATCGCCGCGGTGCGCAGTGCCAAGGTCTGGGGTACCGTCGCCTTTGTCGGCGAACGCAACAACGTCACGATCGACGTCAGCCCGGATATGCTGCGGAAACAGCTGACGATCCTCGGCTCGTGGACCTTTTCATGGCAGGGCCAAGCCGATTGCGCCCGTTTTGTCGTCGAGCGCAAGGTCGATGTCGACCGCCTGTTCACGCACCAGTGGAAGCTCGAACAGGCGGAAGAAGCCTATCGCCTGTTCGACACGCAGACCACCGGCAAGGGCGTGTTTGTGATGTAAGAAAAAAGAGGACGGTCTCGGCCGCGCGGTGCCGTTGGCTCCCTCGCCGCCACGCATCGGGAGAGGGACCAGCACATCACGCGGCGGCCTTGGATCGCCGCTGGCAATGTCGAAGCTTGTGACGTTCTCGCAGCCGCGACCGTGCGCGTCAAATTGGCCCCGCGCCCGCTGAGCGTCCGCCGACGTGGCGACACAAGCGGCGACATTTTCGCCGTGGTCGGGTGGCATCGGATGACGATGTCGCAAAGCGGGTAGCGAGTTCGCGGCATGTTCGCAGGCCGCAGCAGTCTGATCGATCGATATCATCGACTTGGAGAGGTGCCGGAGCGGTCGAACGGGGCGGTCTCAAAATGTGCTTATTGCTATCCTACCCTGTCCCGTCTTGTGCCGCCGCGTCAGCTTTTCTGCGGATCTTTGACCACCAAGACAGAGCCGTCATCCCGTCCTATCCCTCGCCGTGCTAAGCCGTTGGGTGCCGATCTGGGTGCCAACTCAGCATGACGTGATTCACCGCTGATAGGCGGGCGGCGCTTGCATTTCACGCGCAAAACGTGTAATTAACCGGCCGTGCCATTTGATGCCGCCACCGACAGCGCCAAATCCGACCGCCGGAATGATCAGTTCCTAAAAGCGTTACGAGCGACCGAGGGGCGGTTCGAAGACGTCGCCCGCGTCGAGTTGGCCCCCGAGCGCCTGGCCGATGAGCCGATGCCGGGACGCTCAGTCCCCTCGTTATGGCGATCGCGTGCACGGCGGGCCTGTGCGGCGACGCGGATTTCGCCGAACAGCCGAAAATGAGGGCGCGCCATGAGCGATCAGGGAGGAGGCGCGCGTTTCGCCAGCCGCTAATTGGTACGGATGAAACGCGGCGACAGAGGTGGGATCGAAACCCGGATCCTGGCCATAGTGGTTATCGCAAAGTCGGCGCGCCGATGAGGAATAGTTTTCGGCGGCTGCGATTTATCTCAGTGCTGAATCGTGACATATCTTATAATCTGAGGTACATTTCGCGTATTCGGGCGTCGAGCAATCTTTATCGGTCTCCATTATCTTAATCTTGCACTGGTCGAGCGTCCAGTCGCACGTGACCATTTCCTTGCATATATTTGCGGTATTTACACAAACGGGAGCGGTCGGCTCGTCCTTGCAGGCTTGATTATTTTGTTGGGCTTGTTCGTCGCAGCATCTTTTCATCGCTGGAAGCGAAGGTCCGGGTCCGAAACGTCCGGGTCCGGCGGTGCGGATGCACTCGTCTCCCCACTTTTCGCCCTCTGCCCTGCTGACTTGTGCTACCGCAGCCTGGCTAGTGAAGGCTCCCGCGGCAATCAAGGCTGTCAACAACAAACGCACGCGACGCCAGCTTGTCATCGCCGTACCCTCCTGCAACCCGCGGGATTCGAGGTAAACCGCAATATCACGCGATACCACTATCCGAGAAGTTTAGAGCATCGGAGATCATCCAGAGTGTGAAGTGTTTCACACTCGCGAGAAACTGCTGGTCGCCATCGGCCCATCCTTGCTGACCGCCCACTGATTTTCTTTTATCGTCGGGCGAGGCGGTCGGGTGCTCGGCTTGGCTTTGGCAGAATGCTCGGTTTGCCGAAGGGGCGGTCGAGGGCGGCTGCTATCTCTAACGGCGCTGGGGCTGCGGGAACGCCATCGGACCAATCTCGTCAAACTCGCCGTATTCGCGATCGGCGTACCGGATGGCGCGCGGCCGTTCGTCTCCCCCGCTGGGTAGGAACCTACGTCTTGGGGTCCCTGTTTCCCATGATCAGCAAAGGAGCAACGCAATGAGCCGCGGATTCCCATCCATGACGGCCCTCCTGGGCCTGCTCGCGGTCGCGGGCTATCAGCATAGGGACAAGATCGCCGAATTCCTTGGCGGCATCGGACAAGGTAGCTCCGGAGGCACCGGGCAAACCGGCATCAGCGGCTTCCTCCGCCAGCTGAGCGAGAGCCTCGGCGGTGTCAGTGCCGGCGGGCTCCTGAGCGGCGGACTCGGCGAACTCGTGGACCGCTTTAAGCAGAGCGGCCATGGCGAAACTGCGGAATCCTGGGTCGGAACCGGCCCCAACAAACCCGTCACCCCGCCCCAGCTCGAACAGGCGATCGGCCCCGAGGTGTTAGAAACCTTGTCGAAGCAAACAGGATTGTCCCCGGCAGAACTGCTCACCAGGCTGTCCCGCGAACTCCCCGACGCTGTCGATAAATACACACCGCAAGGCCGGCTCCCGACGGAAACAGACGCGCCGCATTCCTAGGCAGCGACGATCGAGCCCTGGCCGGGGAGATCAAGACGAAATCTCCAACCGCGGAAATGGGTTTCGCTAAGGCGACGAGCTGCGGCGGCCAGCAATGAATCCCCAGATCAGCAAGATAATTACCGCGCCGACAACTGCTCCGATTAGGCCAGCGCCTTCGTCCGCCCGATACCAGCCTATCGCTTGGCCTAGATAAGTGGCTACAAAGGCTCCTACTATTCCGAGAATTGTTGTGAGGATGAATCCGGACGGTTCGTTCTTGCCAGGCGTGATAAACTTCGCGATCACACCTGCGATGAACCCAATGATGATCGTCCAGATGATGTGCATGGCAATTCCCTTAAGCTGTGGCCCGGCCGATCTAGTTGAGGACGATCTTCGTCGCAGCAGCCCTCACTAGCCCAGCCCGGACAACCCTGTCCACTTGCTTGTGGCCTCGCGGCAATTGGTTAAGCGCCTCATCTGAATGTAATGCACCTGATCTTTCCGACGACAAAGCCGCCGCTCTAAAGCGGCTGCTAAGAGGCAAAATCGACGGCGATCGATAACCGCTTTCGCCTCGCATCCAGACCTTGCAACGCATCTTCGACAGGCTCGATCCGCCGCCGGTACGCGAGACGCCGCAGCCGTTGAAGGTCTATGAACCGCCGCGGTTCGTGCGGGGAAGAAGACGCAGAGGCTGAAATCAGCCTTTAAGTGCGATCGATAGCTTCCCGCTCGCGGTGTTTCCAACGCAGTACCGTTTCTCCGTCGGAGTGGCCCGCTTGGTCCGCATTCCTCGTCGCGCCGGCTGGCGCTTTCGGTTGACGGCCAGTTTCCCCCGTAAAAAACGGATCTGCTTCAAACCCGTCTAGAACCAATCGATAAAGGCCTACGGCGTGGTCAACGGCGCACTGGACGGTCCGGGCCTCAGCGTAAGGTATTCGCCCGCGGCCGCCATCGACGCGGCTTCGCGGAATTCCCAGGGTCGGCAGCATTCCTGCGGTCAAGACGGCGGCGATCAATTCGCGGTCGGCCATTTTTGGAACTCACATTGCTGTATAAGCGCGTCAACGCCGATGCCATGCGTTGGTTGCGAGCCTTCCTCGCGTCAAATTGACTCTCCTAGCTGCCGGAAGCTAGAACGAATAACGAACATGGGCGAGGTTCGGTTGGCTTGGTTAGGCGATCGAGATCACCCCCCGCCTATCTCAACGCTAGGCGAGATCCGGCAGGGCACACCGTGGCACTGGCTCAACGGTCCCGCATGCCGTCATTATCGGCCGATCGCACTCGCGCCGCTGATTATTCGATGGGGCGCGGACGTATCTAGCGATGTGCTGCGGCGCTCGGCGCGCTGCACGCGGTGCGGGCATAAAGGCGCGATAGTAACTTGCCCGAGTTGGGGCCGCCCTGCAGATGAGATTTGCGCCATTTCCCGTCGAGCTGATCACAGTTGAGTGTAAAAAGCCCCCAGCGGGATGGCGGCGATGTGCTTCCGTTCCATGCCAGCGCGGCCGGGACGTTGCCCGCCCGTTGATCTGCGATCCCGCCCTTTGAGTGAGGGGATGGATATAGGGGGAATGGCGTATAATTTGAACGGCAATTGAACGTTCGGCTTGCTGACTATAATTCGAATTAGCACCAGCCAAGGCGCTCAAAATGTGGGAGGCGAGCCGACATGGTTCCGCTAAATTCGTTGTTGCGGCTCGGAATCCACGTTCCCTATGCGGCAACTATAGCGCTGTCCTTTGGAGCGAACCAGCAAGTCGACCAGCTAAAGAGGTTAATGGCTCGGGCAGTCAATCGCCGGGAAGGTGGTCGCTGGCTGTGTCGTGTCGGGATGCATTCGATGGCGTGGAACGTCGAATTGCATATTGGGCGCAAGGTGGGGCGACCATGGTCGCGGTATCAGCTCTATCACTTTCAGCTGGGCTTTTGTCGATGGTGTGGGCTGGGGAAGCAGCGCTGGATAGGTGAGGCGGCCAGTCCTGACCAATGATCGGTAACTGCCCGCCTCCGTCCAGATGACCTTGTGTTCACCCTACCCGACGGTTCGCCATATCCGCCCGACAAATTGAGCCGCGATTGGGGAAACCTGGTCCGCGACAGGAACCTTCCCAAGGTCATGTTCCATGGATTGCGGCATTCCCATGCATCGGCGTTGATCGCGGCCGGTGTAGATATCGTGACTGTAAGCCGACGCCTCGGCCACCGTTCGCCGGCAATTACGCTTACATACCGACCACAAAGAGGACCAAGCCGGCGAGAGCGGCCAGCAACCCGATGACATGAAAACCCATGCCCGCTATCCGATAGCCTCGTGTCGCCTTTGTTTCCTCGATGTACGGATGCTCCCACGTGCGTGCAGCGTAGGCGAAGGCAGCGGCATGACAGTAGTTTGTTAAATGGTCGCAGAACGCAGTAAGTATTGTACTCCCCGAGCCTGCGATAAATCACAGTAAACTTGAAATTATTCCGTGCGGATGAGAGAATTAAAAGCCGGTCTTCGATGCGAGATTGCCAATAAACGCAAAAACAGCGATGGCGGCGCCTCCATTGACCGCCAGAAGTACGCGGATTGCCACCTGTGCGTCGTCGCGCATCGCCCTTCGTTCGCCTTGTCACGGGCCTCATTCTGTTGATCGTGGGCGCGCTCGGCGGCTCTCACATTGGCCTCGTGCTCGGCCGTTTCGTAAGCATGCTGATCGGTCATGGGCGTGCAGTCCCCTCTCAGAGCAGGGCCGGTTATCAGCGAAACCAGATACCCGGGCGCGCGACCGGCTAGGTCTTGAAGGTCATGCAGTTGATCAGTGAGCCCCTCGAACGCTGGCCGCCTTGATCGGCCGCCATCCTCGACGCGACACATCGATCGAACCTGACCCCCGAGCACCAGCTATTGCGGATTTGGTATGGAGTACAACTTGGATCTCGCGCGGGTGCACAAGAAACTCTGCCGGGAGATCTCCTGGAGAAGCGGAGATAGTTGATGGCCGCCTGGGCCGAATTTTGTACCGGATGAGCTGGACGCAGTAGCCGGTCTCCACAGTTGCGTTGAGACGAAGTTCTCAATGGGAATCTATCATCTCGCCAACATCTCTATCCGTGAACTGATCAGGACGCCGCGCGTGGGCTGCATTATTTCTGATATCCGCCAAAGCGGCTATTCTTTTTTGTACAAGAACAGTGTACGCCCCACTTTTGGCCAGATTGGCATTCATCTTGTCCAGCTTACCAAAAGTAATACCCCTGTCGGTACAAAGCTGCCGAAACGTGGTTTCTAGAACGACACCTGCAATGGCGGCCGCCGCCACTTTATAGCCCGCAGATTGCAACTCCTTCGATTGATCAAGCTCACTTTCAAAGACCTCTGCCTGCACCAAATTGCGGATGGAGGTTAAATATATCGACCCTTAAAGTCCTCTCTGGCGGCGTCAAAATAACCTTCGACTTAGGCATTCTTCATAGTTTGTTCTGTACATGGACTGGCTTTCGCATATTTTATTTGAAGTTTTTATAGTGTTTGGACTCATTCGTACATGAAATGGAAACTAGGCGTTGCAGTTTGACGTTCCAATTAAGGAACTTGTTGTGTCAACGAAGTCTGCCGCTGTGT
>JBJMQW010000263.1:0-5040 GCA_045802495.1 Allostellaceae bacterium | reverse complement strand
GCGCGAGAAGGCGGGCGTCTATGCGGTGCGCCAAGGCCCGCCGCTGGCCAGGAATCTGCGGCGCGCGCTCGCCGGCAAGAGGCCTCGGCGCGCCGTGCCGCAGCGTCGTGGCCTCGCGCTGATCGGCACCGGGGACGAAATGGCCATCGCCTCCCGCGGGCCAGTGGCCGCGCATGGCGGCAGGCTGTGGCAACTGAAGGAATGGATCGATCGGCGCTGGATGCGCCGCTACACGGAATTGCCGGAGATGCTGCCCGAGCCCGGAGCGGAGCCGATGCGCTGCGGCGGCTGCGCCGCCAAGGTTCCCGCCGCCGTGCTCGGCCGCGTCATGGAAAGGCTGCAGCCTGCGACAAGCGGCGCCGTGATGATCGGGCTGGAGAGCCCCGATGATGCCGCGCTGATCTCGTTCCCGGGAGCGCCGCCGATTTTGCAGACAGTCGATTTTTTCCGCGCCATGGTCGACGACCCTTACCTTTTCGGGCGGATCGCGGCCAACCACGCGCTTGGCGACATCTACGCGATGGGCGGCGCGCCCGAGACCGCACTCGCCATCGCGACCTTGCCTCCAGCGCGCCCGCCGATCGTCGAGCACGACCTGTTCCACATGCTGCGCGGCGGGCTCGATGTGCTGGAGCCGGCCGGGGCCGTGCTGGTCGGCGGCCACAGCGCCGAAGGTGCCGAGCTCGCCCTCGGCTTTGCGGTGACCGGGCGGCCGCGACCGGGCAAGCTCTTGCGAAAGGGGGGATTGCGGCCGGGTGACCGGCTGATCCTGACAAAGCCGCTCGGCACCGGCGTGATCCTCGCCGCGGCGGCGCGTGGGCTGATACCGTCCCGCCTCGCCGAGGCGGCGATCGCGACGATGGTTCAGCCGTCCGGATCTGCGGCCTCCTGCCTGCTCGAATATCGCGCCACCGCATGCACCGATGTGACGGGTTTCGGGCTTCTTGGCCATCTCTTGGAGATGCTCCGCGCCTCCGGCGTGGATGCTGTTCTCGACCCTGAAAGGATTCCTGCGCTCGACGGGGCGCTATCATTGCTGGCCCGCGGTATCACCAGCTCGCTGCATGCCGACAATGTCGCCGCGCTGGCCGGTCTCGATCGAGACGGTTCGGATCCGGACGATCCGATGGCTGCGCTGCTGATCGACCCGCAAACCGCCGGCGGATTTCTCGCCGGCCTCCCGGCCGAAGGGGCGACGGCATGTCTCGCCCGGTTGCGCGAGCTCGGCTATCACGCGGCTCTCATCGGGCGCGTCGAGCGGACGAACGGGATAGCGCCCCAAATTCACCTTGCCAAGGACGCTGCGGAGAGGGTCGCCGAACCCGTGGCAGCGTCATGACCGCGGTCGGGCGAGAGATCCGGGCGGGTCTCCCCGGCGTGGATGCCGTGCTGCGGTCCGAGCGCGGCGTGGCCTTGGTCGCAGAATATGGGCACGCGCTGGTTGTCGACGCCGTAAGAACGGCCCTGCACGCGCGGCGGCAGGCGGGCAGCGGCGGCTCGGTCGCCGCGATCGCCGACGAATGCGCCGCCGCATTGCGTCACACAATGCGGCCCTCTCAGCGGCGGGTCTTCAATCTGACCGGCACCGTGCTCCACACCAACCTCGGCCGCGCACCCTTGCCCGAAGGAGCGGTTTCTGCGGCCGTCGAGGCGATGCGCGACCCGACGACGCTGGAATACGACCTCGCGACCGGTCGGCGGGGCGAGCGCGACGACCATGTTGCCGGCTGGCTGACCCGGCTGACCGGGGCCGAGGCGGCGCTCACCGTCAACAATAATGCCGGCGCACTGGTCCTGGCGCTCAATACTCTGGCCGAAGGGCGCGAAACAATCGTGTCGCGCGGCGAGCTGATCGAAATCGGCGGGTCCTTCCGCCTTCCCGACATCATGGCGCGAGCGGGCACCCGGCTGCGGGAGGTCGGAACGACAAACCGCACGCATCTCTCGGACTACGAGGGGGCGATCGGGCCCCAAACCGGCCTCATCCTCAAGGCGCATACCAGCAACTACGCGATCGAGGGCTTCACCGCGGCGGTGCCGGGGCCAAGGCTCGCCGCCCTTGCAGATGAGCATGCGATCCCTTTTGTCGAAGATTTGGGCAGCGGCTCGCTGGTCGACTTCGCACGCTGGGGGCTGCCGCACGAGCCGACAGTAGCGGAGTCCCTTGCTCAAGGCGCCGATCTTGTGACGTTCAGCGGCGACAAATTGCTGGGCGGCCCGCAAGCCGGGCTTGTGGTCGGCCGCGCCGACCTCGTACGGCGGCTCGCGCGCAATCCGCTCAAACGGGCGTTGCGCCTCGACAAGATCCGCCTAGCCGCGCTCGAAGCGGTGCTCCGGCTCTACGCCGACCCCGACCGGCTTGCGGTGCGTCTCCCGGCACTACGCCTGTTAGCGCGTCCGGTCGACGAGATCAGGGCGCTGGGAGAGCGGCTGCTTCCGGCTGTCGAGACGGCGCTGACGGACGTCGCCCAAGTGACGCTGGTCGACACGCGCAGTCAGATCGGCAGCGGCGCACTGCCGGTGTCGTTGCTCCCGAGCACAGCTCTTGCCTTACGGCCCGTCGACCAGCGCTCGGGTGCCGCGGTCGAGGCATTAGCGGGGGAGTTGCGCAGCCTGCCGATACCGGTAATCGGGCGGATCGAAGCCGGCCGTGTGGTGCTCGACCTGCGCTGCCTCGAAGACGAGACGGCATTCCTCGATCAGCTCCCCCAGCTTCCGGGCGCCCGGCAATGATATTGGCGACGGCCGGCCATATCGATCACGGCAAGACCGCGCTCGTCCGCGCGATTACTGGCGTCGACGCCGACCGCCTGCCGGAGGAGAAGCGTCGTGGGCTGACGATCGATCTCGGCTTCGCTTACGCGACGCTACCCGACGGCACCGAAATCGGCTTTGTCGACGTGCCGGGACACGAACGTTTCCTGCCCAACATGCTCGCCGGCGTGCTGTCGATCGATCGCGTGCTACTGATTGTTGCAGCCGATGACGGGCCTCGACCGCAGACCTTGGAACATCTCGACATTCTGGAGCTGATCGGCCTCAGTGAGGTTACCGGGGTGGTCACCAAGATCGACCGCGTCGAGCCGGAGCGAACCGAGGCGGTGGCGGCTGAGCTGCGGGTGCTGCTCACCGAGGCGGGCTTTGCCGAAAGCCCGATATTCAAGGTGTCGAGCCGCACCAGCGCGGGGATCTCGGCGCTGGTTGAGCATTTGCAGAACAGCGCCCGGATTGCAGCGCGGAATCGCGCTGCCGCTCCTCCATCGGGGCTGTTCCGCATGCCGATCGACCGGACCTTCACCCTGCCGGGGATCGGTCTGGTCGTGACGGGCACGGTGACCGCGGGCACTTTGGCGGTCGGCGAGCAGCTGGTGATCAGCCCGAGCGGTGTCGCGGTGCGCGTTCGCGGTCTGCATTCGCAGAACCGGCCGATCGAGATTGCGTCCCAAAGCGACCGCTGCGCGGTAAATTTGGCGGGCTCCATCCCGGAAGCCCGCGAGCCGCGGCGCGGTGACTGGCTCACCGTACCCGAGCGGCATGCGCCCGCAAGACGGATCGACCTCCGGCTCCGGGCCTCGCGATTTGCGGAGGCGGCGCTGCGCGACGGCTTGCCCGTCCACTTGCATCTCGGCACGGTCGATGCTGTCGGCCGCATTGCCGTGCTGGCCTCGCGTTCGCTTGCTCCCGGCGAGACCGGTTTCGTGCAGGTCGATCTCGATCAGCCGATCGCTGCGTTGCACGGCGACCGCGTGGTGTTGCGCGACCACGCAGCCCGGCACACTTTGGCAGGGGGGCAGGTCGTCGATCCTTTTGCGCCACGGCGCGGTCGCCGGCAACCGAAGCGGCTTGCTGTGCTCGAGGCGCTGGCCGCGGCAGATGCGGTTGAGGCTCTCGCACGGGTGCTTGCGGCCCAAGGGGCCGTCGAGCTGCCGCAATTCGCCCTCTTGCGCAATCTGGCGCCGGCCGAGCTCGACCTGATGACCGTAAACGGGGCGTTCTTGCGCGTCGGGCCCGCCCGCGCCGCCGTGGCCGTGACCAAAGAGCACCTCGCCTCGCTGTGCGACAAAATCGTCGACACGCTCGGCGCGTGGCACCGGGCTCAGCCTGATGCGCTCGGCCCGAACCGGCCGGCGGTGATCGATCGGCTGCGCGGAGAGGCGCCCGAGGTGGCGCTCGATGCTGCGCTGTCCGACCTCGCCAGGTCGGGCCGTGCCGTCCGCCAAGGCGCCGTGTGGCGCCTGCCCGAGCACCGGCCTCGGCTGACGCAAGCCGACGAACGGATGTGGAAGCGGGTTGTTCCGTTGCTGGCGACCGAGGATCTGCGCCCGCCACGGGTGCGCGAGATCGCCGCTGCGCTGGCGCTGGAGCCGCAGGTCGTCGAGCGCTTTCTCGCCCGCGCCGAGCGGCTCGGCCGCGTCGCTCGCGTGGCTGACAACCGCTACTTTTTGCCCGAGACGTTGGCGCGGCTGGCCGAGATCGCGGGCGAGCTCGCCAGCGCCTCGGCGGACGGCACCTTTACCGCCGCCGCCTTCAAGGACCGCTCCGGCATCGGCCGCAACATGACGATCCAGATACTCGAATTTCTCGATAAAATGGGGGCGACGCGCCGCCTCGGCGACGCCCGCATCATGCTGCAGGGATCCGATATGTTATGGTCGCCGGCAGCAGAGGACAGCGCGACGGAAGAGTATCGGGTCCGGTGACTCGCGCGGGCTTCAAACCCGTTGGAGGGCGCTAGGCGTCCTCGGTAGGTTCGACTCCTGCCTCTTCCGCCATTCTCTCGTTCTCCCATATTCGCCACCGTCCGAAAAACCCGCTGATTTCCTGGCGATTCCCGAACAATTCGTCTTTACACGTTCGCTACTGTCCGCCATAATCCGCCTCATGAGTATGGGATGGCGTATAGGATATGGGAGTTAGGCGGATGGCTCGGGTGATCGGGAAATTGTCGGCGCTCGCGGTTGTTAAGGCGAGGGAGCGCGGCTACTACGGCGACGGTGGCGGCCTTTATCTGTGCGTCGGCCCGAGCGGATCGAAATGCTG
>JBJMQW010000262.1:0-27140 GCA_045802495.1 Allostellaceae bacterium | reverse complement strand
GTACAGCGTTGCCCAGAGGGAGAAATATCCGTTGGCCGTCAGTGCACCTTCTGTATTAACCAATGGGATGATCGGCGCTGCGCCCGGGGCATTGCTGATCTGACCAATATCTGTCCGATCCATCGGTTATGCGTCCCGTCGCAGCGGGGTGGCGCCACCCCGCTGCCCCTGACCGCCGAGCGCCATATCAATCGTGGTCGAAATTCGATCGGCCGCCGCTCTCACTGGATCATTCGCGAGGTGAGCGTAGCG
Organism: Allostellaceae bacterium; assembly: GCA_045802495.1. Lineage (GTDB taxonomy): Bacteria > Pseudomonadota > Alphaproteobacteria > ATCC43930 > CGMCC-115725 > AP-15. Next base: position 26,888 of record JBJMQW010000262.1, on the reverse strand, counting down.
TTGCGTAGTTATTGCGTTGCTGTGCCCGAGGATGGTGCCGATGATAAGCAGGCTGTCGCCGCCCGCGGCGCCGATCGACGCGTAGCTGTGACGTAAGTCATGAATTCTGACCCCCGGCAGCTCCGCCTTCTCGCGAATCCAATTCCACAGTCGTTCGATCCCGCCATAGGACTTGTCCCGTTGACTCCCAGGGAGCACGAACGGATTCGCTTCGAAACGTGGCATGGTACTCAGCAGCAACAAAGCCGCGGCGCCGAGCGGGACAATTTTTTTCCCGGTTTTGCTGTCCGGCAGGCGAAGGCAGCCATTCTCGAAATCGACGTGGTCCCATTGCAGACTGAGGACCTCGCCCTTTCGGCAACCCGTGACAGCCAGAAGCCGTAACGCGGCGATGCCGATCGGCGATTTCTGGGAGTGAGCGGCCTCGGTAAAGGCGGCACCTAATCGCGCAAGCTCAACTGCGGACAGAAACCGTTCCGTTTTCCTCTCTTTATATTTTTTGATCCCTTTCGCAGGGTTCGCCTGGTAGATCTCGCGTGCGATCGCGAAGTTGTAGATGGCAGCGATTCGCACCACGCACTTTCGCGCCATCCCCTCCCCGCCCCTGACATTGATCCGTCCGCGCTTTTTCCCGGATTCTCCGCTCGCCACTGTCTTTCCGGCAGCGATGTCGCGCATCATGCGCTCAACATCGGCGCGCGTGAGCGTGCGGGCACTCTTAGCTCCAATCAGGGGTTTGATATGTCTTTCGATCTCTGCCCCGTCAGCTGCGAGGGACCGTGGTTTTTTAGTCGCGCAGCCCTCTGCGACGTAAAAGTCGCAGAGATCCGAGATAGTCATGTCAGCCTTGCGGTCCGCCTTCTCTGCCGCCGGATCGTGTCCAGTCGCGACGATGGCCAGCAGCCTCCGAGCCTCTGCTCGAGCCTTGTCCGGCGTCCAAGGTGAGCCATGCTTACCGATAGTGAACCTCTTCACCGGTGAGCCGCGGCCGCCCATGCGATATTGCAGGACATAAACCTTGGAACTCGCCGGCGTGATCTTGAGGCCAAACCCCTTGATGGCGCCATCGCCGGCATCCCAGAGGAAAATATCGCTGACGCCCGGTTGCACCGCATCGACGGCGCGCTTGGTGATCTTCACGTTCATGGGCTGCCCCTCGCAGCTCCCGAGGTTCGCCAGCAATCACCTAGCAATCACCGCGGAGCAAGCTCGAGTAAACCTAAGCCATGTCAACTCGCCTAAATCAAGCGTAAAAGCAGGGATTCACTAAGTGTGGGTGATTGCTAGTAAATTCCGTCTACTCCCGGACAACTTATAGCACTCGCCTTCTAAGCGAGTGGTCGCAGGTTCGAATCCTGCCGGGGTCGCCAAAATTGTCAAAAAGGCTTGGGTGTGGGGATGACCTCTAACACATAGCCAAATTCTATTGTGGGTAATGTTTTGGGCAACAGAGAGCCTGCGTATGGCCTGCGATGCGGCGTGGAATGTCACCCAGGGCGCTTCTCGCTATCGATTGGGTGAACAGGCTGAAACAACCGAGAAGCCTGGGAGCATGGCCGCATCGACGATGCCGATCACGGCCAGGCTCAAGAAGGGCAGATAGCGAAGCTCTGACTATCGCTGTCGTTTTCGCAGCCCTGTGAGCTGAGGAAGGAGATAGGGTAGGCTTTCAACCAGGGCCGCAGCCGCTCGAGACGGCGAGCCCAGCAACAAGTTTATCGGTTCACCGCTTCCCGGATGGCATTGCAAAAAGCTCGGCCGCGGTCACTCCAATCAAAGATGTTGTTGCATTTTTCGTAAGCGGCCTGTTGCAGGTTATTGAGCTGCTCTATGTCGTCGATCACTGCAGCTACGCCATGCGCGAGCTCGCGCATCGATCCAAAGGACAAATAGTGCAGCCCAGGCGTCAACGGCAAGCCGGCAATGCTGCCTTCTAGCACCGCAACCGGCACCCGATTGAAGATATAGTCGAGCGTTTTGAGCTTGAATCCGCCGCCTGTCTGCTCGATGACCAGCCCTACGCGCCGTGCGGAAAGGAACTCGCTGAGATCCTCCACAAAGCCGTGGAAGCGCGTTGCTTGGACTTTGCTTTCCCAGTAGCTTCGCAGCGACTCTGGCATTTCTCCGACCACATCAATGCCGATACCAGCAGTTTGCAGGATGGGATCGCCCACTTCGAGAAAGGCCGATAAATTCATTTGCTTGGGTGTCCACCGGTAGGCGCCGACAATGACGACACGTCGCGGCGTGGACGGCACGATTTGCCGGACGCGCGCACGCGGCCCGTCGTAGCCGGGCGGTATCACGAGCTTGGCGCTTAACGGCGATAGCCGCGCAAGGCTGTTGGCGTCTCGGCCGGTGAGGGTCACGATAATTTCCGCGGCGCAAGCGAGGCTGCGCTCGGCATTTGCTATCTTCCAGGCATTTACGTGCAAAGCGGCTTTGCGAAACAGATTGCCGACGAAGTCCCGGGCTATATCGGCTGAGAGCTCCGTCTCAAAATCATGGGCGATGTGCACGATGAGCGGTCTCGTGCGGTTCCTGCGGCTTCTTTGAACGTGGCCGATTGCCCACGCCATCCCATATTGATCGAGTATAACCGCATCGAAATTGCGTGCGCGGAGCATCACCTTCAGCCGCTGCGCGTATTCCTGTGTGCCGAACCGCGCGGCAACAAACGGCAATGGGCTGGCCAGAGCAAGCACCGTCGGATTTGGCCGGCCGGGAACAATGCTCCACTCGATCCGATTCTCGAACGCCTCGGCAGGCGAGAGTGACGACGCGGCCGAGGTGGCAAGTCCCATAAACGTCACCGATGCCCCGGCGGCTGCGAGCGCCTGGGCAAGCCGCGCGGTGTATGTATTGTCTCCGGAACTCAACGGCAGCGGGATCGTGCGCGCCAACCATAGACAACGCGGGCCTTCCGCAGCTGGTTTAGATGGATCGGCTGCCAAGTCTCGTCTCAAGATGCTGTGCCAACCGCAGCGCCATCGCCAAGATAGTCAACGTTGGGTTGGCTTGCCCGCAAGTAGGAAAGGTCGCGCAACCCGCGACATACAGATTGTCCACATGGTGCACGCGGCCGTCGGCGTTCACGACGCCTGAACTCGGACTTTCGGACATCCGAGCAGTGCCAATATGATGACCGCCCAATGGCATGGCACTCGAGCGCGCATCGTGATCCAGTCGCTCATCGTCATATTCTATAGTTCCACAGTTGGAGCCTTCAACCGCGCGCTTCAGCTCGCTCAACATCCTCGACAGTGTAAGCCAATCGAGCTCGGAGGCCCGCCATTCGATCTTCAGCCTAGGCACGCCATAGCGATCGGTCTCATGCCCGAGCAATACGCGGCTTTCGGGGTTAGGCGCCTGCTCGCCGTTGAAATCGAGCGGATAGATCCCGGCCGCGCTGGGCAGCGCCACATAAGGAATGCGGCGGTAGGCGAGGTGACGCCGAAACCCCCACTCCAAAGCGAAGCCGGCAAGCTGCGGCGCACCGAACGCAACATTGCGAACGTGCCCAAGCCACAGTCTTCTACTATTTTGGGAAGTTCGAATGGCCTCGTGCTCGACTACGGTGAATTTCCGCGCATATTCCGGGATGACGAACTTCTTGGCTAGGTACATCGCGGAGAGCACGGGATGACGATGAGAGGGATCGACAACCCCGGCGTGATTTAAGCGAATTGCGGCGTTGAGGATTCCCAACGTCCCCTGCTTCTCGGGCCGCAAAGTAAATCGTCTCCTGCAATAGATCCCATCATTCGTTCGCTCAAAGCCGAATTGGACCCCACGATTCGTTGGCGACAAGCGCAATTGTCCCAACGCGGCCTCGATGTGGCACATATAGGTGCGGCCCAACATGCCGGAATGATTTCCCCAGCCGGAATGCGCAAGCACGCGGACCGTCTCGAGCCCCCCGACTGCCAGAACAACAAGGCGAGCGCACACCTTGAAGCGCTCGTCGCCGATGCCGGCGCATTCAACGGCCGTCACGACTTGATCGCCCGTTAATCGCAAACATGTGGCGCGTTTGATGACGACGATCGGTGCGGATTGAGCGAGTTCCGTCCGATACCGCTTCCAGAAATTGGTCGGTGGGCTGAACCGCTCCAGGCTTTCCGTCGATATATCGGGATCGCGAAAGCCTTGGACCAATCCATCACCCCGCCGCACGGCCGACGAGGCGGAATAGTCGAACACCCCCGCCTCCAGCAAAGTTTGCGCACGTTCGTAAAACGGTTGGAGTGTAGACCGCTCGAAGGGCCATCCGCTCAGCGGCACATGATCGCGCTTCCGAAAATCCTGCTCGTCCAGCGGGACGCACCGCCCTCCCCAAATCGCCGTCGAGCCGCCGAGGCGCCTTTGCCTATACATATGCGCAGGGGGGTGGATCCCATCCACCACTTCGCCGTTATTTAGCGCCTGCTGCTCAGCTTCCAGTTTCTCGCCTCCGGATTCAAGGACGAGAACAGAAAATTTTGATCGCACGAATTGCAGCGCGAGCGTTATCCCTGCGGCGCCGGCACCCACGATGCACAAATCACATTTCAGCTCCGTGTTGGCCGGAATGGACGGAGAGTCGGTGATCATTCAGGTTGATCCAATGACGCGTATCGCTCTGTCCAAATGACGCGTATTGGTGGTGCCGATCAGAACGACAGAGATTGATTGCTCGGCCAGGCAGAACGGCAGAGCGGCCTCGACGGCCGGGCGGTGGGATTGCCGGTCGCAAGAAAGGATCTCCCGCGCGATCACGATTGCGCCGCGGTCGGCGGCGCGCTTCAGGTCAACCAGCAGGTCCTGGCGGTTTGGGCCAAAGGGCGCCTCGATCGCCTCAACCCGTTCGTCGGAAGCAATACGGGCCAATGTCGCTTGATCGTCGCAGGAAACCCCGATGCATCTGGCCAATCCCTCCTGCTTGAGCGCGCTCAGGCAGTCGAGCGCCGCTCCGTCCTGCAAATCCTCGGCGCTGGGGCTGTGCAGCAGAAATATATCGGCCTGCTCACGCCGCAACCGGCGCAATGATCCCAGCAAGGCGCGGCGGAGATATTCCGGCGTATAATTTCGCGGCAATCGCTTGGCGCGAGCGGCGACAGCCGCCGCCCGCGCGCGGGGAGAATATGCAAAAAGGCTCATAGCCGCCCCGCGCAGCGGAAACAGCATGCTTTTGGCAAAGGGAAATCTTTGCCCCGCCTTTGTGACGACAAGCGCATCAATGGATTTCAACGCCTCTCCCAGAAGCCGCTCGCTTTCCCCCTGCCCGTAGATGTCGGCCGTATCAAACAGAGTGATCCCGGCATTCGCCGCGGCCGCAATCAGCGCCAGGTTTTCACGGCGCGTGCGAGCGACCATCAGGGAGCCCAGGCGCGCACAGCCCAGCCCCAGGACGGAGACCTCTCCCAAACTCGACAAACGCCGATACCGCATGCCCTCTCGAACGGCAAGCGCCCTGATCCAAGATTTCTCGTGCCACCATATAGCACAAGGTGCCAAACACTACCCCGCACGCCGCGGCATTCCCCGCGACAGCAAACCGGTACGTCCAGGAGGGTCTCGTATAACTCTGCCGTGACTTGCGGCGGGCGATAGCCGAGAGCTTCCTTCACGCGTGCGTGACGTATTTGCAGCACACCTTCAGTTGCTGAGCAAACACACGTAGTTTAGAGAGTACCAAGGCTAATATCGCCCTTCGAAAGATGGCATCTGGATGAATACCAAAGCCCAAACGGGTGTACCCGCGACGGTCGATCGATCCGACGCCACCACGGGCAGCGATGTGCTGATTGTGATTCCCAGCCTGAACGAAGAGGACCACATCGAGAGCGTCATTAATGTCCTACAGGCGGACCGCCGGTGTAGCGAGGCTCTCATTGTCGTCAGCGATGGAGGTAGCTCGGACGATACCGTAACCATCGTCGAGCGTATTGGAACCACCGATCCTCGCGTCCGCATGCTAACGACGGTTGAGCGCCTGAGTACGAGCGCCTCAGTCAATCGTGCAGTCGAATGCTTCGGGGGTAACCGAACTTGGCTCGTGAGACTTGATGCGCACGCCGGATACCCGAGGGATTACGCGTCCCGCTTGGTGGCGAAGGCGGTCGAAACCGGGGCTAACTCGATCGTCACGCCTATGTTCACCCGCGGCGACACATGCTTCAAGCGCGCCGCAGCCGCAGCGCAGAACTCGTTCCTCGGCACCGGTGGCTCGGCGCACCGGCTCGGCAACCGGGGGGGCTGGGTGGAACACGGTCATCATGCACTGTTTAATCTGGAGTGGTTTCGTAACCTTGGGGGCTATGACGCAGAGTTAAAATTCAACGAGGATGCAGAGTTTGACCGACGGCTCATCAAGAACGGTGGCAGAATTTGGCTGGCGGATGACCTAGTCATTACATATTTTCCGCGCAGTGGTACAATTTCGTTGTTTCGCCAGTACGTTAAGCACGGAAGGGGGCGAGCCCACACGTTTGCTCGCCATGGAGGCAGAACGCGCATCAGACACTTCATCCTGCCGGCTATCGCACCCATCGCAATCCTTGGGTTTCTCGGCCCGTTCTATTGGCCGCTGGCCGTGCCCGCCTCGGCATGGTTGTTGGCTTGCCTCTCGTATGGGCTCCTTCTCGGGATAAAAGAAAAAGACATCTGTGCCACGGCCTCCGGATACGCTGCGATAGTAATGCAGGTTGCATGGTCTCTTGGTCATTGGCGGGAGATCATCTCGATTAAAGCGCACAAGGTTTTCCGTTTCCGTGATCGGCTGCGGACGCTGCGCGCGCGACTTTCTTAGGCAAAATCGGTAGCGTCTTCAAGCCGCTCCGGCTGGGTTGTGGTGGTGCCGACGTTTAAGCGACACTTCACCGCTCCAGGCCCATCGGAGGCTGCCATGTCCGCCTACGTCGTCGGTGACATCCACATAACCGACCCCGCCGCCTACCGGGCACACGTGCCGGTCGCCCTGGCCACCATCGCCCGCTTTGGCGGTCGCGTGATCGCCGGTGGTGGCAAGCTCGAGCTGCTCGATGGCGGGCCGCTCCCCGAACGCATCATCATCATCGAGTTCCCGGATTCGGCGACGGCTCGCCGTTGGTATAGGTCGACGAATATCAGGCGGCCGTAAAAGTCCGTCTCGCGACATCGCATGGCCGAGTATTTCTGATCGACGGGGTTGAGCCGTTGCTGCGTCCCGGTTGGCTCCGACCGTAAGCGCGCAGCATCGGCGAAGTCTTTCCGTCCCCGCCCGGCTGCTCTACGATCGATGGGAACAAGCGCGCCGGAGCGGAGCGGGATGGCCGATAACACCGATAACATCATCGTCGACACCGCCACTCGGATTTTCCAGGATCTGTGCGACCCAGCCACCATCAATGATGCGGAGAAGGGTGAGTGGCCGAAAGCGCTGTGGGACGCTCTCGAAGAGTCAGGACTGCCGCTGACTTGGGTTCCGGACGAGCTCGGCGGCGCCGGTGCGACGCTCTCGGACGGGTTTGCCGTGTTGCGTGTCGCCGGCCGGTTCGCTGTGCCGGTGCCGCTCGCCGAGACCTTGATGGCCGGTTGGCTCCTCGGGAGCGCGGGCATCGCCGTCCCCGGCGGTCCGCTTACAATCGCTCCGGTTCATGCCGATGGTCAAATCCGCCTCGCTGCCGATGGCTTGCTCAATGGACGGGCTCGCCGGGTGCCCTTCGCCCGCGCCGCCGGACACATTGCCCTCCTGATTGTCAAAGAGGATGAAGCGGCTGTTGCCCTGGTCACGGCTCAGGGCTTGCCCATGAAACAGTCGGCGAGCCTTGCCGGCGAACCCCGCGACGACATCTCTCTCGACGGCGTCGCGCCAATAGCCGTACGCCCAACCGCTGTCGACCAGGATCGGCTCGTCAGCTTCGGAGCGGCGGTGCGTCTGCAGCAAATGGCCGGCGCTCTCGAAAAGATCCTCGAACAATCGGTGCAATACGCGCTCGACCGCTCGCAGTTCGGCCGCCAGATCGCCAAATTCCAGGCGGTTCAGCACAACCTTGCGACACTGGCTGGCGAAGTGGCTGCGGCAAGTGCCGCCGCTGACGCCGCCGCCGAAGCGTGCGCGATGCCGGATATGGCAATCGGCGAAATCGCGATCGCCAAGGTTCGCGGCGGCGAGGCGGCCGGAACCGGCGCCGCAATCGCTCATCAGGTGCACGGCGCCATGGGCTTCACCTACGAGCATTCGCTGCATCACGCGACGCGGCGGCTTTGGGCGTGGCGCGAGGAGTTCGGCAACGAGGCAGTCTGGGCTGCGCGCCTCGGGCGGATGGTGGCGGAACGCGGCGCCGACGAGTTGTGGCCCTTTATCACCCAGGGATCGTGAGGCCCCGATGAATTTCAGCTTCCGCTTCGACCCGGTCGAGCTGCCCCTTGAAGCCAAGGTGTTGCGCGAGGAGGTCCGGACCTTTTTGCGCCAGGAGATCGAAGCGGGCACGTTTTCCCCGCATGGCGGCAAGGGTTCGTTTTCGCGCGAATTCAGCCGCAAGGTGGGTGCCAAGGGCTGGATCGGCATGACCTGGCCGAAGAAATACGGCGGGCACGAACGCTCGCATCTCGAGCGTTATGTCGTGACCGAAGAAATGCTGGCCGCCCGGGCTCCGACGCGCGCGCATTCGACTGCCGATAGACAGAGCGGTCCGGTGATCCTGCGCTATGGCCAGGAGGAGATACGCCAGAAGATCCTGCCGCAGATTGCCCGCGGGGAACTGTGCTTCTGCATCGGGCTCAGCGAACCGAATTCGGGCTCCGACGTGTTTGCCGCCTCGACCCGCGCGACCAAGACCGATGGCGGGTGGCTGGTCAACGGCCGCAAGATCTGGACCAGCAATGCGCACCAAGCCGATTACATGATCGCTTTGCTGCGCACGTCGCCCCCGACAAAAGAGAACCGGCGGCATGGGCTGACGCAATTTCTTGTCGATATGAAGACCCCCGGCATCACCACCCGGCCGATCATCAATCTGACGGGCTCGCACGACTTCAACGAGGTCGTGTTCGACGATGCCTTCCTGCCGGATACGCACCTGATCGGCGAGGTCGACATGGCCTGGAAGCAGGCGACCGATGAGCTCGCCTACGAGCGCAGCGGCCCCGACCGCTGGATCGAGACCTTCCCGGCTCTCGTCGAACTGGTTCGCCGAGCCGGTGAGGCGCCGAGCGAACGCCTCGCCGAGGGGATCGGGCGGGAGGTCGCGCATCTCGCGACATTGCGGCGGATGTCGCTTTCGGTTGCCGGCATGCTGCAGGCGGGCAAAACCCCGTCGGTCGAAGCTGCCGTGGTTAAGGATCTCGGGACCAATTTCGAGCAGGCGCTGCCGGACAAGGTGCGCCTACTCGCGCCGCAGACCGGCGACGCGGAGCCCGACAGCAATGACGACCGGTTCGAGGAGGCCTTGCGCTACACGACTTTGATCGCGCCCAAACTGACGATCCAAGGCGGCACCCGGGAAGTATTGCGCGGCATCATCGCCCGTGGTCTCGGGTTGCGCTGAGCGCGATGCCCGACCTAAAGCCGCTGTTTTCGCCCGCGAGCGTCGCGATCATCGGCGCCTCGGCGGATACTCACACCCTGCGCGGGCGGACGACCCATTACCTGATCGCGCACGGCTATCCTGGAAAGATCTATCCGGTGACGCGCAGCGCGCCGGAAGTGTTTGGGCTTAGAAGCTACGCGACTGTCGCCGAATTGCCGAAGGCACCCGACCTCGCCGTCGTCATCGTGCCGGCAGCTTACGTCGTTCCGACGCTCGAGGAATGCGGGCGCAAGGGTGTGCGCGCCGCGGTCGTAATCAGTTCCGGCTTCGCCGAGGAGCGCGGCGAGGCCGCGCAGGAACGCGACAGGGCCTTGCGCGAAGTCATCGACCGCTTCGGCATTATCGTCTGTGGTCCCAATTCGGAGGGCCTCGTCAATCCGCTGAAACCACTCGTGGCGACCTTCAGCCCGGTGTTCCACGATCCGGCGCAGAGCCTGTTCCCCGAGAGCCGCAAAAGCCGGGCGATCGCGGTCAGCTGCCAGAGCGGCGCGTTAACCTTCGCGTTTTTGAGCCGCGGCCGGCCGCGGCAATTGCGGTTCACTTATCAGGCTAGCGCCGGCAACCAGACCTGTCTGGAAGCGCATGATTACGTCGACTGGCTGCTCGACGCCGGAGGCGCCGACATCTTCCTCGCCTATCTGGAGGGCATCCGTGATCCCGCTCGGTTCCGTGCGGTAGCCGATAAGGCGGCCGAGGCAGGCAAGCCGATGATCGTCGCCAAGGTCGGCCGCTCGGAGGCTGGCCGGCGCGCGGCCGCCTCGCACACCGGCGCCTTGGCCCACTCCGGCGCGGTCGACGACGCGATCTTCCGCCACTACGGTATCCTGCGCGGCGAGGATCTCGACCACATGCTCGACATGGCCGCCGCGTTCGCTTTTTGCAAACTGCCGCGCGGCAACCGTGTCGCGGTCATCACCGGCTCCGGCGGCAGCGCGGTATGGATGTCCGACTTGCTGGCGGCGCAGGGACTGGAACTGCCGATGCTGGAGGAGGATTTGCAACAGCGGCTGATGGCCTTGTTGCCCTCCTACGCGTCGGCGCAGAACCCGGTCGACGGGACGGCGCAGGCGATCCACGAAGTCGGATACGCCAAGCTCGTCGAGATTGTGCGCCAGTCGCGACAGATCGACACCATTCTGCTGATCGGCTCGCTTGCTAATGAAGCGACCGCGAAACAGCGCGCCGAGGAGTTGGCGGCGGTCACCGGCGATACCGAGCAGCCGATCTTGCTGTCGACCTACACGACCGCGACACCGGGCGCGATGGCCGCTTTCGCCGAGGCCGGCATCCCCTGCTACACCTCGATGCCGAGCTGCGCCCGGGCAATCCGTGCGCTGGTGGACTACGCCCAGTTCCAGGCTCGACGCCGTCGATCCCAAATGGCTGAGGCAACTCGGCCGGACCTGCGGGAGGAGGTCGGCCGCGCACTCGCGGCATCCCCCCCGGTGCTGATCGAGGCTGAAACCAAGGCGTTATTGGCACGCTACGGTGTGGCGCGCCCGGCCGAGGCATTGGTGACAAGCGCCGAGGAGGCGGCAGTTGCCGCAGCCAAAATCGGCGCACCCGTCGCCCTCAAGGTTCAGTCCCCCGACATCACCCACAAGACCGAGGCTGGCGCCGTTGCGCTGAACGTCGTCGGCGACGCGAGCGTTCGCGATGCGTATCAGCACGTGGTGGCGGCCGCCAAAACGGCACATCCCGAGGCTGCCATCAATGGCGTTTTGGTCCAGGCGATGGCGCCGCCGGGTCATGAGGTAATCCTCGGAATAACGCATGACGCGAGTTTCGGCGCGATTTTGATGGTCGGCTTTGGCGGCATTCATGTCGAAGTGCTGCGCGACGTCGTCTTTTCCCCGGTGCCTGTCGGGCATGACGAGGCGCTGTCATTGCTTGGCCAATTGAAGGGGGCGGCTCTGCTCGACGGCGTGCGCGGCGCTCCCCCGGCCGACCGTGCCGCCCTTGCCGAGTTGATCGTGACCTTGTCGCGTTTCGCCGCCGATCACGCCGAACTGATCGAAGAGATCGACCTCAATCCGGTCATTGTCCATCCCGAAGGACAGGGCCTCACCGTGGTCGATGCGCTGATCGTCAAAAGGAAGGCCTGAGGAGAACCCGAATGAGCGATATCGGTGTCAGCCAGGACGGGCATGTCGCGACAGTCGAGATGCGTCGGCCGCCCCACAATTTTTTTAGCGTAGAGCTGATTGCGGAAATCCGCGAGGCCTTCGAGCGGCTCGACTCCGATCCCGGCTGCCGGGCGATCGTGCTCGCCGCTGAAGGGCGATCCTTCTGCGCCGGCGCCGATTTTTCACGGCGCCTGGAGACGGGGACCGTGTCCGAAGGGAGTCGCAGCGGAGCCGGCCAGCACCTCTACAAGGAGGCTATCCGTCTATTCCGCACCCGGAAACCGATTGTCGCGGCGGTGCATGGCGCGGCGGTCGGAGGAGGGCTGGGGCTGGCGCTGGTCGGCGACTTCCGCATCACCTGCCAGGAGGCGCGGTTCAGCGCGAACTTCAACCGCTTAGGGTTTCATCCGGGTTTCGGCCTCACCGTTACGCTGCCCCGGATCGTCGGCGCTCAGCAGGCGGCGCTGATGTTCTACACCGGCCGCCGCATCGTCGGCGACGAAGCGGTGCGGATCGGACTGGCCGATATGCTGGTGCCGCTCGCCGAAGTGCGCAGCGCCGCCCAGGCGCTGGCGCTGGAGATCGCGCAATCGGCGCCGCTCGCGGTTGTTTCGACGCGCGAAACCTTGCGTCGCGGATTATGCGATGCGATCGAGGCCGCCACTGAGCGCGAGCTCGTCGAGCAAGACTGGCTGCGCCGCACCGAGGATTTCAAGGAGGGCGTCAAGGCGATGGCCGACCGGCGCCTCCCCGACTTCCAGGGACGCTAGCGGCGCTCAGGCCGCGGTTTGCCGACCGATCGTAGAGGCGCGCTGGGCCAGCCGCCGGATTCCCGCCCAGTCTCGCGCCACGACGGCTTCTCTTGGGGCCATCCATGAGCCGCCGACCATCGGCACGTTAGGCAACGCCAAATATTCTCCCGCCGAGTGCTCGTCGATACCGCCCGTCGGACAAAAGACAACACCCGAGAAGACCTGGGCAAACGCCCGCAACAGCGCCAGCCCGCCAACCGCTTCCGCCGGGAACAGCTTCAAAAAGCTGATGCCGATATCGCGCGCCGCCATGACTTCCGACGGTGTGGCGACACCCGGAAGGTAGGGGATCTCCGTCGAGAGCGCCGCCGCGGCGAGTTCCGCCGTCATGCCAGGGCTGACCAGAAACCGCGCGCCCGCAGCGCAGGCTTCCACGACATCGGCGGGACGCTGCACCGTCCCGGCGCCGACCGCAATATCCGGCAGTTCTCTTGCGATTGCCTCGATCGCGGCTGGCGCAGCCGGCGTCCTGAGCGTCACCTCGATCAGTCGCAACCCGCCGTCGAACAGAGCCCGGGCAAGCGGCACCGCATCCTCCTGGCGCTCGATAGTCAGGACCGGGATGACGGCAACACCGCGGAACAAGGCATGCATGCTTTCTCCTCCGGCTGGTTGCCATCTTACGCCTCGCTTCGCTGAAACAAAGCCAAGCCCCCAAATGAGGCGCTGCGACGACCCGTGCGACGACAGAACAAGCCGAATTGGCTCGCGCCGCGTCGAATCGAAGCGCGCAGACCAGAATCTTGGCGAGATTGACAGTCCCGATCGCGCGGAGCATTTGATTTCTGCGCGGAATGGAGAAAGCGATGGACACACGTAGGTTCGGCCGAACCGGGCTCAAGGTGTCGGTCCTTGGTTTTGGATGCGGCGCCGTCGGCGGGCTGATGGTGCGCGGGAGCGCGGCTGATCAGGAGCGCGCCGTCGCGCGGGCGATCGAGCTCGGCATTAATTACTTCGACACCGCCGCGATGTACGGGAACGGCGAATCCGAGCGCCATCTCGGGCGTGTTCTCAAAAGTCTCAAACCCGAGATCCTCGTCGGCACCAAGGTACGGGTCCCCGCCAGCGATCGCGCGAATATCGCGGCGGCGGTGACCGCCTCGCTGGAGGCAAGCTTGCAGCGGCTCCAGCTCGATCATGTCGATCTGTTCCAGTTGCACAATCATATCACCGCGGAGGGTCGGGACAGCGATCTGACGCCCGAGATTGTCCTTGGGGAGGTGGCGCCGGCATTCGCGCGGTTGCGCGAGCAAGGCAAGACCCGCTTCTATGGCATTACGGCGGTCGGCGACACACCGGCGCTCCACAGGGTCATCGATGCGCGCGCCTTCGATAGCGCCCAGGTCAGCTACAATCTCCTCAATCCAAGCGCCGGCGCGACCGTCGCTGCTGGCTATCCGGCGCATGACTACGGCAATCTGCTGGCCCACGCGAAAGCCGCCGATATGGGCGTCATCAACATTCGGGTGCTGGCTGCTGGCGCGTTGAGCGGCACAGAGGAGCGGCACCCGCTTGGCTCGCCGTCCGTCGAGCCGATCGGGTCGGGCGGCAGCTATCGCACGGATGCCGAGCGTGCCCGGCGCCTCGAGCCTTTGGTTCGCGAAGGCCATGCAGAAAGCCTGATCGAGGCGGCTCTGCGCTTTGTGATCGCCAATGACGCAGTCTCAACCGTACTCGTAGGATACTCGACGCTCGAGCACCTCGAATATGCCGCCCGCTCGATCAACAAGGGTCCCCTGTCGCAACACGCGATCCAGCGACTGAATGGGCTGCAGAACACCTTTGTTGGCGAGGCGCGGTGACTACATGTCGGAATTGGCAGCGCCGTTGAAGTTCATCCATATCGAGTGCAGGGAGCAGCCTGACGGCAAGACGTGCGCATACGCTATCGCTACCGAGGCAACGAGAAGACCTTCGATCAGACGGTTGATGCAGTAGTTCTTGGTCGACCGCGCGCCGGTGTGCATGTCGACATTGACCTGAGCCCGGATTTGCGGGTGTCGCGACCGCATGCACGCATTTCGATCGCAGACGGTCGTTACTGGATAGAAGACCTTGGGAGCGCCAACGGAACCGAAGTCGACGGGCTACAGATCAAGGGGAGGGGCAAGCTCCAGCTCGAACCCGGCCACACGATTTGCATCAGCGACACCACGATCGAAGTCGAGATCCCCCCGCTCGAATCCAGCCCCGATACCGGCTGGACTTCGATCGACCGGACCTTGATAGATACCCATGATGCTCACCTCGACATCGCCGAAATGCTCGATGCTGCGGCGCCTGTCTTCGAGCCGGGACGGCCGATTGATCCCGATCGTGCGCGGGCGCTCGCTCTCCTTTACGAATTGCCTCTGCAGTTTGGCGAGCAAACCGAACTCGATGCGCTGTTCCAGACGATCATCGAACAGCTCGTTGCGATAATTCCTGCTGCGAGTCGTGGCGCCCTGCTGCTCGAGGACCAGGCTAGCGGAGAGGTTCTGCTGAAGGCGCATGTCCCAGCGGGACAACCCTCGGTCAGCATGACGCTCGCGTCGAGAACCATGGCGCGGCGCCAGGGTTTCATTTGGCGCGAGGGCATCGACCCCAGTCAAAGCCAATTTCTGCACCGGATCAAAGCCGGGATGTATGTGCCGCTGATCTGGAAAGGCCAGGTAATGGGCGCCGCATGTGTCGACAACAGCGATGGGGGAGCGATCTTTACCGCCGACGATTTGCGTCTGATGCTTGCGGTCGCTCACTATGCGGCAATGGCCGCCATGCAAAATCAGCTGCAGGCCGAGCTTCGCCGCAATGCGACGTTGCTCGGTCGGTTATTAACAAATTTCTCTCCGCAGATCCGCGATACGCTGCTGTCGCGGGCCGCTCACGGCCGGCTGCGCCTCGGCGGCGAGAGATCGGAAGTGGTTATTCTCGTATCCGATATCCGCGGCTTTACGAAGCTGACGGCAGGCATGGATACCGACGATGTCATGGATTTGCTTAACGACTATTTCTCGGCCCTGGTCGAAGCAATTTTTAAACATGACGGGACAGTCGACAAAATTACTGGCGACGCGATCCTCGCAGTCTTTGGCAGTCCCGAGCCCGATTCGTCTCGGCATGAAAAAGCATTGCGCGCGGCGATGGCAATGCAGGCGGCAATGGCGGAAGTGAGCGAGCAGCGCAAGCGCCGCGGCCAGGTGACTTGCGCGATCGGCATCGGGATTCATTGCGGCGAAGTGCTGCATGGATTTATCGGGTCGAATGACCGCATGGAGCTGACAATCATTGGCGAAGCAGCCAACTGGACGGCACGGTATTGCGACGGCGCCGGAGGGGGCGAAATCCTGCTCAGTCCGGCCATGCATCAACGCCTCTGGCGATACATCGAGACCGAGCTGATCACGATTGACACCAAGCACGAAGGCAGTCTCAGCGCTTACCGCCTAAAAGGGATCAGAGGCCCGGCGCGAATCTGAGCGAAGCGACGGGTGCTTTTTTCGACACGAGCCAAGCCCGAGTTGAGCCGAGTTGAAAGGTCCCCTCAGTTCTCGGCCGCAGCTTGTTCAACCTGCCAGTGCACGGCCGTGACGAACGGGCTCGAGGCTCATTCGGCCGATAATCTGTTCGAGAGTCGTGGCGGTTGGCCGAGACGAGCAATGCGCTTACGGTTACTTGCGAGGAGTCCTCGAGGTGCGTCGGGGGCGATGCCGTATGACCCAGGTGGTAGACCAGATCGGCGCTCTCGCGCTTCAGCACGGCGTCGAGAGCGACCTCCCCGGCCTCTTCGATTACTTTCTGCCCAATTTAGCTTCGACTGTCGTCCGCAGGCGGCGGTGCGCGGGTTCCCGCGTAAATAGCAAAGCGCCATATTTACTGTACAACCGCCGGCTTTCGGCCCGGGACGATGCGTACTTGCCCGGTCTATTGCCGGCGCCCGCGTTCACCCTCCTTGCGGGATTGGGCCGTAGGGCTGGGTGATCAGCTCCATCAAGTGGCCGTTGGGATCGTCGAAATAGACGCCGCGGCCGCCGTAGAGATGGTTGATCTCGCCCGACCGCTCGCGGCGGAAATTCGCATAGTGGGCGACGCCGGTGGCGCGGATGCGGGCGAGGGCCGCGTCGAATTCCACCTCGCTGACCAGGAACGCGAAGTGTCGCGTGTTGAAGTCCGTGGAATCGACAAAATCGAGAGTGACCCCGTTGTCGGTCTTGACCGGCACGAAGTGGCCCCATTCCGGTCCCGCCTCCAGATTCAAGATGTCGGCGAGGAACTTGGCCGAAGCCCATTTGTCCTTCGCCGGGATGATCGTGTGGTTAAGCTCGACGGTCATTTCTGCTCTCCTGTTCAAAGCTCCCTTCCGCATTTTACCGCATTGGTCGACGAGCGACGAGAACGTGTGTTCGGCAATCGGCGGCACGCTGCTGTCTCACTCGATGACCTCGTCGGCAAGCAGGAGCAGCGAGCGAGGGAATGTCAGGCCCAGAGCGTTCGCGGTTTTCAGATTGGTCACCAGCGGGAACTTGGTGGCCTGGTAGATCGGGATGTCGCCCGGTTTGGTTCCGTTGAGCTGGTGCTGGGCGCTGCCCTCCTGGTCGCCGTAAGTCGGGCTCTCGCTCGCATCGAGCTCGAGCACGATGGTCTTCGGTGGTCGCCGGTGGTGCGCCTTGTCGATCCATTGGCGGGGAAGATCGGCGAGAGCAGCAAGATTTTCGGCTCGGCTCAGCTCAGCCGCTTCGTCCCGAACCTGCCCATTTGGCAGGGCCGAAGCTGCGGATCCAGTGATCCCCGGCCGCTCACCACCCAGCGCATCGCTGGGTCGCGGCACAGTCTCTCGGCGTTGTTCACGTCCTCATAGCCGAGCCGCCCGAATCCCGATTCACGCAGTAAGCCGGCCAGTCGGTGACGACGTTCTTGCCGGTGCGTGCGTCAGCGAGCGTATTGGCACTCGAGTCGGTCAAGCCCGGCGTGTCATCCAACTCGCGGTAGAGCCGCAAAGCTACCCTTATCGACTTCACCTGTCGGGTCCAGCATCACCGCCCCGTTCGTTCCGCCACAAGAAGCGGAATTCTAATCTAAATCGACACCGCCGGCTCAAAATCGCCGCTTCATCCGGCGAATGCAGGGTAAACATTGGTGCCGGGAAGATGCTTCGGCGTGAATTCAGGAAACCATGGGTCGCCACAATGAGGAGCGTTCGGAGCCACGCCCGCTTCGCGACAAGCGGGGTCTGGTCAATCGGGTGCGGCGGCTGCGCGGGCAGGTGGATGCCGTCGAGCGCGCGCTGGAGGGAGAAGCGAGCTGCTCGGACGTGCCTCAGAGGATCACAGCCGCTCGCGGTGCGATCAACGGCCGAGGTCCTAGAAGAACACGTGCGGGAGTATTTGCTGCCGTCCGACAGCGAAGTGGGATCACGCCAGACGGATGCCGCCGAGGAGCTGATCGAGATCATCCATTCCTATCTGACCTGAACCGCAATGATCTTTCAGATCACGGCCACGGCCTCCGGGTCGGGAGGATCACGACGGAGCCATGATCGGGCGGCACGAACAGACGGCCGCAACAGGTGAAGGACAGGGCGGCAATTGCAAGGCCCGGCGGCGAAGGCCCCGGACGCTGCGCCAACCGGGGCCTCGCTAACTAGTGGTACAGCCAAACACTTGGTTCCCATCGTCTCTTCCCCGTCGCCCTCGCGAAAGCGGGGGCCCAGGGCCGCAGGGCGCCGGGTCAGTTGCCCCCCTGTTCACACCAGGGGCAGGCCCGGGTGCCCGCTTTCGTTCGCGGGCATGACGGAAAAGCTTGCGGGTACCAAGCGTTAGATTCGCACCACTAGGCGCGCTTGCGGGCGACCTCGTTGGCGAACAACGCTGCCGCAACCATCGCCGGTTGGCGTGCCGGACTAAGCCAGGGCTCGTATTCCATCTCGCGACGGCCTCTCCAAAGGGGATGAACAAGCATGGTTCAACCCAAGCTCCGCTTGCCTCGGCCGATATGCGAAACACAGCGACAGGCAGAATTTTGACGCGGTCTGGTTCGCCGGCTGTGATGCCGTGAAAATGTGAGCTTGCTCCTGCAGTACATTGTATCGACGGAGATTTCGTATAATTAAAGCCTACGCGTGTCTGATGGCTTGCTTCAGGAGCTGGACTGCTCAAAGAACACCAGCGACCTCACGAAGGGGATTTGGATCGATCTGCTTGAGCCCGCCAAGGAACAAGAAGAGGCAGTCGAGGCGCTCCTTCATGTCGACATTCCAACGCGCGAGGAAGTGAGGTCGATTGATGAAAGTAGTCAGATATATCAGGACGAACACGCTCTGGTAATGACCGCAAGAGTTATCAGCAAGGGCGAAACGACGCGCGCCCGTCTAGTTGACGTGACGTTTATATTGGCCGATGACAAGCTGATAACTCTACGATATGGTGATCCTACACCGTTTCGTGCTTTTGTGGTCAGAGCGGAAAAGAGCTGATTAAATTAGTGTCGGGCGAGGCTGTAATGATTGGCCTGATCGAGGCGATCGTGGACAGGGCCGCCGAGATATTGCAAACGGTCAGTAACGAACTTGAGGCGTTGTCGACAGAGATTTTCACCCCCAACTGGTCAGGAAGCCAGGCCGATCTGTGGCCCGTCCTGCAAAGCGTGGGTCGAAACGGCGACATTGCAATGCGGGTTCGCGAGAGCCTGCACAGCTTCGCGAGGATCGTTCCCTATCTTCAGTCGGCGAAAATAGCGGGCACTTCCGATGACGCTTAGCGGGTCTGGATACCGTCGCTCGCGACGTGATCTCGCTGCTTGACCATGACGGCTATGTAATGTCGAACGTAACGCTCCTGCTCGATGCAACGCTCGGGCTGATCAATATCCAACAGAATGCAATCATCAAGATCTTCTCTGTCGCGGCCATTATATTCCTGCCTCCAACCCTAATAGCTAGCAATTTTGAGCATATGCTTGAATTAAAGTGGTTGTTCGGCTACCCGGCGGCCCTCGTGCTAATGGTTATCTCTGCGATGTTGCCATATTACTATTTTAAGAAGCGTGGGTGGCTTTAGCGGAATATCCGGCAAGAAGGCGCTGCTCCTATCGGCGGGCTATGAAAATCTGCTTGTCTGGTGCTCGATATAGTCACTCGATTACCCGCTCACCCAGGGTCCCGCCTCGAACCCGACACCCTCGTTTGGCTCCGATGGCCCGTTCTTTCCATTTCGGTCAGCCGTACGCCGTGCTTGCCCGACATTGTTCGATGATCGCACAATCCGATCCGCGCGTGGCGCGGCTCGGGAGAAAAACAGATGTCGACAGCGGCTGAAGACAAGGACGCGATCCGAGAAATCCTTGCGGAATATTGTTTTCGGCTCGACGACGGACGCTTTTCCGAAATGGCGGCGCTTTTTACCGAAAGCGGCACTTGGGATACGGCGTTCGGCAGGGCGACCGGCCGGGCCGCGATAGCCGATCTCGCGCGCGGGATCAGAGAGCGGGCAGGCGAGCAGCGGCCGCGCGCTGTCCATTTGGTGACCAATGTTTCGATAGTTCTCGACGGCGAGAATGCACGGGTGCGCTCCAACTGGACGGTCGTGCAAAACAGCCCGGAGGGTCCAAAAATCGGCTCGGGTGGCGCCTATCAGGACGAATTGATCAAGGTTCAGGGGCAGTGGCTGTTCCGCTACCGGAAGATCGATCGCTTTATCGCTCCTTAGCAACCGAGCGTGGAACGGCGGCCCATCTCGGAGCGAGCCGCACTATCCGCCTAAATGCGGATAACTACCCGATGGGAGATTGTTGAGTAGAATAGAACCTCCTCTGCACAGGGAGTGTTGATATTGCAGTCAACATAACAGAGGCGACGGTCGATGACGACGATAGATAGAATCAAGTCACTCGCCGGCGCAAAAAGAGTTGACCAAGGGTCAGCCGCTTCGCCGGCCGAAAATACTGTGGAAGACGACCAAGAGCTGCCGATCCCGTCCGATATCAATACGGTCTTTCTCGGTGGACTTTTTGTGCTCGCGCTGCTTGCGTCGTTTTACGTAGCTGCCGAGATTGTCCTACCCATTGTGCTCGCCTTTGTCTTGAGCCTCGCCCTGACACCGGGGATGCGCCTATTGGAGCGGGTTCGCGTACCTCGTGGGGTCGCGGCTGTATTCTTGATTTTGCTGCTGTTTGCCGCGTTAGCCGGGCTGGGGACGATATTGTCGGCACCAGCGTCCAACTGGGCGCAGAAGCTGCCTGAGGGGATACCCAAATTGCAGGAACGGCTGAGTTTTCTTAGTCGACCAATTGCTGCCCTTCAAAAACTCGTTGACCAAGCCCAAGGTCTGACACTTGGCACAGAAACTAAAGCCGTGCCCGTTGCCGTCCAAGGCTCTGGTCTATTGGAGCATCTGCTTAGCAGCACTCGGTCTTTTGCAAGCGGGATCCTCGAAACAGTGCTTGTGCTCTTTTTCCTCCTGGTCAGCGGTGACACGTTCTTAAGACGGCTTGTCGAAATTCTACCGCGGTTCAAGGATAAACGACAGGCGGTCGACATTTCAAAACAGATCGAAAGCGACGTATCCGCCTATCTGTTTACGATCACCATGATGAACTTGGCCGTGGGCGTCGCGACCGGTGCGGTCTTGGCGCTCTCCGGAGTCGAGGATCCCATACTATGGGGAATGGTGGCCTTTCTACTCAACTACATTCCGATCTTGGGCCCGATGGCCGGCGTCATGACGTTTCTGCTCGTCGGCCTCTTATCCATAGACTCGTTGTGGGTGGCGTTTCTGCCGGCCGGCCTCTACTTGCTCATTCATCTCGTGGAAGGGGAGACGGTGACCCCGATGCTGCTGGCCCGGCGGTTCACCATCAACCCGGTTCTGGTTATCCTTTCGCTGGTGTTCTGGTACTGGATGTGGGGCGTTCCCGGCGCGATCCTGTCAACCCCGATGCTCGCGATCACCAAGATCATCAGCGACCGTATCCGCCCGCTGATGGCGCTCGGTCACTTTATGGAGGGATAAGGGTTCTTGGAGAAGGCGCGATCGTGGCTCGGCGTCGGGTTCGCCCGTGTTCGATCAGGCCGGAGCCGATCGTCGGCCCAGGCAAGGCCAGGTTGGAGCCTTCACCATCCGAGCGCGTAGGCCGCGCGCCGAGGGTCGGCCCCGGCCTCGAGGACGCCGCGGCGGCGGTCGGCGAGGATTGCGCAGACGGCGCCGGCGGTCCAGATCCAGTCCGGCCAGCGCTGGATTTCGTGGCCGCGCCGCGTCAGCTCGGCGATCACCGTCTCGGGGACGCGGGATTCTATAGCCAGCCGGCCGGGGTAATAATCAAACGGCGCGAAGGAAGACGGGAAGCTGTAGGTCGCAAAGCGCGGCGCCTCGATTGCCGACTGCACATCGTTGCCGAAGACGAACAGGTTCAAGAGAACCTGCAACATCGCTTGCGTCTGCACGTCACCGCCCGGTGTGCCGAACGGCAAAAACTGGTCCCGCCCCTTGATTGCCAGCGCCGGGTTCGGGGTCAGGCGCGGACGCTTGCCGGGAGCGACGCCAGCCGGGTGGCGGGGGTCGGGGCGCGACTGCGAGCCTCGATTCGACGGGATCAGGCCGGTTCCGGGCACTACCGGTGAACCGTAGGAACCATCGCTCGGCGTCGCCGAGAACAGATTCCCGTAGCGGTCGGCGACGCAGACATAAGAGGTGTCGGGTTCGGGATTGGGATCGCCGAGGCTCGCGCGGAAGCGCGCGCCCTCGCGGCCGAGATCGCCGGGCTGGGGCATTTCGGGCAAGGCGCGATCGGGGCGGATCAGCTTGCGGCGCTCGGCGGCGTATTCCGACGAGATCAGCGTCGCCAGCGGCACCTCGACCACCGCCGGGTCGCCGTAATAGGCTTCACGGTCGGCGAAGGCGAGCTTCATGGCCTCGGTCGTGTGATGGATATAATCTGCACTGTTGTGGCCGAGACCGGCGAGATCGGTTCCCTCCAGCAATGCGAGGGTCTGCAGTAGAACGGGACCCTGGCACCAGGCGCCGCAGGTGAAGACCTCGAGATCGCCAAACCGGCGCCGCTCGGGCGGGCCTACCGGCGAGCGATACTCGGCGAGGTCCTCCGCCGACAAGAGCCCGCCTTCCTGCTTCATGAACGCGACGATCTTGCGGGCGATGTCGCCGCGATAAAACGCGTCGCGGGCTGCTTCGAGCCCTGCCTCGCGACCGCGGTGAGCGGCGGCGCGCTCCTCGTCCGCCATGTATTGCAAGGACGCAGCGAGGTCGGTTTGCCGGAAAACCTCGCCGGTTCCGGGCAGGCGGCCATTGGGCAAAAAGATCGCCGCGGTCGAAGGCCATGCGCGGTGATCGGCTTCATGCCGCTTGAGGCTTTCGGCCATCAACGGATACATCGGAAAGCCGTCGCGCGCCAACCGGATGGCGGCCGATGCGACATCGCCAAAGCTCATCGTGCCATAGCGCCTGAGCGCCGTGATCCAGGCGTCGGGCGCCGCCGGAACGACGGTGCGCAGCACACCCTTCGGGATCTTGCCGCCGTGCTCGCGCATGAAGAGCTTCGGGTCGAGCGCCTTCGGCCAGGGACCGAGGCCGGCGATCGTCACGACCTCTTGCTTTTCTGCGAGATAGATCATGATCGGGGCGACGCCCGCGACATCGACAAGGTCGCTTTGCAGGACGCCGAGCGCGATCCCGGCCGTGCACCCTGCATCGATCGCATTGCCGCCGGCCTGCAAGATTTCGAACCCGGCCGTCGCCGCCAGGTAATGACCCGCCGCGATGGCGTGCCGCGTGACGGCGATGGTCGGCCGATGGGGTGATGCTGCGGTCATGGCGATCTCTTTTCACGGTGCCCTTGATGCACCACAGTAGCGCCTGAACGGCTGCTTGTAGAAGAGGAGTCGTTCGTCGATGAGGAGGGCGAGGGATGAGTGACTACGACCTGGTGATCCGCAATGGCACGGTGGCGACAGCGGCCGACACGACGGTTTGCGACATAGGGATCAAGGACGGAATCATCGCAACCCTCGGCAAACAGCTGGCATCGGGGGTTCGCGAGATCGATGCGAGCGGTCGGCTGGTGCTGCCTGGAGGCATCGACAGCCATTGCCATATCGAGCAGCGCTCGTCCGCCGGGGTCGTCTGCGCCGACGATTTTTACAGCGGCACTGTCGCCGCCGCCTTTGGCGGCACCACCACCGTCATCCCGTTTGCTGCGCAGCATCGCGGCCAATCCTTGCGCCAAGTGGTTCAGGAGTATCACGAGGCGGCGCGGCCAAAAGCGGTCATAGATTACGCCTTCCACCTGATCATCACCGACCCGACCGAACAGGTCATAGGGCAGGAATTGCCGGCGCTGATCCGCGACGGATACACCTCCTTCAAGGTGTATATGACCTATGACCTGCTGCAGCTGAATGACGGGCAGATGCTCGACATCTTGGCGGTGGCGCGGCGTGAAGGCGCGCTCGTCATGGTCCATGCCGAGAATTACGACATGATCAAATGGCTGACCGCGCGATTGCTGGAGCGTGGTCTCGGCGCGCCGCGCTATCACGCGGTCAGCCACGCGCGGGTGGCCGAGGGCGAGGCGACAAACCGCGCCGTTGCGCTCTCGCAACTGCTCGACGTGCCGATCCTGTTGGTGCACGTCTCGGCTGCCGAGGCGATCGAGGTCATCCGCGGCGCTCAGACCAAGGGCCTCAAGATCTACGGCGAGACCTGCCCGCAATATCTGTTTCTGACCGCCGACGACATCGAAAAGCCCGGCATGGAGGGGGCCAAATTCTGCTGCAGCCCGCCCCCGCGCGACCACGCTGCGCAAGAGGCGGTGTGGACAGGGCTGAAGAACGGCACCTTCCAAGTCTTCTCCTCAGACCACGCGCCCTATCGCTTTGACGCCTCGGGGAAGCTGCCGCATGGCGAAAGAACGACCTTCAAGGAAATCGCCAATGGCGTCCCTGGTATCGAATTGCGTCTGCCGCTGCTGTTTTCCGAGGGCGTTCAGCAGGGCCGGCTCGGCCTCAACGCCTTTGTCGCGCTCACGGCTACCAACCATGCCAAGCTTTACGGGCTCTATCCGAAGAAGGGCACGATTGCCGTCGGCAGCGACGCGGATATCGCGATCTGGGACCCGCAGCGCGAGACCACCATCACCGCCGACATGCTGCACGACAATGTGGGCTATACCCCCTACGAGGGCCGCGTCCTGCGCGGGTGGCCGGTGACGGTATTGAGCCGCGGGCGCGTCGTCGTCGAAGACGGCACGCTCGCCGCTGCGCGCGGCAGCGGCGCCTTCCTCCCTTGCGCACTGTCGGAGGCGGCCAAACCCTCAGGGACGCCTGTCGCCGAGCTCGCCTTCGTCACCGAACAAGGTGCGGCGCTCGTCTAAATCTGGGCCGTTCCGGCAATAGCGCTGTCGGCCACCGATGGTGAGTGACATGAAACCCGACGAAACCCTGGAGATGGCATATCCCAGAAAATATGTCGAAAACATCATCATCGGGCTGGAGGATCCGCTGAACGAGCACCTCGTCAAGCTGGTTGGTTTCGACTTCCCAACCGAACAGCAGGCTCACTTCCGGCGCGAAGTACGGACTTGGCTCGCGAAGATCCAAAGGCTGCGCATGAAGCCGGACAGCCGAACGGGTTCGTTCAAATTCTACTACGACCTATTATTCGATTATCCGTTCGGCGGAGTCGAAGTTCAAAATATGCGGACGATAATGGACCTGATCGGCGAGGAGCACGGACTTCAGCCGGTGCAGTCGCCGCAAGACGTGGTCGCGTGGTTGCAGCAGTTTCATTCTAGCCTGGCGGATCGTCTTCATAAAGGTGACGCTGTCCTCGACCTGGTCCGGGATTAACAAATGGGTCGTATGCGTTAGGATGGATGACCCTAATGGTCTTTGAAGGAGAACGGCGTTGGCGCGCAAATTGACTGCGGCAGTGGCGCAGTTGGGGCCCATTCACTTGGCCGACAGCCGCGCCTCGGTGGTAAGACGCCTGATGGCGATGATGCGCGAGGCGCATGGCGCGGGCGCCCGGTTTGTCGTCTTTCCCGAACTGGCGCTGACGACTTTTTTCCCGCGCTGGTGGATGACCGACCAGAAGGAGGTCGACCGATTTTTCGAGCGCGAGATGCCGAGCGCCGAGACCCGGCCGTTGTTCGATTTGGCGAAGGACCTAGAGGTCGGTTTCTATCTCGGCTATGCCGAGCTGACGGAGGAAAAGGGCCAGCCGCGCCATTACAACACGTCGATCCTGGTCGAACGCGACGGGCGGATCGTGGGCCGCTACCGGAAGATCCATCTGCCCGGCCATTCGGAGCATCTGCCCGACGCGCCGTTCCAGCATCTCGAGAAACGTTATTTCGATGTCGGTAATGAGGGCTTCAAAGTCTGGCGCGCCTTTGACGCGGTTGTCGGCATGTGCATCTGCAACGACCGGCGCTGGCCCGAAACCTACCGTGTGATGGGGCTGCAAGGGGTCGACATCGTGGCCCTCGGCTACAACACCCCGATCGAAAACATCCACCATCGCGAGGCCGAGCATTTGCGCATGTTCCACCATCTGCTGTCGTTGCAGGCGGGGGCGTATCAGAACGCCGCCTGGGTGCTGGCCGCGGCCAAATGCGGTGCCGAAGACGGGTTTGGCATGATCGGCGGCTCGGCCATCGTGGCCCCCACCGGGGAGATCGCCGCCCGCGCGCTGCGCGAGGACGACGAGGTCATCGCCTTCGACCTGGACCTCGACCTCGGCGATTACCTGCGGCGCACCGTGTTTGATTTCGAAAAGCACCGCCGCATCGAGCATTATAGACTCATCACCGAGCGAGCCGGTGCTAAGACGGAGGTGTAGGCATCACGGGTTTGACGGGAGGGGTTATCGAAACCGATCGGCTTCGGATGCGGTCGCTACGGACTGGCGATCTCGTCGATCTGGTGTCTCTGATCAACAATTGGGAGATCGCCCGTTGGGTTTCCTCCGTGCCTCACCCCTATACCGAAGCGGACGGGCGGGAGTGGATCGGGCGCGTACGGGAAGACCACGCAACCGGTCAGCCGCGGCGGTTCGCGATTGCGTTGAAGGAGACCGATTGCCTGATCGGCGGCGTCGGGTTAGACGGCAGTACCGGCGACGGCAGCGAGGAACCCGCGCTCGGCTATTGGCTGGGCCAGCCTCATTGGGGCAACGGATATGCGCGTGAAGCTGTCGCCGCCATCATCGATTACGGGCTGCGAACCCTCGGCATGGCGATCATTCGCGCCTACACCGATCCGACCAACCTGGCTTCACAAAGGGTTTTATTGCGCTGCGGCCTCGAACGGGTTGGCGAAATCGAACTTATCAAACCCACCCGCCACGGCGCCCGTCGCGCTCCTCTGTTCCGTATCTCGCAGGAGTGAGTGCTGCATCAGCGGAATGGGCTGC
>JBJMQW010000261.1:0-3122 GCA_045802495.1 Allostellaceae bacterium | reverse complement strand
GTCGCGGCGGATGATCTCGATGCTGCACGGGCCGTCGAGGTCGCCGACCGTGTGAACTGGATGGCCACGACGCGTCAACTCGCTGCGCGCCGCTTCCGGGAAACGCCGTTCGACGGTCAGCGCGTCCTCTCCGTCATGCGGCCAATTGGCGTATTGGCCGGGAATGTTCGAGGTCCACCGCGGCATTTCGGCGGCCTGCTGCGGGTCGAGCCCGAAATCGACCATTGCTGTCAGCACCTGCAGGTTGATCTGCACCTGGTTGTCGGCACCGGGGGTGCCGAAGACGCACCACAAGACGCCGTCCTTCAGCACCAACGGGGGATTCATCGTATGGCGCACCCGGCGCCCCGGTTGCAGCCGGTTCGGATGGCCGGGCTCGAGGTGCCAATAGGCCATACGGTTGTTGAGCAGGATGCCGGTGTCGCCGGCCATGACGCCGGAACCAAAGCCGCTGTTGATGCTCTGCACGCCGGAGACGGCGTTGCCCTCGCCGTCGGCGGTGCAGAAATACGTCGTGTCTCCCGCGGCAGTGGCCATGCTGCGCGTCGGCGCTGGATGTCGCATGTCGATGCACGCTGCAAGCCGCGCAGCGTATTCGGCGGACAGCAGTTCCGCCAAGGGCGCTTCGAGCGAATGCGGATCGGTGCCCCAGCGCTCGCGATCGGCAAAGGCGAGCTTTTTTGCCTCGACCATGACATGAACCGCGTCGGGCGACAGCAATCCCATCGCAGCGAGATCGAAATTCTCGAGAATTTTTAGCTCTTCGAGCAATACGAAGCCGGTCGAATTCGGCGGCGCCTCGAGCACCGTAAAACCACGGTAATCGATACCGATCGGTTCCTGCTCTTCGGCCTCGAAAGCTTCGAGGTCGCCGGCCGAAACCAACGTCCTAGCGCTTTCGAGAGCCGTCGATAGGCGCTGGGCAAGACGCCCCCGATAGAAGGTTTCCGCCCCCTCGGCGGCAATCTCCTCAAGAGTGCGGGCAAGCTCGGGCTGGACGATCGCGGTGCCGAGGAGCGGCGGTGAGCCGCCCCTGAGAAAGGTTTCTGTGCTGCGCGCATCGACGAGCAGCGTTTGCCGATATTCCTCGGCAAAATGACTGTAAGCGCGCGTTGCGCCAAAGCCATCCCGGGCATAGGCGATCGCCTCGGCGAACAGGTCACGCCAGGGCAGCCGGCCAAAGCGGCGGTGCATCGCATCGAGCCCCGCAACCGTGCCCGGCACCGACACCGATAAAGGCCCGATGCGCGGAATGCCGCCGGCATACCGCTCCGGGGTCGCCGCGGAAGGCGCGGGGCCGGTCCCGTTGAACACGACAGCGCGACCGCTCGCCTGGTCAAAAACCTGATAGAAGCCGTCGCCGCCGAGGCCGGACATCATCGGCTCGACGACACTCAGCGCTACGGCCGTCGCGACCGCCGCATCGACCGCATTGCCGCCCGCCCGCAGGGCCAACAGCCCCGCCTGAGCGGCGAGCGGATGATTTGCCGCGACGGCGCCGCGCCTTCCGATGATTATGGGCCGATACGAGCGAGTGTCGACCGCCACTTTGCCTCTCCATTTTCCGTCACTTGGGTGCATAAAGCCGCTGGAGGCCAAAATGGGCAAGCAGCTTTCGCACACAGAGGTCTCGAGCTACGAGACCAGGAGGGGATAGGCGATGGGGGCTAGATGCTGGTTCGCTCTTATCGGGATCGTGCTGTCATTGGCGATAGCCGGCTGCGCCGATACGAGCACTGCTTCCGACAATGACAAGCGCGGCGTCTTCTACGGGGGCGTATTCGGGGGCCACGCTTGGCCGTGAGTTCGCGGGTGACGAGCTGCGGGGTTCTCGTCACCGACGGAAATCACATCCTGCTCGGCCATGCGACCCGCTCGCCTCGATGGGATATCCCGAAGGGCGTCGCCGAGGCGGGCGAGAGCTTCGCCGAGACGGCGGCTCGCGAGCTGAATGAGGAAACCGGGCTCGCGGCGCCTCCGCGCCAACTCGTCGAGCTCGGTGTGCATACCTATCTGCGCGGCAAGGATCTGGCACTGTTTGCCTGGCTGCCGCAGCCTCTGCCCGATCCGACGACATTGACTTGCTCGTCGTATTTCACGCTCCCTAACGGAGCTCAACTGCCGGAATTCGACCGCTTCGGGCTGTTCCCTTGGGAGGAAGCGCTTTCGCGCGTCGGCAAGAACCTTGCGCGGGTGTTGGCATCCGTCCGGCCGGTCGTGGTAGGTTAGCGCCACAGACGAAAATCAGGAGGTTCCGATGCCAAAGCTACGTCATATCGCGATCGCCGCGGAAGACCCGGAGACGATGGCTGACTTTTACAAGAAAGCCTTCGATTTCAAAGAGGTCGGACGGCCCAACGGGGTGCTCGCGGATGGCGTGTTCCTCAGCGACGGCACCCTCAACATGGCGATCCTGAAATTCAAGACCGACCAGCTGGGCAAGGGTCTCGATTATCGCGGCATTCATCACTTCGGCGTGCTAGTCGAGGACGTCGAGGAATTTTCGAGGAGGCTCGATGATCTCGGCGCCGAGCATTATATCGATCAGGGCCATGGCGGCCACCAGGCTGGATATTTCGAGAAGAAGTTCTACGGGCCGGAACGGGTTCTGTTTGACATTGCGGAGCACGCCTGGGCCGGCGCGGAGCCGCTTCCTGCAGAAATTAAAGAGGCAGCCGAGTAACGTTGTAACGTCAAAGTAGACGGAGAGAAAATGGCTAAGCTTCGACACATAGCGATCGCGGCGAAAGACCCCGACGCGATGGCCGAGTTCTACAAAAAGGCGTTCGACTTCAAAGAAGTCCGCAAGACCGACGGTCCGCTAGCCTACGGGTATCATTTGAGCGACGGCACGATCGACCTGGCGATCCTGAGGTTCAAAACCGACCAGATCGGCAAGGGTCTCGACTATACCGGCTTGCATCATTTCGGCATCCTGGTTGACGACGTCGAGAAATTCTCGAAGAAGGTCGAGGCCTTGGGCGGCAGGCACTACATGGATCAGGGCGACGGCAGAGTCGGCGGGTTCGAGGTCAAGCTGTACGGTCCCGAAGGGGTCCTGTTCGACATCGCCGAGCACCCCTGGACCGGCACCGAGCCGTTGCCTGTCGAGACGGCCGAGG
>JBJMQW010000260.1:0-1987 GCA_045802495.1 Allostellaceae bacterium | reverse complement strand
CGAGGTCCCACAGCGGTAGCTGAACCGTCATTGAGCGGATCGACCCATTCTGGAAAGCGGTGTTAAAGCGGCGCCGCCGCGGGTGCGCAGCTCACCGGCGAAGCGCTCCTAGTGCTCAGAACCATTCGGATGATTCAGCTGATGCCCCCTCCTCGCTTTCCCGGCGAAGGCCGGGAACCACTGCCGCCGTGGGCACCGGCTTTCGAGGCTGTAACCCAATCCCGGCATTTCGGCATGACGCGTGTGGTTGGGCAACCCTCTCAACCGTAGAGAGCTGGGAGAGGGATTGGCCGAGCCGGTGAGGCGCGACGGATTGGCGTGGGGAGGAGACGAGGTCATTGAAGTGGTAGTGGTCATCTGCCCGCTATGGTCATGCAGCGGCCGGCATCGCCATGGCGGTCGCTGCGGCAAGGCGGCGGCGCAGCGTGTTGGCCCAGCCCAGATTGAGCGCCAGCGCGTGCAGCAGGCAGACGGCGCGGACCTTCTCGCGGCCATGTACCAGAAAGCGGGACATGCCGCGGTTTTTGATGATGCCATGCAGGCGCTCGGTCAGCTTGCGCCGCCGGTAGGTTTGTCGGCCGTCCTCACTCGCCATGCGGGCGCGCCACGCCTGCACCGGCGGCGGCTCGCGGCGGCGCCGACAGCGCCGCGTGCGCAGCATCGCGGCGGTGACGTCGGTGCGCTCCGGTGGCGGCGGGCTGTAGACCGTCACATCGGGATAGCGCTCGGCCAGCCCGACGATGTCCTGCCGAGTCATCGCCGTGGTGTCGGCCAAGACGCGTTGCGGCACCCGACCGCAGTGCTCGACAATCCTGTCGATCATTCCCGGCGCCAATCCGCTGTCCCGGCGGCGATCCGTGGGATCAATGCCGACGATGAAGCCGTTGCTGGTGGCCACCTGCACATTCCACGCCGGCACCGTCGCGCCGTCGGCCAGCCGCATCACGCGCGCCTCGGGATCGCTGACCGACACTTTGGGTTCGCCCTTCTTGGCTTCCTCCTTGGCGTGCGTCTTGGTCCGCTCTGTCTTCTCCTGCTCCAATTCGGCCAGCTTCTGCCGCGCCCGCTCGACCCGCCGGGCCCGCTCCTCGGCCGCTCGCAAGGCTCGCTTCCTACGCCGCCGCTCCGGCTCCGCGGGGTCGTTCTCCAGTTCGCTCTTCAGCGCTGCGACGCGGTCGGCCACCGCCTTCTCGATCTTCTGCAGTCGCTGGCGCTGGCTCAGCGAGCCACGGCCGGCGTAGGCGCGCACTTTGGTGCCGTCGATCGCCAGTTCGTCGAGTGTGATCAGCTTCTCGGCGATCAGCCCGGTCAGGCTCTGCGTCAGCAAGCCATCCAGACGCGCGCCGTTGTCGCGCCGGAATTCGGCCAACAGATCGTGATTGACCGGAGCCCCGCCGCACAGCCAACGGTACGCGGCATGCTGCCGGCACAACCGGTCGATGGCGCGCGCCGAGCCGATCCCCTCCAATGTCGCATACAGCCACACCGCCAACAGCACCCGCGGATCGGTGGCTGGTCGCCCCGCCACGTCATCGCGCGCCTTGATCCGGGCATAAAACGCGCTCAGATCGAGCTCCTCGACAAAGGCCCAGACCATGCGTGCCCGATGGTCCTCTGGCAATTGGCTTTCCAGATCCACCATGTCCCAATGCAGCTGCGTCCGATCGGGACCGATCACCCGCACTCCGTGGCTCATGCCGATGCCCCTTTTTCCCCTCGCCACCAAAGCACAAGCCGGGAAAATCGGGAAATCCTCAGCATTCCCGCCGTCTGCCATGAGCCCGGCAAAATGCCGATTCGATTACAGCCTCGAAAGCCGGGGGCCCGTCTCGCCGCGAGTACGAACTCATCCCTCGCTTCGTAAGGTATTTCAGAAGTTCCGATAGCCAGAAGGAATGAGTCGCGGCTTTCCTCACGGAACTTTGTCCGTGGGCGGAGGCCCACGCGACAGCGGTATGTCTATGTCTTAGATCGGAATGCCTTAGAT